>JBKPND010000044.1:0-66408 GCA_046732465.1 Actinomycetota bacterium
ACTCACAGCCCTACAAGGAGCTGGTCGACGCCTACGGCAAGGTGGTCAGCGAGATGGGCAACCCGCCATTCGTGGTCTCGCTCGGTGAGAAGGAGGCTGAGGCGGAGAACTTCTCGGAGCTCCGCCGCCAGGTGCTCGAGCTGGCCCGCCAGGGCGTCACGCTCTCCCGCTTCAAGGGACTCGGCGAGATGAACTCCGAGCAGCTTCGCGAGACGACCATGGACCCCGAGACCCGGACCTTGCAGCAGGTCTCGATCGACGAGGCCGCGGCCAGCGGCCTCGAGCAGACCTTCTCGGATCTGATGGGCGACAAGGTCGAGCCTCGCAAGGAGTTCATAGAACGGCACGCCCGCGACGTCCGCTTCCTGGATGTCTGAGGAGCTGATCGCCAATGGCTGATGAACTGAGTCTCGACCAGGCGCTCCACGGCAACATCGAGGAGCGCGAGCTGGAGAAGGAGATGCGCTCCTCCTATCTCGACTACGCGATGAGCGTGATCGTCGGGCGCGCCCTTCCGGACGTGCGCGACGGCCTCAAGCCGGTTCACCGGCGGGTGCTCTACGCGATGCACGACCTCGGCCTGCAGCCCAACCGGCCGTACCGCAAGTGCGCCTTCATCGTCGGCGAGGTGATGGGTAAGTACCACCCGCACGGCGACTCCGCGATCTACGAGACGCTGGTGCGGATGGCGCAGGACTTCGCCCTGCGCTACCCGCTGGTCGACGGGCAGGGCAACTTCGGCTCGATCGACGACGACCCGGCGGCCGCGATGCGGTACACGGAGGCCCGCCTCGACGCCCTGGCGACCGAGCTACTGCGGGACATCGACGCCGACACCGTCGACTTCGGCCCCAACTACGACGAGTCGACCCGCGAGCCGGTCCTGTTGCCGGCCCGGTTCCCGAACCTGCTGGTGAACGGCGCCACCGGGATCGCGGTCGGGATGGCCACCAACATCCCGCCCCACAACCTCCGCGAGGTGATCGGGGCGGTCAATGCTTACATCGAGGACCCCGAGATCGACATGAAGGGCCTGATGAAGCACGTCAAGGGCCCGGACTTCCCCGGAGGCGGGACGATCATGGGGACGCAGGGCATCCGCGACGCCTACGCCTCCGGCCGCGGCTCGATCCGGATCCGAGCAAAGGCCCACGTCGAGCCTCTCAAGGGCGGCAGGGACGCGATCATCGTCACCGAGCTCCCCTTCATGGTCAAGAAGGGCGGCGAGGGCGGCCTGATCACCAAGATCGCAGACCTCGTCCGCGACAAGAAGATCACCGGCGTCTCCGATCTGCGGGACGAGTCGGACCGCAGCGGCATGCGGCTCGTGATCGAGCTGAAGCGCGGTGGCGACCCCGCCCAGGTCGTTCTCAACCAGCTCTACAAGCGCACCGCGATGCAGCAGGCCTTCGGAATCAACATGGTCGCGCTGGTCGACGGCGTCCCCCGGACGCTCAGCCTCCGGGAGCTGGTCGAGCAGTACGTCGGCCACCAGAAGGAGATCATCACCCGGCGCACGCAGCATCAGCTCGCGCGCGCCGAGGCACGAGCCCACATCCTCGAGGGGTTGCTGATCGCCCTCGGCAACCTCGACGCCGTGATCAAGCTGATCCGGAGCTCCAAGGATCCCGACACCGCGCGCGACGGCCTGATCGACAAGTTCGAGCTCTCTCGCGCCCAGGCTCAGGCGATCCTCGACATGCGCCTGCAGCGCCTGACCGCGCTCGAGGCCGACAAGATCAAGGCCGAGCACAAGGAGCTCACCCAGCTGATCAAGGACCTCCGCGCGATCCTGGCCGACGAGCAGAAGGTGCTCGGGCTGGTCAAGACCGAGCTCAAGGAAATCGCCGAGAAGTACGGCGACGAGCGCCGGACCGAGATCACCGCCGCGGAGGGCGACCTCGACATCGAGGACGTGATCGCCGACGAGCAGATGGTCGTCTCCATCACCGCCTCCGGCTACGCGAAGCGGACGCCGCTCACCACCTATCGCCAGCAGCGCCGCGGCGGCCGGGGCGTACAGGGGATGAACATGAAGGAGGGCGACTACATCGAGCACCTGAACGTCTGCTCGACGCATGACTACCTGCTCTTCTTCACCAACCAGGGGAAGGTCTACCGGCTCAAGGTCTACGAGCTGCCCGAGGGCAGCCGCGCCGCGAAGGGCCGGGCGCTGGTCAACGTCCTGCCCCTGAAGGAGGGGGAGAAGGTGATGGGTGTGATCCCCACCCGCGACTTCTCCGAGGGCAAGTTCCTCGTCTTCGGCACCGCGCAGGGAATGGTCAAGAAGACCGCCTTCAAGGACTACGACACGCCGATCCGGGCCGACGGCATCATCGCGATCAACATCCGCAAGGGCGACGAGCTCGTCCGGGTGCGGATGACCTCGGGCAAGGACGACATCATCATGGTCTCCAAGTCGGGGCACGCCGCCCGCTTCGCGGAGAAGCAGGCGCGGCCGATGGGCCGGGCCACCGCGGGCGTCAAGGGCATGAACGTCTCCGCCAAGGGCAACCGTGTCCTCTCCCTCGACGTCGTCGATCACTCGGACACGAAGGGGGACCTCCTCGTGGTCACGGAGAACGGCTACGGCAAGCGGACCGCGTTGATCGAGTATCCCGTCAAGGGCCGAGGCGCCAAGGGCATGCTCACGGCGAAGCTGACCGCCAAGAAGGGCGGTCTCGCCGGCGCGCGGGTCGTCCGCGAGGGCCAGGAGCTGATCTTCATCTCCCAGAACGGAATGGTTCAGCGGAACGCCGTCGACGGCATCTCGCGGATGGGCCGGGCGACCCAGGGCGTGCGGGTGATGAACTTGAAGCAGGGCGACCGGGTCAGCGCCGTGGCGCTGGTGGTCGAGTCGGAGAACGGCAATGGCAACGGCACCGCGGCCAAGGCCCCAACGCTCGAGGATGAGGCGCCGAGCGAAGGCAGCGTCGCCGACGAAGCGGCCGCGGCCGAGGCAGCCGGCAACGGCGAGGCGAAGGTCACTCGCGCGAAGCCCTCGGAGGCCTCCAGCGACGGTCCCGCGAAGGCCGACAAGCCGAAGCGCGGCCGCAGCTCGGGCTCCTCGAAGTCGAAGCCCGCGGCCAAGCCGAAGAAGGCCGCCTCGAAGCCCAAGCCGGCCGCCAAGCCGAAGGCTCCGAAGAGGCGCAGCTCAGGTGGCAGCGCCTCCGGCTCGAAGCCCAAGACAGCGAGGCCCAAGGTCAAGCCGAAGCACACGGCCACCGCCAAGCAGCGCGCCGAGGCCGAGCGCAAGAAGCGCTAGATCCTCAGAGCACCTCGACCGCGAGCCAAATCAAGGCCGCGACGACAGCCAGGATCGCAACAAAGACCAGCCCTCCGCTGAGCGTCAGCAAGGCGCCCGCGCCAACCCAATCGCGACGTGTCATGTCGCTCCTGTCCCTGCCGCGCTCGTGAAGCTCGTAGAGGGCTGACTCCGCTAGCCGCTCGGCCTCGTCGTTGGGGATGGCCACGGCCTCGACGATCGCATCGGCCAGCGATCTGTGGTCCGGTTCCTCGGAACTCCACTTCACGCCTTCCTCCACCCATCCCTGATCGTCAACACGTCCGATCCCGGCTGTGAGGCCAATCGAGCGGGTGACGTAACCGAACGAAATCGCGATTGTTCCGCCTGACGTTTCTCGGGATGAGGATCACTGCCGGGCTAGTCTGGCGCGAAATTGGCGCTATGCGCCACTAAGGCGCCAAAGCGCAGTAGTTAGGGTGCCCCGAGTCGTCTAACGAGCCGAAGGGAGCGCACCTATGCCCGAACGCGACGGATACATCCCCGGCGTTCCCTGCTGGGTCGACGTGAGCGAGCCGGATCCCGAGGCGGCGCTCGACTTCTACGGCGGCCTCTTCGGATGGGAGTTCGAGGACACCATGCCTCCGGATTCTGGGGGGCACTACTTCATCGCTCGGCACGAGGCGGAGAGCTCGTCGATCTTCGACACGTCCGCCCAGAGGCTCCGGGGCGACGTGGCCGCCATCGCATCGGTCCCCGATGGCGCTCCGCCGATCGCGATGTGGAACACGTACTTCTGGGTCGACAGCGCCGGCGAGGTCGCTTCAAGGATTCGCGATGCCGGCGGGACGGTCGTCGTCGAGCCGTACGACGTCAGAAACGCCGGCCGGATGGCGCACTTCGCCGATCCCGAGGGGGCGGTGTTCCGCGTCCTGGAGGCGAGGGAGCACAAGGGCGCTCAACTCGTCAATGACCCCGGCGCGGTGGTCTTCAACGGCCTCAACACCCGCGACGTGGAGGGGGCGAAGTCGTTCTACGGGTCGGTGTTCGGCTGGCGGACGGCCGGGATCGGTGCCGGGGCGGAGGGCTGGACGCTGCCCGGCTACGGCGACTGGCTCGAGCGCGAGCACCACCCGGAGCTGCGCAAGCAGATGGCGGCGGCGGGCGCCCCGGACGGGTTCGAGGACGTCGTCGGGAGCATCATTCCGATTCCGGAAGATCAGCCTGACACACCGGCGCACTGGGGCGTCACCTTCGCGACCGACGACGCCGACGCCACGGCGGCAAAGGCGGCCGAGCTTGGCGGCAGCGTGATCGTGCCCGCGTTTGACGCCCCCTGGTCGACACCCACCTACACCATCCGGATGACCGTCGTCAGCGACCCGCAGGGCGCGACGTTCAGCGCCAGCAAGTTCATCCCCAAGTGAACAGGCCCGACTAGGCCGTCAGCAGGTACGGCTCCCAGGCCGTCGGCGTGCGCGGCGCGGCGATCCGGATGAAGACGGTTGGCCCCGGTGGTCGAGGCCGGCGCTTCGGATGCATGCGGATCTCCTGGGGGAGGCGGTTGCCCTTCTTGCGGTTGCAGGGCGCGCAGGAGGCGACGATGTTCTCCCAGACCGACTCGCCGCCGCGGCTGCGCGGGATGACGTGATCGACGGTGAGGCTGTGCTTGTCCGAGCCGCAGTACTGGCAGGTCCAGCCGTCGCGTGCGAGCACCGCCTTCCGGGTGATGCGGCGGCGATGGATGTCACGCGGGACGCGGACGAAGCTGATCAGGCGGATGACCTCGGGCCGGTCGATTCGCATCGTCTCGGAGCGGAGCACGCCATCGCCGCGCTCGAGGACTTCGGCCTTCTCCTTCAGGATCAGCACCAGCGCTCGGCGAACGGTGCAGACGTTGAGCGGCTCGTAGCTTGCGTTGAGGACCAGCACCCGCCCCCTGGTCAGGCGGCGAATCGCTGCTACCGCTACCTCGCCGTCGGCCTCCCCGTCCGGAGCGGCGCCGTTTCCGTTGAGGCGGGCAGGGTCATGACCGTTGCTCGCGGCGGCCTTGTGGCCGTTCTTCGATGCCCGGCCGTGCGCCGGCACTGTCTCGTGTCCGGTGGCCCCGTTGCCCATTTCCCGGGCGATTGTAGACGAGCACCTAGCTGGCTCCGGGCACTCCGGGCGAGGCCGAGATCGGCCAGCTGCCAAGGACGCGCACGGTCTCGGCCTTCGAGCGCAGGGCCTCGATCGCCGAGGGGAGGGGATCGTCCTTCACGCCGCCCTCGATGTCGAGGAAGAACTGGTAGCGGCCGAGGCCCCGCCGCAGCGGCCTCGACTCGATCCGCGTCAGGTTGATCTCGCGAGCCGAGAAGACCTGAAGGGCGTCCACCAGGGCACCCGGGTGATCCTCGCCGAGTTCGGAGAAGACGAGGGACGTGCGCCACGGCCCGGAGCCCGATGGGGTCGTGCCCTCCGGCGCCACCCAGACGAAGCGGGTGATGTTGTCGGGCTCGTCCTCGACCCCGTGACGGAGGACGGCCGCGCCATAGAGGCGCGCCGCGGACTCGGCTCCGAGGGCCGCCCAGGGCTGCTCGGACTCGGCGACGGTCCGAACGGCCTCGGCCGTGCTCGGGGCCGCGCGGACCTCGGCCTGGGGCAGGTTGTCCCGGATGAACCGCGCGCACTGCGCGCTCGGCTGGGGGTGGGAGAGGACCACCTCGATCCGCTCGAGCGGGATCTCCTCCCGGGCGATCAGGCAGTGGCGGATCGGCAGGTCGTACTCGCCGACCAGGGTGAGCCCGTCGGCGTCGAAGGCGAGCGTGTCCAGCGTCGCCGTGACGGCGCCCTCGATCGAGTTCTCGAAGGGCACCAGGGCCCGGTCGGCCGCACCCTTTCGGATCGCCATGATCGCGTCGTAGACCGAGGCCGAGGGGATCGCCTCGACCTCCTCACCCCCGACTGCCGCCCGGAGCGCGTCCTCGCTGAACGTGCCCGGCGGGCCCAGGTAGGTGACGCGGACCGGTTCGGGGCCCATTAGGAGCCGAAGACGACCGTGTACTGGGACTGGTTGTTGTCGGTCAGCTGCTCGCCGGGAACTGGCTGCACGACGACCTGAAGCGTCGTGTCGGTGCCCGGAGTCGGCGTGCTTGTGATCGGGATCTTCACGGTCCCCTGTTCGCCGGCGCTCAGCGCCTGAAGCTGCCCGGTGAGATCGGTGCCCCCGAGGGTGGCCGTCACGCTGATCCCCGTCTCGTCGCTGTCGCCCGAATTGGTGAGCAGGATGTCGATCTCCTGAGAGTCCGTCGGGACGGTGTTGGTCGAGTCGGGCGACAGGGTCTGGCCGCCGATGGTGGTCGAGTCGAGCTGGAGGCCGTGAACGCCGCCGGTGGTCGAAGCGGTCTGGCCGGTGAGCGCGTTGAGCTTGGTCACCAGATTCGTCTGATCCAGGTAGTCGGTTGCGTTGGCCGGCATGAACCTGCCGTTGGGCAGGGGCGTCGACTCCACGCCCTCGTCGTCGAGGACGTTCTGGATCTCGGGCTTGCCGATCTGCGTCCAGAGGATGTCGCTCGCGTAAAGCGAGCCCATCGCGTTCGAAATCGCCTCGATCGCGTTCGTCGTCGGGGCGTTCGTGGTCTGGGTGCGCGCCGTCGCCTGGGGGACGCTCTCGGCAATCGAGCTGAGGGCGTCCCTTCGCAGTGTCAGGGTCTGGATGACGGCGTTCTGCGCGTCGTGCATCTGACCCGGAGCTCCGATGTCGTCGGCCCGGTCGAGGAGGGTCTGCGAGGTGTCCCGCTGGCGGAGCACCTCCTGCTGCGCGTCCAGGGAGGTCGACGTTCCGCCCGAGCTGTTCAGCAGGTTGAAGAAGTCCTTCCCGCTCTGCTCGGACTGTTGCATGATCGTGGCGACGTCCGAGTCGTAGTTGCGCAGGGCCCGGTCGGAGCGCGCCTCGAGGCAGCCCCGGAACGCGATCACGACCAGGATCAGGAAGGCGAGACCGACCCCGACGCCGATCAGGCGACGGACCAGGAACTGCTGGCGCCGCCTCTGCGGCCCGCCGACCCTGCGTCTCGGGCGTTCCGGCTCTTCGTCGACGACCAGCTCGTGTTGTTCCTCATCGAGGAATGCCAAACCGCGCCTCAGTATGAACAGGGGTCGTGACGCATGTATACGCGAGGGTGCTCCGCAGGCGCAGCCGAGGAGCAACCCGTGCTATGGCGAAGCCGTCTACCCAGTAGGCGTGAGTCACACAGGATTGGGTCGTCCGGGGGCGAACTCAAACCGGCCATGGTCGGTGAGGTCATCCTGGGCAGATTCCGCATCGAGGAGCGGATTGGAAGTGGCGGCTTCGGGACCGTCTACCGCGCCTGGGACGAGAGGCTGCAGCGGCCCGTAGCGGTCAAGGTGATGGACCGCGAGCACGGAGCCCCGCGCGTCACCCGCGAGGCGCAGGCGGTGGCCCGACTCACCCATCGCAACATCGCGACGCTCTACGAGCTGGCCAGCGACGGCGAGCGCGCCTTCCTGGTCTCGGAGCTGATCGAGGGGGAGACCCTGCGGTCGCTCGGCCGGCGGGGGGATCTCAACGACCGCCTGGTCGCCAGCGTCGGTGCCGACGCCGCGGCCGCGTTGACCGCCGCGCACCGCGCCGGCGTCGTCCACCGGGACGTGAAGCCCGAGAACATCCTGGTCGACACCGGCGAGCAGGCGAAGCTCGTCGACTTCGGGATCGCGCGCATCGCCGGTGAGAAGACCTTGACGGCCACCGGCGCCGTGTTGGGGACGCTCGCCTACATGGCGCCCGAACAGGCCGACGGGCTGCGGCCCGGGCCGGCGGCGGACGTGTACTCGCTTGCCTTGACCATCTACGAGTGCCTCTGCGGGGAGC
The DNA here is from genome assembly GCA_046732465.1 of Actinomycetota bacterium. Taxonomy (GTDB): domain Bacteria; phylum Actinomycetota; class Thermoleophilia; order Solirubrobacterales; family 70-9; genus DASUPK01. Next base: position 8,115 of record JBKPND010000044.1, read on the forward strand.
ACCCGCTGCTCCGCGAGGGGCCGGCCGCGACCGCCCGGGCGATCGGTGAGCCGATCGCGCCCCTGGAGGAAGTCCGCCCCGAGCTACCGGCGGAGATGACGCAGGCGATCGATGCCGCGCTCGACCCGGACCCCGGGGAGCGGCCGTTGGCCTCGGAGCTCGGCTCTGCTCTCGCCGCTCACATCGCCGAGCTCGATGGCGAGCCCCTGCCCCCGATCGCCGGGATCGACGGGGACGCCTTCGCCGAGCCGCGACGGCGGCCGGAGCTCGCCCGCTTCCTTCCAGCCGCCGGCATCGCCGCCCTCGGCCTGGCCGCCCTGATCGCCACCGGAGCCCCGGCGCCCATCGCGTTGATCGCCCTCGCACCGGGCTTCCTCGCCCTCGGTCGCCCACGTCCCGCATACGCACTCGAGCTCACCCTGGTCGTCCTCTGGCTGGTGCTGGGCGCGGGTGAACCGGGAGTCGCGGCGCTGGTCGCGGTCCTGGGTGCCCCGCTGCTGCTCGCCGCGATCGATCCGGAGGCGATCGCGTTGCCCGGGCTTGCACCGGTCCTCGGCCTCGCGGGGCTTGGACCGGTCTATCCGGCGCTAGCCGGCCTCACTCGGGGAGCCGCCAGTCGCGCGCTGCTCGGAGGGATCGGGTACCTCTGGCTGGCGGCCTGGGAGGAGCTCGCCCACCGCACCTTGCTGCTCGGCCCGGTGGCCGATCCTCCGGCCCACTGGACCGGGTCCGCCGGGACCGCGCTCGGTGACGTGGTCGCCCCGCTCGTGGACGGCTCCGTCCTCGCCGGCGTCGGCATCTTCGGGCTGGCCGCCTGGGCGCTGCCCCTGTTGATCCGCGGGCGCACCCCCATTCTCGATGCCCTCGGGGCGCTGATCTGGGCGGCGGGGCTGATCACCGCGCTCAGGCTGGTGGACGGGGGCTCGAGCCCGCCCGGGCTGCTCTTCGGCGCCCTGCTCGCGGCCGTGGTCGCAGCCCTGCTCACGCGTCGTCTGGGCGTCGCCGAGTCCTACCGCCTGGGCGCGTCGGAGCCTTACCACGAAGGCGCATTCGAGGAGCACCGCTCCGATGCGCTCGCGTAGCGCAGGGCACTAGCATTTCGCACCCGTGACGCAGCTTGTGCCGCTGGCGCAGCGCGTTTAATGAGGCCGCGGCCAACGACCCGAGGAGCTCCCGATCAGCGTTCTACGCAACCTCGAAGCCCGTATTGAGGGCCTCGTAGAAGGCGTCTTCAGCCGCGCCTTCAGCTCCGGCGTGCAGCCGGTGGAGATCGCGCGCAAGCTCGCCAAGGAGATGGACGCCCACAAGACGGCGTCGGTCCAGCGCGTCTACGTGCCGAACGAGTACACGGTCTGGCTCTGTCCCGACGACTACGAGCGCTTCAAGGACTACGAGTCCTCGCTCGCTCAGGAGCTCAGCGGCCATCTGCTCGAGCACGCGCGCCACCACGACTACGACCTGCTCACTCGGCCGGTCGTCCATCTCGATCAGGACGAGCGCCTCCGACTGGGCGAGTTCGGGATCCAGACCCGCCTGGTCAGGCCCCCGCAGCGGCAGGGCGCCGAGCCGGAGCAGGGCGAGCACGGGCACACGATGGTCTACTCGGCGACCCAGGCGGAGAAGGCGCGCTCCAAGCGCCGCCCCGACGCCGCATTCTCGGAGACCCGGGCGATCGTGTCGGTCGACGACCGCCGCTACGTCCTCGACGGGCCGACCGCCACGCTCGGTCGCTCGAAGGAGTGCGACTGCGTCATCGACGATCCCAATATCTCGCGGCGCCACGCCGAGCTGCGCCGCTCCAACGTGGGGGACTGGCAGATCGTCGACCTGAACTCGACAAACGGGGTCAAGGTCAACGGCCGCCGGGTGGCCAACGCCCGTCTGTCTCCGGGCGACGAGATCACTCTCGGAACCAAGGTCTTCGCCTTCGACATCGAGCAGTGAACAGCGATCTCGAGCCGCTTGCGGTTGCGCTCAAGTTCGGCTTCCTCGCCGTGCTCTTCCTCTTCCTGTTCTGGGTGACCCGGAGCTCGCTGAAAGACCTGCGGGGCACGGGCACCCCCGGCTACGAGACCGGCTACCACGAGGTCGCCGGCGTCGAGCCGGCGGGAACCGACGCGTTCCTGGTCGTCGAGGAGGGCGGAGGCCTCAACCAGGGGGAGCACTTCGACCTCTTCGGGGGCATCTCGCTCGGCCGCTCCGCGGACGCGGACATCCGCCTCGACGATCGCTATGCCTCCGGGATCCACGCACGGGTGTTCAACCGCTCGGGGGCGTATTTCGTCGAGGACATGAACTCGACCAACGGCACGCTGCTCAACTCGCGTGAGCTGCACGGCGAGGCCGAGCTGACGCCCGGCGACGCGATCCGGATCGGGGACACTGAGTTCCGCTTCGAGGTTTCCTGATGCTGAAAGTCGCCGAAGAGGCACACAAGACCGATACGGGGCGGCAGCGACAGGCGAACGAGGACTCGTACTTCGCGCGCGCTCCGCTGTTCGCCGTCGCCGACGGGATGGGCGGCGCGCAGGCCGGCGAGGTCGCCTCGCGGATCGCCGCGCGCGCATTCGAGCGGAAGCGCGACGTGAGCGTCAAGGAGCCGGCGGAGGGCCAGCTCGAGGAGATCGCCCAACAGGCGAACCGGGAGATCCACAAGCTCGCGCAGGAGGACTCATCGCGAGCCGGCATGGGGACCACCCTGACCGCTGCGCTGCTGCGTGACGACGAGGTCGCCTTCGGCCACGTCGGCGACAGCCGCGCCTACCTGCTTCGCGATGGGGAGCTCAAGCGCCTCACCAAGGACCACTCCCTGGTCGAGGAGCTGCGCCGCCAGGGGCGCCTGACCGAGGAGCAGGCCGAGGAACACCCGCAGCGCTCGATCATCACCCGGGCGCTGGGACCCGAGCCGAGCGTGAACGTCGACACCATGACCTTTCCAGCGCGGGACGGCGACGTCTTCCTGCTCTGCAGCGACGGCCTCACCACGATGGTCTCCGACGAGCAGATCCAGGAGATCCTGGTCAGCTCGCGGAACCTGCGAGCCGCGGTCAACAAGCTCGTGGACGCCGCCAACCGCGGCGGTGGCCGCGACAACATCACCGCTGTCGCCTTCCGTCTCGCCGACGCCGAGGCGATGGAGGCGGAGGAGGGAGCGACCCTGATCTCGCGAACGGCCGAGCAGGCGGGCCTCACTCGGGAGCGCATGCGCGGTGCCACCGACCGCCTGCGAGGCCAGGGCCCGATGCCGGCGCCCTCCCGGCGCCGCCGCGCGCTCAAGTGGGTGGCCGCCTTGGCGGTCGTCGCGGCCGTGATCATCGGCGCCGTCCTCTTCGTCCGCTCGATCTACTTCCTGGGGACCGACGACAGCGGAAACGTCGCGGTCTACCGCGGCCTGCCGTACGAGCTGCCGCTCGGGGTGAGCCTGTACTCGAAGCAGTACTCGATCCCGGTGCAGGAGGGAGCGCTCTCGGAGGATCGGCAGCGGGCCGTCACCGGCCACACGCTGCGCGGCAAGGACGACGCCACCAGCCTGGCGACCGACATCCAGCAGCGTCCGACCGAGGGGGTGCCGCAGCCGGCGCCGCCCGCGCCGACGAAGAAACAGCAGAAGAAGCCTGGGGCCTCCAAGGGCAAGCAGGCGCAGAAGCGTTGAGCGCGCGCACCCGCGAGCTGTTCGCCCTGATCCCGGTCGCACTCCTGGTCACGGCCGGGTTCACCGCCGTGCTGATCACGAACTCCGATCAGCTCGGCAACCTGAGCGTGCTCTACGGCGGCTACTTCCTCGCCCTCTGCGTCGCCACCCACATCGTCATCCGGATCCGCCTCCCCGACGCGGATCCCTACCTGTTCCCGCTGGTCGCCCTGCTCGCGGCCTTCGGCATGGTGATGCTCTTCCGCCTCGACGAGGGCCTCGCCCGCGACCAGGCCAACTGGTTCGTCCTCGGCCTGATCCTCTTCTCGGCGACGATCATCTTCCTGCGCGACTACGACGCGCTCGAGCGCTACCGCTACCTGATCGCGCTGGCCGGGATCGTCCTGCTGATCATGCCCCGCTTCCTCGGGCACGCGACCAACGACGCGTTCCTGGCCGTCGACCTCGGGCCGATCACCTTCCAGCCCACTGAGCTGGCGAAGATCTGCATCGTCGTCTTCCTGGCGAGCTATCTCAACGAGCACCGGGAGGTGCTTGTGGTCGGCGCTCGCAACGTCTTCGGCCTCGTCCTGCCGCCGCTCAAGCACCTCGGCCCCCTGCTCGTCGTGTGGGGCGCCGCGATGGTGCTCCTGGTCTTCATCCGGGACCTGGGCAGCTCGGTGATGTTCTTCGGCGCGTTCCTGGCCCTGATCTACGTCGCCACCGGCCGGCTCTCGTTCGTGATCATCGGCCTGCTGCTGTTCGTGGTCGGCGCCTGGTTCTTCGCGCAAACGGCTGCGCACATCCAGGAGCGCTTCGACATCTGGCTCGATCCCTTCCACGACGCCGGCGGCTCGGGCTATCAGCTCTCCCAGTCGATCTTCGCCCAGGCCGACGGCGGACTGTTCGGGAGGGGGTTGGGGGACTCGCTGGTACAGCTCCCCGGCTGCAACGGCGACTTCCCGGACAGGTGCGCGATCCTCCCGGCCCCGCACACCGACTTCATCTACGCCGTGATCGTCGATGAGCTCGGCCTCTTTGGGGGCGCGGCCGTGGTGCTGATCTACGCCTTGATTGCCGAGCGGGGCTTCAAGACGGCGATCCTGGCCGAGGACGGCTTCTCGAAGCTGCTCGCCACCGGCCTGACCGCGATCTTCGCCCTGCAGGCCTTCGTGATCATCGGCGGCGTCACCCGGGTGATCCCGCTGACCGGCGTGACGCTGCCGTTCATCAGCTACGGGGGCAGCTCGATCATCGCCAACTTCATCCTGCTCGCCCTGCTCCTGATGATCTCCGACAAGGCGCGGCGGCGGGTGCGCCTCCAGAGCGAGACGAGGGTCTGATGAACCGGCAGATCATCAAGCTCTTCGGCTTCCTGCTGATCCTCTACGCGCTGCTCTTCGGGTTCACCTCGTACTGGTCGATCTTCGACTCGGACTCGCTGAAGGCGAACCAGGCGAACCGCAGGCCGTTGCTCGAGGAGCAGAAGATCAAGCGGGGAACCATCTTCGCCAGCGACGGCTCGGTGATCGCCCGCTCCCGCCAGGTGGGCAGTGGGAACAACAAGGTCTACGTCCGCCACTACCCGCAGGGTTCCCTCTTCGGCAACCCGATCGGCTACAGCTTCGTCACCCAGGGGCGGGTCGGCTTCGAGCTCTCCCACAACGACGAGCTGGTCGGCAACAAGACCGAGTTCCTCTCGGTCCTGGACGAGCTCCAGGGTCACGCGCAGGAGGGCGACAACATCCAGTCCGCGCTCGACCCGGCCGCGCAGGAGGCCGCGGTGAACGGACTCGCCGGCCGCCGCGGCTCCGTCGTCGCGATCGTCCCCTCGACCGGCGAGGTCAGGGCGATGGTGAGCATCCCCGAGTACGACCCGAACGACGTCCCCAAGCACCTGGCGCAGCTCAACCGCGACGACAGCGCGCCGCTCTTCAACCGCGCGACCCAGGCCGGCTACCCGCCCGGGTCGACGATGAAGGTGGTGACCGCCACGGCCGCGCTCGACAGCGGCGAGCTGAGCCCCGACTCGACCTTCAGCGGCCGCTCGCCGATCGAGATCGAGGGCGTCCCGCTCGCCAACTCCGGTGGGGAGCAGTTCGGCACGATCGACATGACCACCGCGCTCACCAACTCCGTCAACACCTGGTGGGCGCAGGCCGGCGAGAAGCTCGGCAAGGACACGATGTTCAAGTACATGGACCGCTACGGCTTCGACGCGAAGGCGCGACTCGACTACCCGGGCTTCCAGCTGGCGGCGAGCGGCGTGTACGACGGCAACAAGCTGCTCGGCCCGAGCGACGCGATCGACATCGGGCGCGTCGCGATCGGCCAGGAGCGCCTCCGCGTGACACCGCTGCAGATGGCCCAGGTCGCCGCGACGGTGGCCAACAAGGGCGAGCTGATGGAGCCGCGGCTGTGGTCGAAGGTGATCGACCCCGACGGCCGGGAGACGAAACTCGATCCGGCCCGTCAGAGTCGGGTGATGAGCGAAGACACGGCTTCGGAGCTCAACACGATGATGCAGAGCGTCGTCAACGAGGGCACCGGCACGGCCGGGGCTGTGTCGGGGATCGACGTGGCCGGCAAGACCGGAACGGCGGAGATCTCGGCGGGCGTGAACGACGCGTGGTTCATCGGCTTCGCTCCCGCCGACGATCCGCAGATCGCGATCTCCTGCATCGTCGAGCACACCAGCGGCTTCGGCGGGCCAACCTGCGGCCCGATCTTCAAGGCGGTCGCCGAGGCGATCCTGCAAGGGGACTCCGGTGGCTGATCAGCAGACCGGCGCCGTCGTCGACGAGCGCTACCGGCTCGACCGCAAGATCGGCACCGGGGGAATGGCCGACGTCTGGCTCGCCGAGGACACCGAGCTCGACCGCAAGGTCGCGATCAAGATCCTGCACGACCGCTTCGCCCAGGACAAGGAGTTCGTGCAGCGCTTCCAGCGCGAGGCTCAGTCCGCCGCCGGCCTGCAGCATCCGAACGTGGTCGGGATCTTCGACCGCGGGCAGTTCGGCGACACCTACTTCATCGCGATGGAGTACGTCGACGGCCCCTCCCTGAAGGACCTCGTAAAGGGCGGGATGAGCCCCAAGGACGCGATCGACTTCACCCGCCAGATCCTGAACGCCGCCCGCTTCGCCCACCGCAAGGGGATCGTCCACCGCGACCTGAAGCCGCAGAACGTCCTCATCGACGGCGAGGGGCGCGCCCGGGTGGCCGACTTCGGCATCGCCCGCGCCGGGGAGAACTCGGACATCACCGCCACCGGCTCGGTGATGGGCACGGCCCAGTACATCTCGCCGGAGCAGGCGCAGGGCAAGCCGACGACGCCCCGATCGGACATCTACTCGATCGGCGTGATCCTCTACGAGGCGCTCACGGGCCGCGTGCCGTTCCAGGGCGAGAGCGCGGTCGCGGTCGCCCTCAAGCAGGTCTCCGAGGCGCCCCGCCGTCCCAGCGCGATCAACCCCAACGTCCCGCCCGCCCTCGACGCGGTGGTGATGCGGGCCCTGGCCAAGGACCCCGACGCCCGATTCAAGGACGCCGACGCGTTCCTGAAGGCGCTCGACGCGGCGGAGAAGGCACCGGACGCGCCCCGCGCGGAGGACACCGCGGCCTACGCGGCAGTCTCCCCGGAGGGCGAGGCCGCCGTTGCCGCGGAGGAGGAGCCGTATGACGAGGAGGCCGAGTGGGAGCGAGAACGCCGACGCCGCCGCTGGCGCTGGATCGTCGTCGCCTTGCTGGCTGCGGGAGTGGCGGCCCTGGTCGCCTTCGCACTGACGCGGCCCTCGCATGTCTCGGTCCCCGACGTGATCGGGCAGGACCAGAACGCGGCTACACAGATCCTCGAGGGCAAGGGATTCGAAGTCGACGTCAAGGCTGTCCCGAGCGCCGCGCCGCAGAACCAGGTAGTGGAGCAGGACCCGATCCCCACCGACCGAGGCGGGGGGAAGGTCGAGGAGGGCTCCACGATCACGCTCAGTGTCAGCTCCGGGCCCGCGATCGTCGCGGTGCCGGACGTAGCCGGGCTCAGCCTGGCCGACGCCACCTCACGTCTGGAGAAGGCCGGGTTCAAGGTGACGACGAGGAACGAGTTCTCGAACACGGTGCCCAAGGGTCGTGCGATCGGCAGCGAGCCCGCGGCGGGAACCCAGCTCTCGACCAGCCAGGTGGTGACGGTGCTGATCTCCCGCGGGACCAACCAGGTCGCGGTACCGAGCGTGGTCGGACTCGACGACCAGGCAGCCCTGGCGGCGCTTCAGGACGCGGGCCTCTCGGGCGTCCTCGTGCAGCGGGATTCGACCGAGCCCGAGGGCAGGGTGCTCAACCAGAGCCCGGGAGCAGGGAAGCTGGTGGCGCGAGGCTCGCAGGTGACGATCTTCGCCTCGACCGGCGCGATCACCGTGCCGGACGTCGTCGGCCAGGACCGCAAGAGCGCGGTGACGGCGCTGAAGAAGGCCGGCTTCACCCCGGCCGTCACGGAGGAGAGCACCGACGACCCCGCCGAGGTCGGCCGCGTGATCTCCGAGTTCCCGCCGGGCGGCTCGCGCGGGCGCCGCGCCGACACGGTCACCATCTCCGTCGGAGTAGCCTCACAGACGACCCCGACGACGCCCGGGGCATGAGGGTCGCCGTTCTCGGCGGCGGGATCTCGAGCGAGCACGAGGTCTCGCTGCGCTCGGCCGCCTCGGTCGCCGCCGGCCTGCGCGATGCCGGCCATGACACGGTCGAGATCACGATCGGCCGCGACGGCCGCTGGGTCGCCGACGGCGAGCGGGTCAGCTTCACGCCGGGCGGCGGCGTGCTCGGCTGCGACGCGGTCTTTCCGGTCCTGCACGGCCCCGGGGGAGAGGACGGCAGCGTCCAGGGCCTGCTCGAGGTGCTCGACGTCCCCTACGCGGGCTCCGACGTCGAGTCTTCGGCGATCTGCATGGACAAGCTCGTCTTCAAGGATCTGCTGGCTCGCCGCGGAGTGCCGCAGGTCGACTACTGCCGCGCCGGGGAGGACGGCTGGCGCGAGACCGTCGCCGGCTTCGGACAGCCGGTCTGGGTGAAGCCGGCGCGGCTTGGCTCCAGCGTCGGGATCGCGCCGGCGTCCGGAAGCGAGGAGCTCGACCGGGCGGTTGAGGAGGCGCGCCGCCACGACCCGCGCGTGATCGTCGAGGCGCCCGCGCCCGGCAAGGAGGTCGAGTGCTCGCTGCTCGGCAACGAGAAACCGGTCGCGTCGCCGCCCGGCGAGATCGTCACCAAGGCGTCCGACTGGTACGACTACGAGGCCAAGTACGCGGAGGGGGGCATGGAGCTGCTCGTGCCCGCCGGGATTTCAGAGGGCGCCGCCGAGCGGGTCCGCGAGCTGGCCCGACTGGTGTTCACCCTCTGCGGCTGCAGCGGTCTGGCCCGCTGCGACTTCTTCGTGGACGGCGAGGAGGTGCTCGTCAACGAGCTCAACACGATCCCCGGGTTCACCGAGACGAGCGTGTACGGCAAGCTCTTCGAGGCCGACGGCATCTCCTACCCCGAGCTCTGCGACCGGCTGGTCAGGCTCGCGATCGAGCGCTACGAGAAGGCCAAGGACTACGAGTTCTAGCTGGCCTTGAACAGCTGTACGTCGGAAATCTCCATCTGGTAGCGGTCGGGATCGTCCTGCGCGGACGGGGCCTTCGTGATCCAGATGAGGAACGACTGGGCCGGCTTGCCGGGCAGCGTCACCGTCTCGCTGTCGCCCCCGTCGCGGATGGTCGCCACCGGTCGGCCCCAGCCCGACAATCCGCTCGCCGGTGACCCGTTGATCTCGTAGATCTGCGCGTCATACCCCGGCGTCAGGGCCCGGATGGTCATCGACTTCGCCGGGACCGCGCTGCCCGCATCGATCGCGAGGCCGACGCCGTCCTTGAGCCCGCCGAAGTCGGGGGTGTCGTAGTGCTCGCTCGACCAGGCGGTCCCCGTCGGATTGCCATCGACCGCCTGCTCCTGCGTCCCGGTCTCCTGCCCGTCCCCCTCCGGGTCGAACTCGCTGGCGGCGTCGACCGAGAGCCGCACCTCCGAGGTCGAGCTACCGCTCGGGCTCTCATCGCCGCCGAAGTCCAGCCTGCTGGCGAAGATCACCGCCGCGGCGGCGAGGGCGAGCACGACGATCGCCACGGCGATTCCCGGTCCCGAGATCCGGCGGCGGCGGCCGAGGCGCCGCTGGTGGGAGGGCACCGAGCTCAGCACGCTGGTTGCCTCGCCGCTGGTCCCGCCGCGCCGCGCCGCCTCAACCTCGAGGGTCTGCTCGAGGTCGCGGACCATCTCGGCGACCGTGCCGTAGCGATCCCGGGGGTCCTTCGTGGTCGCCCGATCGACGACCGAGGCCACAGCGGCCGAGACCTCCGGGCGCTTCGCCTGCACGTCGGGCATCGGCTCGTTGACGTGCTTCATCGCGACGCCGACCTGGGTCTCGGCGCGGAAGGGCACGTCGCCGGTGAGCATCTCGTAGAGCACGACGCCGAGCGAGTAGACGTCGGAGCGCTCGTCGACGTCCTCGCCCATGGCCTGCTCCGGCGAGACGTAGTCCGTGGTGCCGAGGACGCGGCCGGTCGCGGTCATCCCCTGTTGTTCCAGCGATCGCGCGATCCCGAAGTCGGTGACCTTGGCGCGGCCGTCAGGATCGATGAGGACGTTCTGGGGCTTCACGTCGCGGTGGACGAGCTTGCGCGCGTGGGCGGCCGTCAGCCCGCGGCCGATCTCGATCGCGTAGGCGACCGCCTCGTCAACCGGCAGACGCCCCTCCTCCTGGAGGCGACGCTTCAGCGTCCGCCCCTCGATGTACTCGAAGACGATGTAGGGGCGGCCGTCGTCCTCCCCGGCGTCGATCACCCCGACCAGGTTGGGATGCGAGAGCCGCGCCGCCGCCCTCGCCTCGCGGCGAAAGCGCTCGAGCTGGTCCGCCTCCTCGGAGATCTCCCGATGGAGCAGCTTGACCGCGACCGGACGGTCGAGCACCTGGTCCGTCGCGAGATACACGGTGGACATCCCGCCCGAGCCCAGCTTCGACTCGAGCCGGTAGCGGCCCGAGAGGACGGTTGAGCTCAAGCGTTCCAACGGATCAGCCTTTGCATGGCGGTGTATTTTCGCCTCAGGGTGCTCTCGCCGCTGCCAGCCAACGCCCGGACGAACCGGCAGCTGCACCGGGACGAATGATGACTGTCCAGGTCCGCTTCTACACCGATCCCGCATGTCCCTGGTCCTGGGCCGGTGAGCCCGCGATCAGGCGGCTGATGTGGGAGTTCGAGGGGGAGCTCGAATTCGTCTGGGTGATGGGTGGGCTGACTCGAAGCTACGAGGGGGCGGACCTGCTTCAGGTCGTCTCGCAGTGGATGGTTGATGCGGCCGCGGGCGAGATGCCGAACGACCCGAGGATCTGGACGGAGAACCCGCTCGAATCGACGTATCCCGCCTGCCGGGCGGTGAAGGCGGCCGAGGAGCAGGGCTGGGAGGCGGCCTATCGCTACCTGCGCCGTCTGCGCGAGGGGATCATGTTCGAGCGGCGGAAGCTCGACAACGCCGAGGTGCTCAAGGAGGACGCGGGCCCGGCCGGCCTCGATCGCAAGCGCTTCGAGATCGACCTCTACTCCGAGGCGATCACCGAGGCTTTCGCCGCCGATCTGGACGAGGTGCGAAGCCCTCCGCAGGGGGCGCGCGATGCCGGCGCCATCCATCGCAGCAGCAAGGGGAGGGAGAGGATCAGCTTTCCGTCGGCCCTCTTCGTCGGCCAGGACGGAAGCCGCCACGGGGCGTGGGGCAATGACTCAGTGGACGTGGAGAAGCTGCGGCGGGCAGCACTCGCCGCCGGCGCGAGCCGGGTGAACGAGGGGGCTCTGGAGCCGCTCGAGGCGATCGGGCGCTTCGGCCGGTGCGCGACCCGTGAGCTGGAGATCCTCGCCGACCGTCCTCGGCCGGTGATCGAGCAGGAGCTCTGGGGCCTCGCGAAGGACTGGAGGCTCAAGCCCGTGCCGGCGCTGACCGGGACGGTCTGGGAGCCGGCCTAGGTCCTGACGACCCTTCCCGCGCCTCCCGTGGCCCGCCCGATTGGCCTGGCGTCCGGGTAGTGGGAGCGCAGCAGCTCGACGGTGGCATCCTCAGCGTCTGCCGCGACGACCACGCAGAACCCGCAGCCCATGTTGAAGACCTCGTGCATCTCCTCGTCGCTCACGCCGGCGCGCTCCTGGATCAGGTTGAAGACCTGAGGGACCGGCAGGGGGTCGTCGATCTCGTAGCCCACCTCGGCCTCGAGCCGGAGCAGGTTGCCGAGGCCGCCCGAGGTGATGTGGGCGAGGCCGCGGACGTCGACCTCGGAGCGGAGCAGCTCGACGATCGGCCTGACGTAGATCTCCGTCGGCTCGAGCAGGATCTCGCCGAGCGGCCGCCCGAGCCGGTCGTCGTCCAGGGGAATCTCCTCGAGGGCCGAGCGGGCAAGCGTGTAGCCGTTCGAGTGGAGCCCCGAGGAGGGCAGACCGATCACGGGGTCGCCCGGCTCGATCGCGGCGCCGGTGACCAGCGAGTCGAGCGCGACGGTCCCGAAGCAGGCCCCCGCGAGATCGAGGCCGTTGACGATCTCCCCGAGCTGGGCGAGCTCGCCGCCGACGATCTCGATTCCGGCGAGCTCGGCGCCGCGCGCCAGCCCCGTCCCGATGGCGCCGGCGATCTCCGGATCGGCGCGGTCGACGGCCAGATAGTCGACCATCGCCAGCGGCTCGGCCCCGACGCAGACGACGTCGTTGACGTTCATCGCGACGCAGTCGATGCCGACCGTGTCCCAGCGCCCCAGCTGTTCCGCGAGCAGCAGCTTCGTCCCGACGCCGTCCGTGCTCAGGGCGATGCCCGTCCGCTCGTCGAGGCGGATGACGTTCGCGTAGTGGCCACTGGCGAGGACCTGGCGGCTCTCGGAGGGTGCCGCTGCCGCCAGGGCGGAGACGAGGGACGCGACGGCGGCATCGGCATCTCCCTGGCTGACGCCGGCTCGCGCGTACGCGTCCTCGGTCACGGCGTTTCCCGCGAGGGGGACTCCGGTGCGGTCCCCGACCCCGAGGTGGGGGCCCAGGTGGGCGCCCCGTTCCCCGAGGCGACGGGCCGGCCGTCGCCCGAGATGACGCTCTCCGGCCGGCCGAAGCCACGGAGATCGGCGCGACGCCTGCGTGAGCGCTGCCAGAGCCTTCCGAGAACCAGGCCGGCCAGCCCGGCGCGATAGGCGGCGTAGGGCCAGAGCGCGCTGTCCCGCTCGACGACCCGGATCAGGGCCTGCGAGGCGAGCGTCGAGGCGAATGAGGCCCCCGTGCCCGCGGCGAATGCCGTGCGCTGGCCCCGCGGCAACCCACGTCGCCGCACCCGCGCGCCCTTCAGCACCGCGGCGCCGACGATCACGGGGAGGGCGACGGTCCGGGAGAGCATGTTGGCGTGCTGCCGGCTGAAGCCGCGCCAGCGGGCGACGCTGAGCGTGGCGCCGTTGCGCGAGATGCCGGGCGCTAGCGCGGCCGCCTGCGCGAAGCCGAGCGCGAGCCCGTCGGCGGGGGTGGCCTTACCGCGGTCGCGGGTCTGAGGCGTGCGATCGGCCGCGACCATGGCGCCCGCGCCGGCCAGCAGCCCGGCGGCCGTCGGGACGGGACCGCCCAGGTGACGCTCGATGATGCGCTCGAAGAGAACGCCGAAGACGGCCGCCGGCAGGAAGGAGAGGCCGAGCACCGCGGCCTTCCGCCGGTCGAAAGAGCGGAGCTCATCCGCGATCACCTGCCGCTGGCCGACGAGCAGCGCCGCCGCGGCGCCTGCGTGCAGCGCGACGCCGAAGGTCTTCTCCAGCTCCGCGTCGCCGTCCTCGCGCGTCCAGCCGAGGAACCAGGAGGCCAGCGTGAGGTGCGCGGAGCTCGAGATCGGCAGGAGCTCGGTCGGTCCCTGGACCGCGCCGAGGACGATCGCCCTCGACGTTCGCATCAGGACTCAGTCGCGGGCTGCACCCGGCCGCGCCTGCGCTTCCAGAGCGCGTACACGATCAGGGCCGCGATCGCGGCGAGCACCGCGTAGTCGAGGTAATGCAGCCGATCCTTCCAGTCATCCCACTTGCTCCCCACTTCCCTTCCGAGCAGTCCGAGCGCGAAGACCCAGGGGATGCAGCCCAAGAGGGTGAGCACGGTGAAGCGCCAGAACGGCATCCTCGCGATCCCGGCCGGTAGCGAGATGAAGGTCCGGATCACCGGCAGCATGCGCGAGAAGAACACCGTCGCGTCCCCATGCCGGTTGAACCAGTCGTCCGCCCAGTTGAGGTAGCGCTGATTCGTGTGGAAGATGCGATGTCGCTCCACCAGCTCGAGGCGGCCGTAGTAGCCGATCGCGTAGGCGATCCATGAGCCCACCAGGTTGCCGAGGACACCGGCGGCAACGATCCCGAACAGCGTGAGCGTGCCGTCCTCGACCTTGAAGCCCGCGAAGAGCATGGTCGCCTCGCTCGGGATCGGGATCAGGGCGCTCTCGAGCGTCATCAGCACGAACACGCCGGCGTAGCCCGCGTCGCCGATCAGGTTGGTGGCGAAGTCGACCAGCTTGTCGGTCACGGCCGCCGTCACGAAGGGGAGTGCCAGGCCACTCACAGGGGCGGCATGGTAGGCCCTGCGCCCAGGCACGGGCTTCCGCGCCCAAAAGTCCCCCATATGGCCACTAGACTCGCTGCGGCGTGGACCGGCTCAAGCACCCCGTCTGGCGTCATCGACTGATCCAGATCGCGGCCGACGCACTCCTCGTCGCCGTGGCGTACTACCTGGCCTTCAGGTTGCGCTTCCTCGATGCCTCGGGCGGGATCCCGGAGCGCTACGACCACATGGTCGCCAACTCGATCGGCTTCGTGGTCGTCGGCCAGCTGATCGTCTTCTACATCTCCGGGCTCTACGAGAAGTGGTGGCGCTACTTCCGCCTGCCGGACATGATCGCCATCCTCCGCGCCTGCGCGATCTCGACCGCGATCCTGGCGATCACCTTTCTGCTGCTGAAGCCGTTCGACGACCAGATCCCGCGGTCGGTCGTGGTCTCGAACTTCCTGCTCACCGTCTTCCTCATTGGCGGCGCCCGGCTGCTCGCCCGGATGATCCTGGTGGAGCGGCTTGCCCGCCGCGACGTCCGAGGCGCGCGGCGCGTGCTCGTGATCGGCGCGGGGTCGGGCGGGCAGATGGTCGCCCGCGAGCTGCAGCTCAACCCGAACCTGGGAGCGAAGGCGATCGGCTTCCTCGATGACGATCCGCGCAAGCGCGGGATGCGTCTCCACGGCATCAACGTCCTCGGCACGACGGAGGGGGTCGGGGAGATCCTCGACGAGCTCGATCCCGACGAGGTGATCATCGCCATCCCCTCGGCCCCGGGCGTGCTGCGCGGCCGGGTGGTGACGGCCTGCCGGGAGCGGGACGTCCCCGTGCGCACCCTGCCCACCGTCTTCGAGCTGCTCCGCGGCGGCGTGCAGCTGACCAGGCAGCTGCGCGAGGTCCAGGTGGAGGACGTCCTCGGGCGCGAGCCGGTGAAGATGGAGCTCGACCGGGTCGGTGCCTACATGCAGGACAAGGTCGTGCTCGTGACCGGCGCCGGAGGCTCGATCGGCGCGGAGCTGGTCCGCCAGATCGCGCGCGTGCGCCCGCGGCTGCTGGTCATCCTCGACCACGCCGAGGACAACCTCTTCCGGATCGACCGCGAGATGATCGAGGAGCGTCACTTCACGCGGGTCGAATCGGTTCTCGCCGACTGCAAGGAGCCCGAGCGGATGCTCGAGGTGATGCAGCGCTTCAAGCCCGAGGTGGTCTTCCACGCCGCGGCCTACAAGCACGTGCCGCTGATGGAGGCCAATCCTCTGGAGGCGATTCGCAACAACGCGATCGCGACCCGAGTGACGGCCGAGACCGCGGTCGCGTCGGGCTGTGAGCGCTTCGTCTTGGTCTCCACCGACAAGGCGGTCAACCCGCGCACCGTGATGGGGGCCTCGAAGGCGATGGCGGAGTGGATCGTCGAGGCGGCGGGCCGAAAGCACCCTCAGACGCGGTTCGTCACCGTTCGCTTCGGCAACGTCCTCGCCTCGTCGGGGAGCGTGGTGCCGATCTTCCGCAGCCAGATCGAGCGGGGCGGCCCCGTGACCGTGACCGACCCGGAGATGAGCCGGTACTTCATGACCATCCCGGAGGCGGTTCAGCTGGTGATCCGCTCGGGGGACCTCGGCGGCGCCAGCGGCGAGGTCTTCGTGCTCGAGATGGGGGAGCCGGTGAAGATCGTCGACCTCGCACACAACATGATCCGGCTGGCCGGCTACGAGCCCGAGGTGGACATCGCGATCGAGTTCGTCGGTGCTCGACCCGGCGAGAAGCTCCACGAGGACCTCTTCAACACCGACGAGCGCCCCCAACCGACCGCAGCCGATCGAATCGTGCGAGCGGTCCGCCAGGCGCCGCTCGACCCGGAGTGGGTGAACGGCACCCTGACCCGGCTGGAGTCCCTGGTCAGCTCCGGGGACGAGGCCGACCTCGCCGTTCAGACCGTCCAGCTGGTGACTCAGCGCCGCGCCGCCGCGCTGCCCGTTGACGACGTCACGGCGTAGGCGACGCCCGTAACATCCCGCGCCCCGGATGAGCAGCCTTCTCAAGGACGTCGGCGCCGTCGCGGGCCTCGCCTCCTTCCTGGGGCTGGCCCTCGTTGCCCTGCTCTATTTCGCTCAGGCGCGCGACATCCGCCGCCTGCGAGAGAACGCGAGCTTCCTCGTCGAGGGCGGCTCCGAGGACGGCGAGACGGTCACGCCGGCCGAGCGAACGGCGACCGCCGTGGCAGCCCAGAAGCCCGAGGAGGCGGCAGCCGCGGCAGCCGCGACGGCCCCGAACGAGGCCGAGGCATTCAGGAGGGCCGAGCTCGCCCGGCAGGCCGCCGAACGGCGAAAGCGCTTCGAGCAGCGCCGCCGCCGCCCCTCCATCGGCCGCGAGCGTCCCGCCTGGCTCTCCGATTGGAAATCGATCGCCGCGATCGCCCTGATCGGGGTCATCGTGCTCGCGGGCGCCGCCTACGGCGTCACTCGCATCGTCGGCGGCGGCTCCGAATCGGACACGCTTAGCGGCGGCGGCAAGAACAAGGGACCCTGCCCGCCCGGCCAGACCAGGGTCGCCGTCCTCAACGGGACGCCGACCCAGGGCCTGGCGGCGGACTTCGCGGCCCCGCTGCAGCAGAAGGGGTACAAGACCACGCCCGTCGGCAACACGGACTCGCCCTTCACGACCAGCGTGGTGATGTTCGACCCGCAGCAGGGGAAGGAGTGCGCGGGCGTGATCTCGGAGATCGTCGGCATCCCCAAGCAGCAGCCGATGGACAATGAGGTCCGCGTCGCCGCGGAGGGGGATCCGGTCGCCGTGGTCCTCGGAGACGACAAGGCCGGCTCGACTGGGGCCAGCACGACCAGCTCGGGAATCTGAGCAAGCAAAGCCGAACGGTCGCCCTGATCTCCGCTCTGACGGTGGCCCTGCTGCTCTCCGGCACCGCCGCGGCGATCGTCGTCACGCAGCACCTCCGTGACCAGGGCCCGGTCGCCAGCTCGATCTACTGGAAGACCCGTCCGGGTCCGCGCTACAGGGTCTGCTTCCTCCTCTCGCGCGACGACAGGGTCCGGGTGTCGGTGGTCGACTTCGACGACCGGCAGATCCGCGTCCTCGCCGACGGCGAGCTGGAGGGCGGCGACGATCCACACTGCTTCGCCTGGGATGGGAGGACCTCGTCCGGCCAGCCGGCGCCTCCGGGCCCGTACCACCTCCAGCTCTCCTTGGAGCGCGCCGACCGGACGGCGGTCTCCGGCGAGCACGTGACGATCCGCGGCGTGGGGGCGCAACCGTGAGCGAGGCGCTCGAGGTCGCCGGCTGCCTCGTGGCAGCCGGGGCGCTCTCGGTCTCCTTCCTCGCATCGGATGCCCGCCTGAGGGCGGCGGGGATCGTGCTGGCGGGGGTCCTCGCCCTCGCCTTGATCACCGGCCAGGGCTGGGACGACATCCGGAACCTGCGGGACCACCAGATCGCGTTCGCAGGGGTGATCGTCGCGGGCATCGTCGTCCTCGCCGCGGGCGCGGCGGCGATGCTGCGCTGGCCCATCCTGCTGCCGCTGCTGCTGATCGCGGCGCTCCCGTTCCGGGTTCGCCTGCACGTGGCCGGGGGCGAGGCGGTGAACCTCCTGGTGCCGCTCTATGTGGTGATCGGCGCCGGGTTGCTGGCGACCGTCGTGGCGACCCTTCGCGGCCAGACGAAGCTCCGCAGGCTGCCCAAGCCGCTCGTGCTGGCGCTGGTGGCGGTCATCTGCCTGTACGCGCTGCAGGTCATCTACTCGCCCGACGTCGCCTTCGCGTCTCGCAACGTCGGCTTCTTCCTGGTCCCCTTCGCGATCCTGTTCTCCCTGCTCGCGGAGGCGACCTGGGACCGCCGCCTGCTCAAGCTCGCCCTGGTGGTTCTGGTCGCGGAGGGGCTGATCTTCGCCCTGATCGGGATCGGGCAGTTCACCCAGGAGCACATCTGGTGGAACGACAAGCTCGAGGCCTCGAACGACTTCCACTTCTACTTCCGGGTCAACTCGGTCTTCTGGGACCCGAACATCTACGGCCGCTACCTCGTCCTCACGATCCTGCTCGCCACGACGACCCTGCTCTGGGCGGCCGACCGGGCCCTCGCCTTCGCCCTCGCCGGGGCCGTGGCGATCGCCTTCGCCGGCCTTCTCTTCGCCTTCTCGCAGACGAGCTTCATCGCTCTCTTCGCCGGGCTGATCGTCCTGGCGGCGCTGCGCTGGAGCTTCCGCTGGACCGCGATCGCCACCCTGGTCCTGGTTGTCGTCGGCGCGGGTGCACTCGTCGTTCGCAACTCCTCCAGCGACTCGAGCTCGATCAACACCGAGGGGCACGGCACGCTGGTCTCCGGCGGCCTGAAGCTGGCCGGTCACCGGCCCCTGTACGGCTACGGCTCGGCCTCGTTCTCCAAGGAGTTCGCCCGTGAGGAAAACGTCCCGCCGGGCGACACGACCATCTCCCACAGCGAGCCGGTCACGGTCGCCGCCGAGCAGGGGGCGATCGGGGTGATCGCGTACCTGGCCCTGCTGGCCGCCGCCCTCTGGGCGATGGTCGACGGGATGCGCGGGATGGCCCCGGGACTTGGGGCACCGTTCCGGTCCCTCGGGGAAGGCGATCGCGTCGAGCTGACGCCGGCGAGGATCGCGGTCGCGGCCGCCTTCTGCGCGCTGCTCGTCCACACGATCGGCTACGCGGCGTATCTCATCGACCCGCTCACCTGGGCGCTGCTCGCGGTCGGCGGTGTCCTCGCGGCCGAGGTCGGGGCCGGCGAGTTGCCGCGGCGGGCCGCCTCGACGGCGGAAGGGGAATCCGCCGTCGCACCTACAGTCGCGTCCTAGTCCGATGACCGGATACCTCCGCCGCCTGGCGACGACGGGTGCCGCGTACACGGCTTCGAGCGTCATCTCGAAGCTGATCGCGGTCGCCCTGCTGCCGCTCTACACGCGGTACCTGACGACGGCGGACTACGGGGCGGCCGAGGTCCTGATCACCGGGGTGATCGCGGCCAGCATCGTGATCCGCCTGGGGATCATCGAGGCCCTCCTGCGCTTCTACTACCAGGCCGGGGAGGACCCAAGCCAGGTCGTGAAGACCGCCTTCGCCTCGCTGCTCTGGACCACCACGATCGGGATGGCGGTGGCGATGCCGCTTGCGGAGCCGCTCTCCCGCCTGTTGCTCGACCACTCGGACCCGGGCCTGATGCGGATCGCGATCTTCGGCCTCTGGGTCTTCACGATGTTCGAGTTCCTGACGGCGCTCTTCCGGATCGACGAGCGCGCGAAGGCGTACTTCGGTTTCACGGTCGCCAATGTGCTGGTCACGATCCCGGTCACCGTCTGGCTCGTGGTCGGGGAGGACAAGGGAGCGAGCGGCCTGCTCTGGGGGCAGTACGGGACCGGCGCGGTGTTCCTCGCCGGCTTGGTGATCGCCCAGCGGCACCGCCTTGCACTGATTCCCGACTGGGGACTGTGGCGCCGCATGTTGCGCTGGGGGCTGCCGACGATGCCGGCCGAGCTCTCGCTCTACTCGCTCAACTTCATCGACCGCGTGCTGATCGTGCGCCTGGTCGGGCTCGGCGACGCCGGCCTCTACAGCCTCTCGGTCAAGTTCGCCCAGGCGGTCAACGTGCTGGTCAAAGGGTTCCAGCTCGCCTGGCCGCCGCTCGCCTACTCGATCCAGGACGACGACGAGGCCCGGCGGGCCTACGCGGTGATCGTCACCTGGTTCGTCTCGGTGACCACCTTCGTCGTCGCGGGGCTGTGGCTGCTCTCCCGCTGGATCGTCCGGGCGCTGGCGGCGCCTGAGTTCTTCGACTCCTACAAGACGATCGGCCTGGTCTCGACCGGTGTGATGCTGTACGCCCTCTACCTCGTCCTGGTGATCGTCCTCGGCCGGACCGGGCGCACGGAGTTCAGCTTCCCGGCGACCGCGGCGGGGACCGTCGTGAACATCGTCCTGAATCTGGTGCTGCTGCCCACGATGGGAATCGTCGGCGCGGGCGTCTCGCTGGTCGCCTCGTACGCGGTCGTGCTGGTGCTGATGTACGTCTTCACCCAGCGGCTCTTCTCCGTCCCCTACGAGTGGCTCCGCCTCGGCCAGGCGGTCGGCCTTGCCGTGGTGCTGGTACTCGCCGGGGAGCTGCTGCTGCCAACCTCGGGGGTCGGGGGGCTCGTGGGCCGCACCGCGCTCTGGCTCGCCTATCCGCTGCTGCTCTGGGTCACGGGGTTCCTCAACGAGGAGGAGCGCCGCGCCGCGGGCCGGTTGCTGAGCCCGGCGACGATCGGCACCGCATTACGAAGCCTGCGCGAAGCGCCGCCGCCCGAACCCCGTGAGGAGGAGCCGGAGGAAGAGGAGGAGCGGAGGCGACGCGTTCGCCTCGACCGGGAGACACTCGAGGCCGAGCAGCGCGACGAGGACGCGATCAGATAGCGCCTTGGCGTGGGACCCCTGCTGACCGGCATGCGCTGGTAGCCGCTAACGCCGTGCGGCGCGGCTCAGCACCTCCGCCATCCGCGCGGCCTGCAGCTTGACGTCGTGCTGGGCTGCCGCCTGGCGGGCGGACTTGTTGGGGGTGGGCTTGGTCGACGCCAGCTCCATCGCGGAAGGCAGGGCCGCGGGATCCTGCGGATCCACCAAGACACCCGCTTCGGGGGTCACGAACTCGGGCGGCCCGCCGTTGCTGGTGGCGAGCACGGTTCGTTCCATCGCCATTGCCTCCAGCGTCGCCTGGCCGAAGGGCTCGATCAGCGAGGGCTGGCAGAGGACGTCGCAAGCGGCGACCCAGCGCGGCACCTCCGACTGCGGTACGCGGCCCGTCAGCGTCACGTTCGCCCGCCCCTCCAGCGCCGAGCGGAGCGGGCCGTCTCCGACGAAGGCGAGGCGGCCGCGGCCCAGCGAAGCGAAGGCGTCCGCGAGCCGGACGACGTTCTTGCGTTCGATGAGCGAGCCGACGCAGAGGAATGCCGGTCCCTCGCCGTCCCAGCCCAGCTCGCGCCGCGCCTCATCCGCCGGGCGGGGCGAGAACGCGTCTAGGTCCACGCCCAGGTCGGCGACCGTGGTCTTCGGACCTGCGGCGGGGATCTCCTCCGCGAGCCGGTCCGCGAGCCAGCGCGAGTTTGCGATCACCGCGGACGCACGTCGGATCACCCAGCTCGTCGCCCTGGTGACCCCGCGGATCCTGCCGAGATTGGCCACGTCCTGGCCGTGCGCCATGACGACGAGAGGCACCGACGCGGTGCGGGCGGCGAGCGCTCCGGCTGCCCCGGCGGGAAACAGGAAGTGAGCGAAGACGACATCCGGCTTGAACTCCTTGGCGGCCGTGCGCGCCTTCCGAGCGAGGCTCGCGTATTCGGTCGGCGGTCCTCCACGCCGGCTGATCGCCGCGACCTCGACGTCGTGGCCGAGCGCCCCGAGCTCCCGCGTCAGCGGCACCAGGAAGCTGCCCAGGTCCGGGTGCTCCTCACTGGGCCACATCTGGGTGACTTCGAGAATCCTCACGTCGCTGACCCTACGTTGCGGTTGTAGGCGTCGGCCGCTTCGCGGAGGCCGTCGCCGCGGCCCGGCAGCAGGGCCTGGCGGGCGTGCAGCCAGTAGCGGCGCGGTGAGTGGCCCGGAAGGACCAGCGCGGCGAGGGCGCGCAGCAGGTAGGGCCAGGCGAGCAGCGGCCGGAGGAGAACCGCTTGGGCTCGGCCGAGGTGCTTACGCAGATAGCGGTCCCGCCCGCGGTGGTACTCGACGATCCGGCGCTCGGCGCGGGCCGCGTCCTGAGCCATCTGGTCGTGGTGCAGCGCTCGCGCCGAGGGGACGAAGAGGATCCGCCAGCCCGCGTCCGTGAGCCGCTTGCAGAAGTCGGTCTCGTCGGAGTAGACGAAGAAGCCGTGGTCGAAGCCGCCGACCTCGAGCGCCGCCTCTCGCCGGACCAGCATCGCGCTCGACTGCACCCAGCCGACGGGACGGGTCGCGTCGCCACCGCTCTCGACGGTCAAACGCCGATGCAGGAAGAGGGCGCCTGCCAGGGCGGTCTCGGCGCTGGGCAGCCGCCAGGCACAGGGAACCGCGCGGCCCTCGGGGGAGATCAGCTGCGCGCCGGCGACGGCCGCCTCCCGGTCGGCGCGCAGTGCGCCCACGAGGGCGGGAATGGCGCCGGGTTGGAGCTCTGAGTCCTCGTTGAGCAGCAGGCAGAACTCCCCACGAGCCTCCTGGATCAGGCGGCTGTCGTTGGCCGCCTTGCCCTCCCGGCGATCGAGCGCGATCAGCCTGATCTCGCGCTCCAGCGCCCTGACCGCGTCCGCGGAGCCGTCGTCGGAGGCGTTGTCGAGCACCAGCACCTCGTGCTCGAGATCGGGCGGGACGGTGCGCTCGATCGCCTCGAGGCAGGCGACCAGAAACTCCCGGCCGTTGGTGTTGACCACGCAGTAGGAGAGCAGCACGGCGAGAATGCTCGCCCATGCGCGTCCAACTCGTCGATCCGGCCGCCTACACACCGCCCTATGACCACGCCCTCGCCGGCGCGCTCGCCCGCGCGGGAGCCGAGGTCGAGCTGGTCACCTCCCACTTCTCCTACGGCCCGGTGCCGCCAGGGGAGGGCTATGGGGTCAACGAGCTCTTCTACCGGCGCTCCTCGCGGGACGACATCGGTCCGCGGCGGCGGCGGCTGCTACGGGCCGCGGAGCACCTGCCGGACATGCTCCGCTACCGCCGGGTCGCAGAGTCGGCCGATCTCGTCCACTACATGTGGCTTCCCATCCCGGCCCTGGACCGGCGCCTGCTCGCCGCCAAGCGCCCGCGGATCTACACGATGCACTGGCGCCTGCCCGAGGCCGGGACCCGGATCGCCCGCACCCTGACCCGCCTCCTGGCGGAGATGGATGCGGTGGTGGTCCACTCCGAGCACGGCGTGAGGCGGCTCGAGGACGACTTCGGCGTTCCCCACGAGAAGCTGCGGGTGATCCCGCATGGCGCCTTCGACTATCTGACCCGTCAGGAGGACGAGGAGCCGCTTCCCGCCGAGCTGCGCGAGGTCACCGCGCCCGTGATCCTGGCGTTCGGCCTGGTCCGTCCCTACAAGGGCACCGACGTCCTGCTCGAGGCCTTCAGGCGGCTGGAGGGCGCCGAGCTCTGGGTGGTCGGCATGCCGCGGATGCCGATGGACGAGCTCCGCGAGCTCGCCGGACGGGCTCCCGGCACGGTGCGCTTCGTCGACCGCTTCATCACCGATCCGCAGATCCCCGCGTTCATGCGCCGTGCGGACGTGGCGGTGCTGCCCTACCGGAACATCGAGCAGTCGGGAGTCCTCTACACCGCGCTGGCGTTCGGCCGCCCGCTGGTGCTGAGCGCGGTGGGCGGCTTCCCGGAGATCGCCGAGCAGGGCGCGGCGCGGCTGGTGCCGCCCGAGGATCCCGACGCCCTCGCGGAGACCCTGCGTGAGCTGCTCGGCGACGCTTCCGCTCGAGACTCCCTCGCGAAAGCCGCCGCGAAGGCGGCCGCGACGACGTACTCCTGGGAGCGGATCGGGGAGCAGACGATGGCCCTCTATCGCGATCTGCTCGGCCCGCGGGGATGACCGCGGTCAGCCGATAATCCCCCGCTATGGCACTCGAAATCGTCTTCTGGGTGGCCGTGGGCCTGATCGTCTACGCGCACCTGGGCTATCCGCTCCTGCTCCGCGCGCTGGTCGCCGTGGTCGGCGAGCGTGGTCAGGGACCGGGCCGCAGCGGGGAGCTTCCACGAGTCACCCTGATCATTCCCGCCCATGACGAGGAGGTGGTGATCGAGCGCAAAATCGTCAATGCGCGGGCCCTCGACTATCCGGCCGAGCTGCTCGAGGTGATCGTCGCCTCCGACGGCTCGTCGGATCGCACGACGGACCTCGCGCGCTCGGCCGGCGCCGATCAGGTCCTCGAGCTTCCCCGCGGGGGCAAAGTGGCCGCCCTCAACGCCGCGGTCCGGGCTGCGACGGGCGAGGTCCTCGCCTTCTCCGACGCCAACAGCTACTGGCGGCCGGACGCGCTGCGCCGCCTCGTGGATCGCTTCGGCGACGAGCGGGTTGGCTACGCCTGCGGCCAGGTGCGGTTCGAGGGCGGCGAGGGCGGCAACCAGGAGGGGCTCTACTGGCGTTACGAGATGGCGGTCCGCTCGATGGAGACCCGACTCGCCGGGATCACCGCCGGGAACGGCGGCATCTACGCGGTCCGGCGGGAGGCCTACATCGAACTCGACCCGAGCCGCGGCCAGGACATCGGCTTTCCCTTCGAGCTCACCAAGCGGGGCTGGCGCGCCGTCTACGAGCCGGAGGCGGTCGTCGAGGAGAAGATGGCGCCGACCGTCGAAGGCGAGTTCAAGCGCAAGCGGCGCATGATGTGGGGGCTCTGGGACGTGATGCTGCGGTGGGGGATGCTCAGCCCGCGTGGCTACGGACCCGCCTACGCGCTCGAGATCTACTCGCACCGCCTGCTCCGCTACCTGACCCCTTGGCTGCACCTGATCGCGCTCGCGGTGAACATCCCGCTGCTCTCCCACGGCTGGGTCTACATCGTCACGATGGCGCTGCAGCTCGCCCTGCTCGCGGGTGCTGCCCTCGGGCGGTTCATCCCCGTCCTCCCGCTCCGAATCGCCTACTACTACGTGACCGTGACCGCGTCCATCGCAGTCGGCCTCTGGGATCGGCTCCGCGCCGGCGCCGTCCCCATCGGCTGGGAGAAGGTGGAGGGCACGCGATGAGCGAGAGGGACGGCAACGTGCCGACCGCGGCGCAGCAGCGCCTGAATGTGCCGGAGCCGCCGGTCCGCCCCAAGAAGGGCCTGCCGAGGGCAGCCGACCTGGCGATCGCCGCAGTCGGGCTCGTGCTCGTCTCGCCCCTGCTCCTGGCGGCGGCCATCGCGATCAAGCTCGAGTCGCGGGGCCCGGTCCTCTACCGGCAGCGGCGGGTCGGCCGGGACGGCCTGATCTTCGATCTCTTCAAGCTCCGCACCATGGGGCAGGGGGCGGATCCTGTCGGCGTGGGCACGGCGGTGACGGCCGACGACCCGCGGGTGACCCGCGTGGGGCAGTTCCTCCGCCGCTACTCGCTGGACGAGCTGCCCAACCTGATCAACGTCCTGCGGGGCGAGATGCGGATTGTCGGGCCGCGCGCCACCCTTCCCGCCCAGGTCGAGCTCTACACGCCGCGCCAGCTCCGCCGCCTCGATCTCCGCCCTGGCGTCACCGGCTGGGCCCAGATCCACGGAAGGGCCGGGATCCCGTGGGAGGAGCGGATCGAGCTCGACGTCTGGTACGTCGAGCACCGCTCGCTCTGGCTCGACCTGAAGATCCTCGCCAAGACGCCCGCGGCGCTGCTCGGCGGCGCCGGCAACGTGTCTCCCGACGCGTACGCCGGCTCCTCCCCGGACTCCCCGCTGCGGCAGGCCGCCGAGCGGGAGCGCGCCGGACAGGCTTCCGACAAGTAGGCCACATGGCGCGCGGCATCTCACTCAGGGACTTCCGGCCGGAGGACGCCTCCGCTGTCCACCGCTGGTTCAACTCGCCCGCGGCGACGGCGAACCTGCTCGAGCACCGGGAGGGTGAGTTCACCGAGGATGACGCGCGACGCTGGGTGGAGCGCGCGATCGAGCAGTCCCGGGACCCGGAGGCCGAGGACCGCAAGTGGGCGGTGGAGGTCGAGGACATCGACGGCCCGGTGGGGTTCACGGCGCTCTACGGGTTGCGCCGCCAGACCGCCCCCGAGCTGGGGGCGATCATGGGCGACGAACGCGTCCGCGGCAAGGGCGTCGGGCGGGAGGCCGAGCGGCTCACCAACCTGAAGGCCTTCGAGGAGTTCGGCGCGCACAAGGTCTACGGCCGGATCCCGGCGACCAACGAGGCCGCCAAGAAGGCCGTGATCTACAACGGCTGGAAGCAGGAGGGTGTGCTTCGCGAGCACGTACGCCATGGCGGTGAGCTGATCGACGTCGAGCTCTGGGGCGGCTTCCGGGAGGACCTCCCCGAGCCGCCCGACGAGTGATCCCTTGAAGGCCCGGCTGATCGAGGACGGGGGTGCGGCCGCCTCCGACTCCGAGCAGTTCTTCCGCTCCCCGTCGTTTCTCGAGGCCGAGGCGGTCACCCACACCGTCGCGATCGGGGCTGATCCGGAGCTCCACCTTCCCCTGATCGTCCGGTCGATCGACGAGACCGGCAGGCTCGACGCGATCTCGCCCTACGGCTACCCGGGGGCCGATAGCGCCCGGGATGATCCGCCCGACCCGACGGACGTCGACTGGTCCGACACCGGCCTGGTGAGCATCTTCGTCCGGGACCGGATCGGCGAGCCGCCCTGCTTCAGCGGAGGCACGCTGAGGTCCCACGTTCACGTCGCCGACGGCGAGGGTGGGGTCCGCAAGCGCCTCCGCGAGCAGATCCGGCGTAACGAGCGGCGCGGATGGGAGGTGCGGCTCATCCCGGGCCGCGAGGTGGAGATGGGGCAACTCCGGGCCTTCGAGGCGGCCTACGGCGAGACGATGACCCGCACCGGCGCGGCGGAGCGCTATCTCTACCCGACCAGCTACTTCGCGCGACTCATGCTGAGCGAGTCGAGCTGGCTGGCCCTCGCCGAGCGGGAGGGGGAGGCACTTGCTGGCGCCATCGCGGCCGCCAGCGACGGCTACCTGCACTACTACCTCGGCGGCACGGCGGACGAGGCACTCAAGGACTCTCCCATGAAGAACCTGTTCTGGGCGATGATCGCCCACGGCGGCGAGCTCGGTCTGCCGGTCAGCCTCGGCGGGGGCGTCACACCCGGCGACTCGCTCGATGACTTCAAGCGCGGCTTCGCCAACACCGAGGCGCCCTGGCACACGCACGAGATCGTCTGCGACCGCGCCGCCTACGACGAACTCGCGGCCGCCGCCGGACAGGTTCCCGAGGGCTTCTTCCCCGCCTACCGCGCCTGAGGCCCGGACGCCTCGTCGCCCGGCGTGACCAGGGCCGCCTCGTAGGCGAAGACGACCGCCTGGACGCGGTCGCGGACCCCGAGCTTGGCGAGTACATGCTTGACGTGAGTCTTGACCGTCGCCTCACTGAGGACCAGGTCTGTGGCGATCTCTCCGTTTGAGAGCCCGCGCGCCATCAGCGTCAGAACCTCGACCTCGCGCCGCGTCAGCTCGTCGAGCTCCGCCGGAGGCGCGGCCGGCGGCGCCGTGCGGATGAAGTGCTCGATGAGGCGCTTGGTGACGGTCGGCGCGATCAGGGCGTCCCCACCCGCCACGACTCGCACGGCGGCGATCAGGTCCTCCGGCCTGACGTCCTTGAGCAGGAAGCCGCTGGCGCCGGCTCGGAGCGCCTCGTAGACGTACTCGTTCAGGTCGAACGTCGTCAGCATCAGGACGGCGGTCTCCTGGTCGTCCCCGGCCAGGATGCGCCGGGTCGCCTCGAGGCCGTCGAGGTCGGGCATCTTGATGTCCATCAGGACGACCTTCGGCCGGCGCTTGCGCGCGAGGTCGACGGCGTCGCGGCCATCGGCCGCCTCGCCGACGACGCTGATGTCCGTCTGGGAAGCGAGGATCGCGCGGAACCCCGCCCGGACGAGCGCCTGATCGTCGGCGATCAGAACCGTCACGGCCTCGTCGGGCGTCGCCGCGGCGCTCTCCATGAAGAGACGGTAGTGCCTGCGCAGACGGCCGGCATCACCCTCGTGTGGCAGCGTCGGATACCTCTGGAGGATGACGCCGGGTGGCCACCCCGAGGTTACGATCGGCCAATGAAGGCGCCTCGCAGCCTTTGGCCCGACGTCGTCCCGGTCATCCTCCTCACCGCTCTGGGCGTCGTCATCACCCAGAGCCCCTCGAACAACGACGACGCGGGCATCGTCAGCACACTGCTCGTCCCGCTCGTCACCGTCCCGGTGTTCTGGTGGCGTCGCGCCCCCTTCGCCGCGGCGGCCGGCCTCGCGGTCGGCATGGTCCTCAGCGGCATCCCGACCTTGGATCAGATCCGCTGCGGTTTCGCCTTCCCGGCTGCGTTCCTGGTCCTGTTCGGGCTCGGCTCGCGCGAGACTCGTGACCGCGGCCTGGTCGGGCTCGCCGCGCTGGCGGCGGGGATGCTCTTCATCATGTTCACCGACCCGCAGATCGACATCGGCGGCGCCTTCATCCTCGTGCTCGCCGTGGGCGTCTGGGGGGCGGGTCGCCTGTATCAGTCGCGGACCCGGGTCGCGACCGAGCTCGGCGAGCGCACCCGCGATCTCGAGCGCACCCGCGAGGAGACGGCCCAGCTGGCGGCCGAGGTGGAGAGGGCCAAGGTCGCCGCGGACCTCGACGTGGCTGCGCGAGATCGCATCCGCACGGTCGTACAGATGGCGCGCGAGGGCGAGAGCGCCGCGCAGGGCTCTCCGGAGGACTTCGAGAGGATCGAGAGAGAGGGGCGAGAGTCGCTCAACCAGATGCGCGAGCTGCTGGGCGTCCTCCGCAGCGACGAGCGGGACACCTCGCCGCGTCCCACCCTGGCTCAGCTGGAGACCCTGGTCGAACGAGCCCGGGCAGGCGGGCGGCCGATCGAGCTGCGGGTGGAGGGCGAGCGTCGTCCGCTGCCGACCGGCGTGGAGCTGGCGGCCTATCGCGTCGTCCAGCATGCCCTCGAGGCGTTCGGCGTGGCTAGCGGCGAGAAGGCGACGGTGAGCCTGCGGTACGGCGCCTCAGACCTCGAGCTCGAGGTCGCGGGCGCGACTCCTACCGGCCGGTTCGAGACGTCGGCGCTCGACGCGGCCCGGGAGCGCGTGAACGCGCACGGCGGGGACTTCACCGCCACCCCGCAGGCCGGAGGCCGTACCCTCCTGCGCGCCGAGCTGCCTCTGGCAGTGCCCAGTGGCTAACGCGATCCTGATCCCGATCTGCGCGGTCTCGTATGTCTGCGGCCGCTACCTCTCCCCGTTGATCGGCGGCGGAATATGTGTCGCGATTCTGGCCGCCGGAATCCTGGCCGCGGGCGGCGACGGCGTCGTTCCCTTCGCGCTGGTCACGGCGGTGCCCTGGGTCGCCGGAGTGGCCGTGCGCTCGCGTCAGGGGCTCCTGGACTCGCTGAGGAGCCGCACGGGGGAGCTCGAGGTCGAGCGGGACACGCTCGCGAGGCTCTCGGTTCAGCGGGAGCGCGCCCGCATCGCGCAGGAGCTGCACGACATCGTCGCCCACCACCTCGCCGTGATCGTCGTCCAGGCGGGTGCGGGACGCGTCGCACCCGGCGAATCTGCCGAGGCCACGGAGCGGTTCGCCCGGATCAGACAGTCCGGCGAGGAGGCGCTCTCCGAGATGGAGCGTCTCGTGGATCTCCTCCAGACCGACGGAGGCGAGGAGAGCCGGCGCATCGACGTGCTTCTCGACCAGGCCCAGGCGGCCGGCCTCAAGCTGAGCGCGTCGGGACCGCCGCCCGAGTTCTCCCTCTCGCCGGAAGCCGAGCGGCTCGCCTACCGGATCGTGCAGGAGGGACTGACCAATGCCATGAAGCATGCGCCCGGCTCCGAGGTCCGACTGCGGATCGCGGCCAACGAGAGCGAGCTGGAGATCGAGCTGCGCAACTGGGGCGGTCAGGAGCCCTCGAGCCTCTCCGAGACTGGATCGGGACTCGGTCTGCGCGGCCTTCGGGAGCGGCTCGACGAGCTCGGGGGCAACCTCGAGGCGGCGCCGGACGGCACCGGCTGGCGCCTGCACGCCGGCATCCCTCTGGTGTAGCTACAGGCCGGCCTACCCCCGTGGGATGAGGAGAAGTTCGCCTCTCGAGGTGACGAAGGGGCGGCGCCGCGACGCTTGACTGGGCGCGTCACCTCAACCACCTCAAGGAGGCGCAACATGGAGCTCATCCTCGCTGTTCTCGGTGCCGGCCCGATCGGCTACTTCACCAAGACCAGGCGCACCGGCCTGATCGTCTACCTCGTCGCGTGGGCGATCGTCTTTCCCATCCAGACCGTCGTCGTCTTCAACAGTGGCGATGGCAACGACATCCTCTACTGGGTCTTCAACGCCCTGATCCTCTGCCTGGGCATCGGCCTGAACCAGCTGGGCGCCCGTCTGCGCGAGCGGCGTCGGGGCTCCGAGCCTGCCGAAGCGGCTGCGTGAGAGGCGACGATCGGCGCGCGTCCGCTAGAGCCGGCGGCGCGCGCCCGCTCGCTTCTTCGCGCAGCGTTTCTTCTTCTTGCACTTGCGCTTGGCGAAGTGCTTGATCCTCTTCTGCACTGCAGCGGTGATCTGCGGGATCAGGGGGATCATCGCCCCGCCCGGGCAAGCGGTGAGGCCCAGCGTCGTATGGCCGATGATTCGCGGGACCGTGATCACGGTTCCGGCCGCGTAACGGCTCTCCGACCCACCTCCGGAGGTGAGCTGAACCGTGCCCGTGACCGGATAGGCGCGGTTGACGGCCATCTTCCAGGCCAGGTAGCGGATGATCGAGCCCTGCGCCTGCGGCGTCGGTGCCTCGCTGGTGTGATCGCCGATCGAGGCGATCGAGGTGGTCTCGGAGTTGAAGCCCTGCGCCTGGGCCCCCACCACCGGCCGCTTCAGTCCTC
Organism: Actinomycetota bacterium; assembly: GCA_046732465.1. Lineage (GTDB taxonomy): Bacteria > Actinomycetota > Thermoleophilia > Solirubrobacterales > 70-9 > DASUPK01. The sequence continues at coordinate 38,856 of JBKPND010000044.1, forward strand.
CGGCACGGCCCTCATAGAGGGTCCCGTAGCGGTCGACCAGCGCGTTGTAGCCGATGTCGTTCCAGCCGTTGCCGTAGACGTGGAAGCGGCAGATGCCGAGGACGATCGAAGGAGCCTCCTCGGGGGAGTAGTCGTTCGCGTTCACGGTGTGGTGAATCACCGCAGCCTGGACGGCGCCGTACGCCGGCGGCCCCCTCGGCGGGCAGCCGCCGTCGGCCAGATCGGCTCCCCACCCAGAGCGCTTCACGACCCGCGGCTTGGGGGCGATCGCCTGCGCCACGGGGGTGGAGGCAACCGAGATGAAGGCCGCGTTGATCGCCTCCCGAGCCTGATTCAGCAGGTCGCCGGCGAAGCTTCCCGCGGTTCCGGAGACGTTGACGAAGTGCAGCCGGCCGCGCGGCTTGAAGGTTGCGCGCACCTGCGCCTGATCGGCCCCGCCGACGTAGATCGGGGTCCCGTCCTCCTGCTCGACCCAGTTGCTCCACTTCCCGCCGTCGTCGCGCACCCGGATCTCGACGGTCCGCATCTCGCGTGCCACGCCGACCAGGTCGAAGCTATGGGGGGCCCGGACGGGCGGCGAGATCCACCGCGCAGGCAGCCGATGCGGATGGGCGGCGCGGGCGGCCGCGACGACCTTTCCCGAGATCCGCTTCGCCTTGGGGATCCCGTGCTCGAAGTCGACCCCGCCCGGCATGTAGGGACGCAGCGAGAGCGCCGGTGCGGCGACCCAGGTGCAACCGCCCAGGAGGGCCAGGCACACCCCCGTGACGACCCACCTCCTCATCTGACGATTGGAACACATCCGCTTCGCCATCAGATCGCGGCTGCAAGCAACCGCCCATCACTCCCAGGCAACTGTCACTTTGCATGGGAAGCGGCACCCGCCGAGAGAAAGTGCGTGCGCGATGTCGCAGAACGATGAGGTAGGCGCCTGCGACCATCGGGACCCCCACAACCGCGGTGAGTGATGTCGCAGGACAACGTCGAGCTGTTCACTAAGGCCATCGAGGCCTACAACAGGCGCGACGTTGAGGCAATGCTGGAGATCTGGCACCCCGAGGCGGTCTGGTACCCCTTTACGGCACAGGTTGAGGGCGACGACGCGTATCACGGTCACGAGGGCCTCAGGCAGTGGTGGGCAAACGTCGACGCCACCTTCGAGGAGCTCGAAGCGGGCGTAGAGGAGGTCCGAGACCTGGACGACGCGGTCCTCGCACTCGGCCACCTGCACGCCCGGTTCAGGAGCGGCGTCACACTCGACACGGAAATCGGCTGGCTCACCCGCTACCGCGACGGTCTTGGCGTGTGGGGTCGCGCATACCAGAGCCATGCCGAGGCCCTTGAAGCAGCCGGACTGCGGGAGTAGTCAGAAGTGGTTTGTGCGCCGATAGCTGCCTTAGGCAGGACAGTTGCTCCGCGCAAACCCCTTCTGAGATCCCGCCGCTCCTTTGCGGCTATGGCAAATCGATCGGGATCTGCTGCTCGGGGCCGTTGCCCCGGTAGGTGTCGCGGAAGTTCCGGACCACGTCGAGGACGGTCTCGTTGTAGTTCGGGCAGACCACCTCATTGGTCCAGGCCGTGATCGCCACGTCGTAGGGCATGTCGGGGTCCGGATACATGAGCATCCCGTTCGGGTCGGCGTCGAAAACGCCCTTCAGCGCCAGCTGCTGGGCCTCGGGCAGAGTCGGCTTGTAGTGGATCTCGATCCGGCCGTGCTCCATGGCGTGCACCTCGTTGCGGATGTTGGTCGGCTTACTGGTGTCGCTGGTGATCGGCGTCGTGTAGGCGCCGTCGTCGATCGGCACCGGGTTGTGATTGCCCGAGGTGGGGGGCGCGGTCTTGTAGTCGACCGCGGTCGAGTTGGGGACGTGCGTGTTGCCCTCGTCGGGGAGATCGAGCTTGAGCTGGCATCCCGCCTTCTGGGCCGAGATCTGCAGGTCGGCGAACTGGATCGTCGGCGGAGGCGTGCCCTCGCGGCAGTCCGGCTCGAGCCCCCTGAAGGTGCCGCCCGAGTTCTTGATGTGGGCGTTTTCGCAGGTGCTCGCCTCGGCGCTGCCGCTGCCCCCATTCACGATCACGACCACCAGCCCGGCTACGACCGCCAGCGCGAGCAGGCCGGCCACCACGTAGCCGGCGATCAGCCGCCGGTGGCCCGTCGAGCGGGCGGCGCGCTCGGCGGCGAGCCGCTGCTGGCGCAGGCGCTCCTTCTCTTCCTTTCGGCTGGCCATGAGGGAGCGGAGAGGCTAGCGGAGGGAATTCAAGCGTTCGTTAGGGCGGGCTCGGCGACGGGCTTGCCCTCCCAGACGTCATCGAGGAAGCGGGCGAGCTCGCCGTCGAGGCGGTTCGGGGTGATCCGCCACTCGAGGATCGAGTTCGCCTCGATCAGCCTGACGTGGGGGAGCTCCTCGGCCAGCATGCCCGCGTCCGAGAACGGGTGCAGCGGGTCGGCGTGGTGGCCGATGACCAGCGCCGGCTGTTCCATCTGAACGCGAAACTGGCGGTGGGGCGCCGACGAGCCCAGGAAGAGACCCTCCAGCACGGCCTCAGAAGGCGCGGGATCCTGCCTGATCCAGTCGAGCCCGATGTCGAGCAGCGGGTTTGAGCGGGGGATCCGCCTCGCGCCGGCCGCGACCAGCTTCAGGACGGGCTCTCCGAAGCGCAGGCCGATCATCATCGGCGTGAAGATCACCGCCGCGGCGAGGAGGGCGTTGTCGAGCACCGGCATCTCGATCATCATCGCCTTGACCCGCTCGGGCTCCAGGTAGGCGAGCTCGAGGGTCACGTTGGCGCCCAGTGAGGTGCCGCCGATGACCGCATCGTCGAGGTCGAGATGGTCGAGGAGCGCCTCGACCTGGCGTGCGAAGAAGGTCATCGAGTACTGGGACATGTCCGCGGGTCGGTCGGAGCGTCCGTGGCCGAGCAGGTCGAGGGCGATCACGCGGTTGCCGCGCTCCGCCATCGCCGGTCCCAGCCGGTCGAACATGCGCCGGTTCATGAGCAGGCCGTGGATCAGGACCAGCGGCCGCTCGCCCGCGCCGTACTCGTCGTAGGAGATGCGGTTGCCGTTGTAGTCGAATTCGGGCATCTGACGGTCGGGGAGTGTAGGCGCCGCTTAAGTCGCCCGAACCGCCGCGGGCTCGTCAAAGGGGCCGGTTTCCCAGGGCCGGGCCGCCTGCAGCGCCGCGAGGATCGCCCGCGTCGCCGGCCAGCGGTTGAGCGCGTAGAAGTGGATTCCCGGCGCGCCGGCGCGGAGCAGCTCAGCGCACTGCTGGGCGGCGTAGGCGACGCCGATGCCGAACTCAGCTTGCTCGTTGCCGTCGGCCGCCTCCATGGCCTCCGAGAGCGGGTCGGGAATCCTCGCCTCGCAGAGCTCCGCGATTCGCGCAATCTGCTGGTAGCGGGTCATCGGCATGATCCCCGGGATGATCGGCACGTCGATGCCGGCCGCCCGCGCCGCCGGCACGAAGTCGAAGTACGAGCGGTTGTCGTAGAAGAGCTGGGTGATCAGGAAGGTCGCGCCGTTGTCGACCTTGGTCTTCAGGTAGGCGATGTCCGCCTCCATGGTCGGGGCCTCCGGGTGCACCTCGGGGAAGCAGGCGCCCCCGATCGCGAGCCCCGGATGCATCTCCGAGATCATCGCCGTGAGCTCCGCCGCGCTGCCGAGCCCTCCCTCGGGCTGCTCGAAGTCCGTCTCGCCGCGAGGCGGGTCGCCGCGCAGGGCCAGGATGTTCTCGATCCCGGCGTCGGCGATCTCGGCGACGATCTCGCGCAGGGCCTCCCTGGTCTCGCCCACGCAGCTCAGGTGGGCCATCGCCTCCACTCCGTGCTCGTCGCGGATCTCGCGGGTGATCTCCACGGTTCCTTCGCGGGTGGCGCCGCCAGCCCCGTAGGTCACCGAGAAGAAGCTCGGCCCGAGCGTGCGAAGCACGTCGACCGTCTCGAACAGCGTCTCGCGGCCCTCCTCGGTCTTGGGAGGGAAGAACTCGACCGAGAAGACCGGCCGCGACGAGGCGAGGATCTCGTCGATTCTCATGCAGGCAAGGGTATTGACCGTCGTCCGCGGCCGAGCCAGCCGCCGTTCACGGCGGCGGGCCGCTCGACCAAAGAAAAAGCCGGGGCCGGACACATCGGTCCGACCCCGGCTCTCCAATCGCTTCTCTCGTGCGCCTCAGGCGGGGATCTCCTCCTCCTGATGCGCCTGCAACACGGTCTCTCCCTCCTCGCCGGTGCGGATGCGAATCGCCTCCTCCACCGGCAGGACGAAGATCTTCCCGTCTCCGACCTCGCCTGTACGGGCGTGCTTCAGGATCGTCTCCACCACCAGGCCCTTGTCCTTGTCCTCAACCACGACCTCCAGCTTCAGCTTGGGTCGCACGTTGACGGTCAGGGTGGAGCCTCGGTAGCTCTCGACGACGCCCTTCTGCCGTCCCGATCCCTTCACCTCGCCGATCGAGAGAGAGGGAAACCCTCTGTCGAGCAGCTCGGTCCGGATCGGTTCGAACGCCTCGTGGCGGATGAATGCTTCGATCTTCTTCACTGATTCACCCCCTCAGGCCTTCGCGGGTTCGTCCGCCGTAGCGGTACTGATCGCGGAACGCCCCGCAGGGAGCGGACCGCTGTTTGCACCGGGGTACTCCGGCTGCGGGATGAACTGCTCGGGATATCCGTACATCCCATGTTCGGAGATGTCGAGCCCGGCATCCTCCTCCTCGGGAGTGACTCGAAGGCCGTAGACCTTCTTGATCACCCAGAATGTCGCAAAGGACATCGAGAAGACGAACGCGAACGCGATCGTCAGACCGACTACCTGTGCGATCAACTGGTCGAATGACCCCGAGTACACCAGGCCACCGGCGGGATCGCCGAAGGCGTTGTACTCGGCGAGCCGAGGGCTGGTGAAGAACCCGCAGGAGATGGTTCCCCAGATACCGGCCAGGCCGTGGGCCGAGAGCGCGCCCACCGGATCGTCGATGAACTTGTCGATCGCGTAGACGCCGAGCACGACAATCACGCCCGCGACCGCGCCGATGATCGGCGCCGCCCAGATCTCGACGTAACCGGAGGGGGCGGTGATCGCGACCAGCGCCGCAATCGCGCCGTTGCCGGCCATGCCGATGTCGACAGTTCCCGTCTTGAGCCTGTTGGTCGCGACCGCGGCGAGAACGCCCGCAGCGGCGGCCAGGTTCGTGATGAACAGCACCTCCGGGAATCGCCCGTCCAGTGCGTTGAGCGTGGAGCCGGGGTTGAATCCGAACCAGCCGAGCCAGAGGATAAGCACGCCCAATCCGAAGAAGGGCATGCTGTGTCCCGGAATCGGCCTGGGCTTCCCGTCGCTGTCGTACTTGCCTCTACGCGCTCCGAGCAGCAGCAGAGCCGCAAGGCCACCCGCCGCTCCGATCAGGTGGACGGCCGTCGAGCCGGCGAAGTCCTGCATGCCGGCGATGCCGGTACCCAGCCAGTCGCCGTTCTGCAGGAACCCACCACCGAATACCCAGTGGGCGCCGAACGGATAGATGATCGCGGCGAAAACCGTCGCGTAGATGATGTAGACGCCGAACTTGATCCGCTCGAGCGTCGTTCCCCAGACGATCGCCAGTGAGACGGCACAGAACACGAACTGGAAGAACATCTTCGATTCCAGCGTCGCGTTCGAGAGTGCCATCACCGGGAAGTCCGGCCGGAACAGGGTGACGTCGCCACTGGTCGCCGTGTACGGGCCCAGGTTGCTGAAGAACGCGCCACCCTCATGGCCCACAACGCTGCCCAGCGGTCCGCTGAACGCGAACATGAAACCGACAGCCCACCAGGCGATCGCGGCGATCGAGAAATTGATCAGGATCTTCGCGATCACGGTGCCGACGTTCTTCCCACGGGAGAAGCCGATCTCGAGGAACGCGAAACCCGCCTGCATGAACATGACGAAACAGGCGGCCACGATCACCCACATCGAGTTGATCCCGACCGAGATATCGAGCTTGCCGTTGATGGCATTCTCGAGATCGGGTGCATCAGCGAACGCGCTGGGCGCCAAGAGCATGAGAGCCAAGGCAGCCAGCGGAATCGCCACAAGGAGCTTCCGCTTCATAGTTAGTTGTCTTCCTTTCATGCCCGCCCGGGGATCTGCCCGCGCGGTCGCGGTTTGCCTCGGCTAGCACGGTATGAAGGGCGTCGCGACCATTCTTTAGACGCCTGTCGGAAAACCGGTCGGGCCTTTTCACCGCACGGTCGAAATGCCTGCAAATCGTGCATGGCCGAGGCCGAGCATTTCGTCCCAATAGCCTGCAGGCGTGAGCCGCGAACGAACGCTCACCGAGGGCGCCCTCAATCGCGCGCTGCTCGCCCGGCAGCTCCTACTCGAGCGGAGCCGCCTGTCGGTCCCCAAGGTGCTCGACCGCATGGGCACCCTGCAGGCCCAGTACGCCCCCTCGATGTACATCGGCCTGTGGTCCCGGATGAAGGAGTTCGGTCGAGACCAGCTGGACCGGTCGCTCGAGAGCCGCCGGGTCGCTCAGGGGACCCTGATGCGGGCCACCATCCACCTCGTCTCGAGCTCGGACTACTGGCCCGTCGCGATCGCGATCCGGCGCGGGCGCCGCGAGGCCTGGCTGAATACGAGCTATCGCCGCGACTACAGCGCGGCCCAGATGTCGGCGGCCGCCCGGAAGCTCCGCCGCCGGCTCGGGGAGGGCACGATGACCCGCAAGGAGATTCACGAGCTGCTCGGCTCTGACAGCGTGGTGACGAACGGGGTGAACATGTGGATCGACCTGGTCAGGGTGCCGCCGTCCGGGACCTGGGAGCGGCGGCGGGCGGACGTCTACGCCGCCGCGGAGCACTGGCTCGGCCCGCCGCCGCCAAAGCTCGACGAGGGGGAGGGCATCGAGCTGCTCGTGCGCCGCTACCTGACCGGATACGGGCCGGCGGCCGTCGACGAGATCGCCAACTGGGCCGGTTTGCACCCGAACCGGCTCACCGCGACGCTCGAGCGGATCAAGCTCCGCCGTTTCGTCGCGGAGGACGGCACCGAGCTCATCGATCTACCTCGGGCCCCCTTGCCCGACCCCGAGACACCCGCTCCGGCACGCTTCCTGCCCGCCTGGGACGCGACGCTGTTAGTCCACGCCCGCCGTACGGGCGTGCTGCCCGAGGAGCACCGGCCGAAGGTCTTCAACACGCGGACCCCGCAGTCCGTCCCGACCTTCCTGGTCCACGGCCGGGTGGCGGGAACCTGGCAGTACGACAAGGGCAAGATCAAGACGAAGCCCTTCGGGAAGTTCGACGCGGCCGCGAAGCGAGAGCTCCGCGATGAGGCCGACCGGCTGGCGGAGCTGCACGCCTGATCGACCCCGCGGGGCCGATGGAATAGGTTCCGAGTCCTGATGCGCCGGTCCTTGACTGGATGTCTGACCGTCGCGGTGGCGATGGCGGCACTTGCACCGATGGCGAGCGCGGCACCCGTGGCGCAGAAGATCAAGCCGGTCCACCTCGCCAACGCGTGCTTCGGGCTCCGCTCCGGGCTCACCGGCCGGTTCGTTGGCACCAGCGGAGACACCTATCGCGCCGATCAGCCGGCCGGGGCCGGGACGGCGTTCTTCTGGAAGCCCGCCAGTCTGCGGAGCTATCTGCCGCAGGACAGGGACGGCCAGCTGCTGGCGGTGGGTGCTGGTCCCGGTGTTGGGCGATCAGGGACGCCCGGCCCGGCTACTCAGTGGGTCGTGGAGCCGCTCGGGAAGCGGACGTGGATCTTCTCGAGCGACGGAAGGCAGCTCGCGGCTCTCCAATCGGGCGAGCTCAGGCTGCTGGACAAGCGGAGCGCGTCGCCGGCCACTCTCTTCACGCTTGTTCGACAGCGAGGCTGCGCGCCGTTCCCCGAGGCCGACGTGGGCGCGACCGGCCGGCCGTTCCGTAGCGCGGACAAGAAGGGCAACGTTCGCGGCTTCGCCGACATGCACGTCCACCTCACCGCCAACCAGCGGGCGGGCGGCGCGGTGCTCTCCGGCGAGCCGTATGACCCCTACGGGATCAGCCAGGCCCTCGGCCATGACGCCGATGTGCACGGGGCGGACGGGAGCGAGGACGTCACCGGCAACCTCCTGCGCACCGGGCTCCCGTTCGGAACCCACGACACCCACGGCTGGCCGACCTTCGCGGGCTGGCCGGTCTTCGACACGAACACCCACCAGCAGACCTACTACGTGTGGCTGAAGCGCGCCTGGATGGCCGGCGAGCGGCTGATCGTCGCCCAGACCGTCGAGGACCAGTCGATCTGTGAGATCCAGCCTCGCAGGGCCCATTCGTGCGACGAGACCGAGGCGGTGCGCCAGCAGATCCAGGTGCTGCGCGGCCTGCAGGGCTACGTCGATGCGCAGGCGGGCGGTAAGGGGAAGGGCTGGTTTCGCCTCGTCTACAACCCGCGCCAGGCGCGCGCCGCGATCGAGAAGGGGCGCCTCGCGGTCCTTATCGGGATCGAGTCGTCGGATCTCTTCGGGTGCAGCGAGCAAATGGATCAGCCGGAGTGCAGCCGGCGCGACATCGACCGCGGGATCCGCAACGCCCGCAGGCTCGGGGTGCGCACCGTGTTCCCGATGCACTGGACCGACAACGCCTTCGGCGGCGCGGCGATCGAGGGAGGCCTGAAGGGGACGTTCATCAACGTTCTCGAGGCGTTCCAGACCGGGCACTACTTCCGGACCGGGCCCTGCCCCGAGCCGGGCCAGGGAGAGGAGATGGAGACGCTCGGCCCCCTCGAGCTCTCCGTGCTGGCGAGCTTCTTCCCGGCGGCGAAGCCGCTGGCCGACGCCGGGATGCCGACCTATCCGTCCGGGACGCAGTGCAACGCGAAGGGGCTTACCCCGCTCGGCAGGTACCTGATCAAGCGGCTCATGGCCAACCACATGCTGATCGAGATGGACCACATGAGCGAGCTGGCGCGCGAGACCGTGCTGCGCATGGCGACGCGCAAGCGCTACCCGCTCGTCTCGAGCCACACCGGCACGGGCGGGTTCTGGACGCAGCAGCAGCTCCGGCTGATCTACCGGCTGGGCGGCATGGCCGCCGCAAGGGCGGATGCCGCGCCTGACCTGGCGGCGAGGATCGAGGAGCTGAGGGTGGACCGCAGCAAGCGCCACTACTTCGGCGTCGGGCTGGGCACGGACACGGGCGGCTTCTCATCGCTTCCCGCTCCCCGGCCGGACGCCTCGCAGACCCCGGTTACGTACCCGTTCCGCGCCCTGTACTGCAACGTGCAGCTGCAGCGCGAGCGAAGCGGCAGCCGGACCTTCGACCTCAATTCCGACGGGGTCGCCCACTATGGCCTGATCCCGGACCTGCTCGCCGACATGCAGCAGCACGGCGGTAGTGCTGCGCTGCGGTTGCTGTTCCGCTCGGCCGAGGCCTATCTGCGGATGTGGGAGCTCGCCTACGCGCGCTAGCCGGTCATCGAGCTGATTGCTCCTCGGCTCGGTCGGCGGCCAAGGTGACGGGGCACCGACCTTCGAAGTGTCCGCAGGCATCCGGATCGCAGAGCCGGCAGATCCGGTGAGCGTCCGCGCGGCCGGCGGTGAGACTGCCGAGCAGCTTCTCGCACGCAGCCGCGAGCGCGCGGCGCTCCGAAGGCCGCAGGCCCTCAAGGACGTCGCCGAGCGCCCGCTCGCGAGCGGTGAGGATGTCACGGCCCAACTTGCGGCCGGATGGCGTCAGCGTCACCGAGACGGATCGGCCGTCCGCGCCCGGAGCGCGTTTGACCAATCCAGACGCCTCGAGCCGGTCCACGAGCCGAACGGCAGCCGAGTGGGTCAGTCCGACCGATTTGGCGAGCGCATCGACCGCCTCCCCGTCGAGATGCGTGGTGAGCGCCGCGAGCGCCGCCGGCGCGGACCCGGACCGCCCAGCCGCATCCTCGGCGGCGATCCGCATCCGATCCGCCACGGCGAGGGACAGGCTGCCGAGCAAGTTGGCGTTTCGCGCGGAATCGATCGGCCGCTCATTTATATGACTCATGCATATAACTTATAGGCGGTCGCACACGAATGCTTGAGCGCTTCCCACGACACCTGGTCGGAGCTCTTCTCGTTCTCGCCGTGTCACTGGTGCTGACCGGCTGCGGCGACGACCCAGGGCCCTCAGCGCCTGGCGGTCCCCTCGCCGAAGCCCTCGCCGAGACCGGCGGCGGTGGCGAACACGGATCCCTCGGGTTCGGGTGGACCGAGCCGCAGCTTGCCCGCGAGGCCGGGATCAGTCGCGAGTTGATGGCACGAGCGCTCGGTCCGAACGCCGGGACCCTGTTGCTGACGGCTCCGGAGCTGCGGCGCCGATTCGGGCTCGATCCGCTCTCCGCGCGGCGGTTGGTCTCGATCGGGGGCTCTTACGCCTTCGGTCTGCGCATGGACGGCGTCAACGCGCAGGGATTGATGCGCGCGCTGGTTGAGGCTGGCGGGCGGGTTCGCAGTGGGGATGGGGTGCAGCTGGTTGACGTCGGCAGCTACGCGCAGGTGCCCGAGCCGCTGCTCCGGTCGGGGGTGCTCGGCTTGGGCGCGAGGGATGCGTTCGGCCCCGACCTCACCGTGCTGGCTATCTCCGACACGTCGCGCCCCTCGCTCCTCGGGCAGAACGGCCGCCTGATCGACCAGCCGATCTATCGCGCCGCGGCCGACTGCCTCGGCGACGTGGCGGCGGCTCGGATGGTTCCCGACAAGCTCCTGCTGTCGGTCGAGGTCGGAATCGAACTGGTCGCCATCGGCATCAAGCGGGATCGGGAGGTCCTCTGCGTGCTGGGCGGGACTCCGGAGCGGTCGCGGGAGATCGCCACGTCGCTCAGGGCCTCCCTCGCACCCGGTGCTCGTGATCCACGGAACGGCGAGCCGATGTCGGATCTGGTTGCGAACGTCGAGGTTGCGAGCAGCACCTATGAGGACGTTCCGGTGGTCCGCGCCGAGCTGACTCCCGTCGGAGGACCCGGCTTCTTCTTCGGGACGATCGCACGAGGAAGCTTGGTGCAGCTGATCAACGGATTAGGGGCGCCGGGAGGGCGCTGAGCCAAGCGGCCACCGCCTCGCCGACCGCCTGCGTGTCGGCCTTGAGCCCGTGGTCGCCGGCGACCTTCACGACGCGCCGGTCGGGACCCTCGGGCGGCATGCCGAACCGATCGCTCTCGCCTTGGACGACCAGCACGGGGACTCTGACCGCCTCCAGCTCCGGTAGTCGGCTCTGCGGCGGCTTGTCGCCCCGCCGCGGGGGGAGGAGCGGGAAGGCGAGGCAGAGGACGGCGACCCCGCCGGTCAGCTCGAGGGTGCGGCAGGCCACACGGGCGCCGAGCGAGCGCCCGCCGACGATCAGCGGCAGGCCCTCGAGCTCGTTGACGCGGAGATGCTCGAGCACGGCGACCCAGGCCTCGTCCAACCGCTTGGCGGGCGCGGGGGAGCGCCGTCCGGCGACGCGGTAGGGCTGCTCGACGAGCGCCACCGTGAAGCCCGCGGAGGTCGCAGCGTCGGTGGCGGCGACCAGATCGGGCGCCTCGATGCCTCCGCCGGCTCCGTGGCCCAGGACTAGGGCGCCGCTCGGGTCGTCGACGCGATGCAGCTGGGCACGCGCCTCGCCGGAGGGAGTGTCGATCTGCAGGGGCGCCACGCGGTCCGGCTACGCGCCTTCTACCGGGACCGATTCCTCGATCCAGTCGTGCTCGTCCCGGTAGGCGCGGAGGAAGTCGAGGAAGCGATGCAGGAGGGGCGAGCCGTTCCCGCCCCGCCAGGCCATCGCCATCAGATACTGAGGCGGCGGCTCGATCGGCACGGCGACGGCGCCCTCCGGCTCGGCGGCCCTGGCGGTGGCCTCGGCCGCTAACGCGATTGCCTCTCCGTCGATCACCGGTCGCCAGTCCGCCCCCAGCGTGGAGAACTCCCGGACCTGGGCATCGAAGCCGCCATAGGTTTGGCACATCGTCTGCAGGCCCTCGAACGCGCTCGGGGCGAGCTCGCGCGGGGGGACCAGAAATGTCTCATCGCTGAGGTCGGCGAGCGTGGCCGACTCCCGCTCCGCGAGCTCGCTCTCCCGGCTGACGAGAGCCGCCAGCCTGCCGGTGCGGATCAGCTCCCACTCAACGTCCTCGAGCGAGGTCAGGACGAGAACCTGGTGCACGATCGCGGCGTGGAGCTCGCGGTTCCGGAGGGAGGCGAGGAGACGCTCACTGGTCGCGGTCGAGCGATCGAGCAGGAGCTCGGGACACTCGGCGGAGAGCGCCGCGAAGGCGGGAGCGACCTCCGGCTCGGCGAGCAGCGCGATACCCACCCGGAGCACACCGGCTTCGCCACGATCCACGCGCCGCACGCTCGCGACGGCGTCGTCCCGGTCGGCGAGCATCGCCCGGGCATGGCGAAGCAGCTCGGCGCCGGCGTCGGTGAGCTCGACGTTCTGGCGAGTGCGCGCGAAGAGCTTGACGTCGAGGGCGCGCTCGACGCCGGCGATCGCCTGGGAGAGCGCGGGCTGGCTGATGTACATCCGCGCCGCGGCTCGGCTGAAGTGGAGCTCCTCGGCGACGGCGACGAAGTACTCGAGCTGGCGGAACTCGAGCTCCGCCGCCGGCGCCCCATCGTCGCTGACGAACACCAGGCCATCGTCCAGCGATCCCATTCCCGGACCAACACGTGATCTGACGACCATCCTCCGCTCCTTCGCAGCCCTCGATTCCCAGTAGTGATGATAGGCACCGCCTATCACCGGCCCCCCAACTCGTATTGGACGGGCGCGGCGGCCGCTGCTTTCCTGCTTAAGGGTGCCGTACCACCCTGCGCACTCGGACTGTCATGAGTTGATCGATCCTCCGCGCGTCGAGCCGGCGGGTCGTACCGACGCGTCCGGGACGAGGTGGGACGGACGCCTCTGGGGTGCCCTGGTCGTGCTGTGCGGCGTCCTCTTCCTGGACGGGCTGGACGTCTCCATGGTGGGGGTCGCCCTGCCGTCGATCAGGGATGACCTCGGTCTCTCCCCGTCCCAGTTGCAGTGGGTCGTCTCGGGCTACGTGCTCGGTTACGGCGGCCTGCTGCTGCTGGGTGGCCGGACCGCCGACCTGCTCGGCCGCCGGCGAACGCTGCTCGGGGCGCTCACCGTGTTCCTGGTCGCCTCGGCGGTCGGCGCGACGGTCAGCGACGGAACGCTGATCGTCGCCACCAGATTCCTGAAGGGCGCCAGCGCTGCGTTCACGGCGCCGGCCAGCCTCTCGACGATCACCACCACCTTTCCCGAGGGCCCCGCGCGGAACAAGGCCCTCTCGATCTACACCGCCTGCGGGGCGAGCGGCTTCTCACTCGGTCTCGTACTGGGCGGGCTGCTGACCGAGGTGGGCTGGCGCTTCACCTTCCTCCTGCCGGTGCCGATTGCCGCCGCGATCCTGATCGCGCTGCCCAAGGTGCTTCCTGACGACACCCCCGCCGGCAACCAGCGCCGCTCCTACGACTTCCCGGGCGCGATCACGATCACTGCGGGGATGCTCCTGCTCGTGCGGACCGTCGTCCGGGCTCCCGACGTGGGGTGGGGATCGGCGGAGACGCTGATCTCGGTCCTCGTCGCAGTCGCCCTGTTGGCGGCGTTCGTCGTGATCGAGCTCCACACCCGCGAGCCACTCGTGCGGCTCGGGATCCTCAAATCGGGGCCGCTCGCTCGCGCGAACCTGACCGCGATGGTCGTCTTCGGCTGCTACGTCAGCTTCCAGTTCGTCGGCACGCTCTACCTACAGTCGCTGCTCGGCTGGTCGCCGATCGCGACGGCGCTGGCGTTCCTCCCGGGCGGGGTGATCGTGGCGTTCGGATCGCCCAGGGTGGGACCGCTCGCGGACCGATTCGGGACGGAGCGCGTGATGGCCGCAGGCCTGATCGCGTTCGTCATCGGCTATGCGCTGATCCTCCGGATTGAGGAGACTCTCACCTACGCCACGGTGTTCCTGCCAACCATGGTCCTGATCGGCATCGGCTTCGCCCTCTGCTTCCCGATGCTGAACATCCAGGCGACCGCCGGGATCGCCGACAGCGAGCAGGGGGTGGCCTCGGGCCTCGTCCAGACCTCCTTCCAGGTGGGCGGCGCGATCGTCCTCGCGGTGATCACCGCGATCGTCACGACGCAGGCGACCGGCTCGCCGAGCCAGATCGTCGACGGATACCGGACCGCGCTCGAGGTGGTCCTCGCGGTCTCGGCGGTCGGGCTGGCGATCGTCGTCGGAGGATTGTTCGCCGAGCGGAGGGAGCCGGCGGTCCAGACCGAAGCCCAGACACCTTGAATTCGAACGGCGCGGTCGCGGCGAGCGACGACAGAGCGCGCTGGCTCGCGCTCTACGTGCTCTGCGTGGGGATGCTGATGATCGTTCTCGACTCGACGATCGTGAACGTCGCCCTGCCATCGATCCAGGAGGACCTGGGGTTCTCGCAGAACGACCTCGCCTGGGTCGTCAACGCCTACCTGATCGCGTTCGGCGGGCTGCTGCTCCTCGCGGGGCGGATCGGCGACCTGATCGGTCAGCGGCGCATCTTCCTCTTCGGCCTCGCCGTGTTCACCGGCGCGTCGCTGATCTGCGCCCTGTCCCAGAGCCAGGGAATGTTGATCGGGGCGCGCTTCGTCCAGGGCGTCGGCGGCGCCCTGACCTCCGCGGTGATCCTGGGAATGATCGTGACGATGTTCCCCGAGCCGGGCGAGCAGGCGAAGGCGATCGGGATCTACACGTTCGTCGCGGTCGCGGGCGGCTCAGTCGGTCTGCTGGCGGGCGGCGTTCTCACCCAAGCCGCCAACTGGCACTGGATCTTCTTCGTCAACCTGCCGATCGGGATCGTCACGGCGTTCTTCGCGGTCAGGCTGGTGGAGGATCGGGAGGGGATCGGTCTCACCGCAGGGGCGGATCTACCCGGGGCGGCGCTGCTGATCGGCGGATTGATGCTTGGCGTGTACACGATCCTCGGCGTCGCCGAGCACGGCTGGGGATCGACCCAGACGCTGGCGCTCGGCGCGATCTCGCTCGCCCTCCTCGCCGCGTTTCTCGTGCGCCAAGGACGCATCTCGACGCCGTTGGTGCCGCTTCGCTTGTTCCGCTCGCCGATCGTCGCGGGGGCGAACCTCGTTCAGGCGCTGCTGGTCGTCGGCCTGTTCGGGATGTTCTTCCTCGGAGCCCTGTACATGCAGCGGGTCCTCGGCTACAGCGCGCTCCAGGTCGGCCTCGCCTACATGCCGACCACGATCGTCATGGGGGCGATGTCATTCCGCTACACGGCGCAGCTGAACGCGCGCTTCGGGCCCGAGATGACCCTCCTCCCGGCGATGGTCTTCATCATCGGCGGATTGCTTCTCCTCGCGCGCGCTCCGGTGGACGCGACCTACGCGATCGACATCCTGCCGCCGATGATCCTGTTCGGACTCGGTGCCGGACTGGCTTTCCCCTCCCTGATGACCCTGGCGATGTCCGGCGCGACCCAGAGCGACTCGGGGCTGGCATCGGGGCTGGTCAACACCAGCCTGCAGGTCGGCGGGGCGATCGGGCTGGCGGTCCTGGCGACCGTGTCGACCGAGCGCACCGACGGGCTGCTCTCGGACGGGGAATCGGCCGCCTCCGCGCTGACCTCCGGTTTCCACCTCGCCTACCTGGTCGGCGCCGCAGCCGTGGTGGCCGCCATCGGCGTCGCGCTCAGCACGTTGCGGTCGCCGGCGCCCGCAGAAGCGGAGGCCCTCGAGCCCGAGCCTGCACAGCTGGAACCGGTCGCCGTGGGAGCGGTCGACGCTCCGGATATTCGAGAGCGCATCCGTCCGCTGCCGGATTCTGCCCTGGCGGCGATCAAGGCCGGTTGCGAGGACACAGGGACGGGTCTCACGATCGGGTGCGGCGCCTGCCCACCCGGCGCGACGAAGGTGACTGACGTCGTCGGTCCCCTCTAACGGAGCGAATGGAGCTAGCCGGACTCGAACCGGCGACCTCCTGGGTGCGATCCAGGCGCTCTCCCAACTGAGCTATAGCCCCACGTGTGGTGGAAGTATGTCTTCACCGGCCGCACGCAGGGAGTGGCGACCGGTGGGGGGGTCAAGGATACGCTGTCGCGAGGGTGAGCTTCGGACGGCGCTTGGCGCTCTTCTTGGTCCTCATCGCGGTCGTGCCTACGTTGGCACTGATCGCGATTCTGCTGTTCGTAAGCGAGGATTCGCAGACGGGCAAGGCCGACGCACGGCTTGCCGCCGGCCTGCGGACAGCGGCGGCGATTTACCGGACGCGAACGGCGGATGCGGCGGCCAAGGCCCAGAGCCTGGCCGCTTCGCAGGACCTGGCGGCGGCGCTGCGGACGCGGGACCAGGGTGCCGAACAGGCTTTCACGCAGGAGGCGGCCGGGCAGCCCCCCGCCCAGCGGGTGGAGCTCTACGACAACGCCGGCAACCTGATCGCCGGGGCGGGCCCGCTCAATTCGGTCGCGTTCGCGCGGGTTGGCCTGACCGAGGCCGGGCAGTCGGTGGGCAGCCTGCGGACGTCGGTCACGACGGCGGATGAATACGCCAACGAGGTCAAGTCGCTCACCGACACCGAGGTCGTCCTCACCCGCGGTGCGGAGACCCTGGCGTCGACCGTGCCGGCACCCTCGAGGACGCTGGAGCCCGATCAGACGGCCGATCTGAGCGCAGGTGGCAAGGATTACCGGGGCCACGCGCTGACGCTGAACCCCGCCGACCAGGAGGACCTGCTGCTGCTCGGGCCACCGAAATCGGGCGGTGCGCTCGGCGTCGGTCGTGGAGGGCTCGCGGTGATGATCTGGTTCCTGGTCGCGGCTGTGATCCTCGCCCTGGGCCTGGCGCGCGCCCTGACCCGCAGGCACGAGCGAATCGCCCAGGAGGCCCTTACCGATCCACTGACCGGGCTCTGGAACCGCCGCCACATGGGCGAGACGCTCACCCGCGAGGTGTCCCGCGCGCTTCGCTTCTCACACGAGATCTCGCTGATCATCCTCGACGTCGACGACTTCAAGCGGATCAACGACCGCCTCGGTCACCTGCAGGGCGACATCGTGCTGGAGGTGGTCGCCGATCTGGTCAAGGACGTGACGCGAACGATCGACGTGGCAGCGCGCTACGGGGGAGACGAGCTCGCCCTGATCCTCGTCGAGACCGGGAGCGAGGGCGCCACGATCCTCGCGGAGCGGTTGCGTGAGCGGGTACGGGATACGGAGGTTCCCCTGCGTGACGGCGGGACTATGGCGGTGACGATCAGCGTCGGGGTGGCGACCATTCCGGATTCCGCCGACGACCTCGAATCGCTCGTGGACGGGGCCGACCGGGCACTCCTACGGGCAAAAAGGTCCGGGAAGAACCAGATCCGGACGGCGCCGGCGAGCAGGCGCTCGGTCAGGGGAGGTCGCGTGCGCCGCCGCCCCGAGAGCCGCCCGGCGACCGACTACTAGCCAAGGCCCGGAAAATGGTCGGTCGAGTGCAGGCCAAAGGCCTCAGCCCAGCTATCACATCGGTGTCCCACCGCCTAAGCTGTGACCCTTCGAGGAGGGGCAAAACCCGCGCATCATGGGCATACTCGACGACGCGATTCGCGAACACCTCGATCTGAAGCGCAGGCACGGCGCACGCGACGCCGAACTGCGGGAGATCGAGGACGAGGCCTTCGGCCAGGGCGATCAGCCCGACCCCTTCGTGGGGGGTGAGCTGTACACCGAGGTCGCTACCGGCGAGCCGGCTGACGCCGGGAACGAGGAGCCGACCCGCCTGGTCGAGGCGGAAGCGCTTCGCCCGCCTGAGCCGGAGCCCGAGCTCGAGCCCGAGGCTCTGCGGCCTTCCGAGCCGCCGGTGGAGCCCGCGGAGCCTGAGACCTCGGATCAGTCAGTGGGCGCCGAGCCCGTCGACCGGATTCCGGGCCAGGTCGAGCTTCCGGGACAGGATGAGATTCCAGGTCAGGAGAAGCTCGACGCCGAGCCGGAGGCAGAATCGGCGCCGGAGCCCGAATCGGCGCCGGAGCCCCCCTCGCCTTCGGAGTCGCTCGAGGAGCTGATCGCGGAGGAGGAGCCGTTCCCGGAGGACAGCGGCGCTCCCCCGCCCACTGCTACTCCGCCTGAGACCGAGCCGGAGCCCGAAGCGCGGCCCCTGGAGCCGGAACCTGATGCGCAGGCGCCGCCCGAGTCCGAGGTCTCCGTGCCCGAGCCGCCTCCACCGCCGCCGGAGCCCGGCACCGAGCCGCCGGGCAGGGCCCGGGGCAGGGTGGATGTGCCGACTCAGGAGCACCCGCCCCCCGGCGACACGGGCGATCTTCCGCCGTTGCCAGGCGACGAGCCCGAGCTGGGCCGCCCTGACACCACCTACGAGCCGCCGCCGGCGGAGCCGCCCTCGGACGAGGCCGCGCTGCCGGTCGAGCCGCCGTCGGACGAGGCGCCGCTGCCGGCCGAGGACACCTCGGATGGTCCGCAGCTCTACGACTTCGAGACGGACGAGGGCCCGGTGCCGCCGGCGTCCGGGCCCGCGGCCGTCGATGACGACTTCGAGGCGCTCGGTCCGGCCGAGGAGGAGGCTCCGTACCTGGACGAGGAGGAGCCTTATCCCGATGAACCCGCCTCAGGGTCGGGCCGCGAGGCGAGCTTCGAGGAGCCGGGAACCGAGGTCAGGCCGGACATCGGGGACGAGGAGCCCGACCAGGGTCGCCGCTCGGACACCGAGGAGCGCCCCGTGGAGGAGGAGAGCGAGGAGGAGGACCTCTGGTTCGAGAAGGGCCCGCCGAAGGACTTCGACTTCGACGACTAGACGTAGCCGCGAGTGCGGCTCGCCTCGACCACCCTCTCGATTCCCACCAGATACGCCGCTTCGCGCAGCGAGTTGCGCTCCTCCCGGGCCCGCGCGCTGACGTCGCGGTAGGCGCGGCGCATGATCCCGCCGAGCTTGTCGTTCACCTCGCGCTCGGACCAGCGGAAGTGCTGCAGGTTCTGGACCCACTCGAAGTAGGAGCAGACGACCCCGCCGGCGTTCGCCATCACGTCGGGGACGACGTGGACGCCCTTCTCGTGGAGGATCTCGTCGGCCGCCGGCGTCGTCGGGCTGTTCGCTCCCTCGATGATCATCCGGGTGTTGATCCGGTCGGCGTTGCCCTCGTGGATCATGCCGCCGAGCGCCGCCGGGATCAGCACGTCGCATTCGATCGCGAGCAGGTCGTCGGGGCTGATCACCTCCGTCCGGGGGAACTCGGTGAGCTGTCCACCTTCGCGAAGGTGCATGGCCAGCTCGTCCGCGTCGATTCCCGCGTCGCTGCGGATCGCCCCAGTGGCATCGGAGACGCCGATCATCCTGGCGCCGAGCTGCTGGAGGATCCGGGCGGCCCAGGAGCCGACGTTGCCGTAGCCCTGGACGACGAAGGTGCACTCGGCCGGCGTCAGCCCGATCTGGGGAGCGGCCTCGCGGAACATGTAGACGCAGCCGCGGCCGGTCGCCTGCTCGCGCCCGTATGAGCCCTCCAGGGCGATCGGCTTGCCGGTGCAGATCGCCGGTGTGTGACCGTGGAGCTTGCCGTACTCGTCCATCAGCCAGGCCATCACCTGCGCGTTGGTGTTGACGTCCGGGGCCGGGATGTCACGCGTCGGGCCGAGGACCTTTTCGATCTTGTCCATGAAGGAGCGCGCGATCTGTTGCACCTCGGGGCGATCGAGCTGGTCGGCCGGGCAGTTGACGCCGCCCTTGGCGCCGCCGAAGGGGACGTTCGCGACGGCCGTCTTCCACGTCATCAGAGAGGCGAGTGCGCGGACCTCGTCGACGTCCACCTCCGGGTGGAAGCGGATTCCCCCCTTGTAGGGGCCGCGAGCGCCGTTGTGCTGGATCCGGTAGCCGGAGTAGGTGTGGATCTTCCCGTCCGAGAGCTTCACGGGGATCTGGACCGTGACCTCGCGGTAGGGCGTCCAGAAGACCGTGCGGACGTCGTCGGCAAGCTCGAGGCGCTCGACGGCGCGGTCGAAGTAGTGGCGGACGATCTCGAGGTTGGAGACCTCGGCTCGCTGTCCGGGCTTCGGCTCACCCTTGGCCGCCGCCCGCGCCTTGGTCTCGTCGACGGCGGTTGGCGACTTGTCGGTCGCTTTGCCGTTTCCCCCGGATTGACCTTGCTTGGCCCTGGTGGCCATTACCTGGGCCAGTCTCTCACAGCGCGATTCACGCTGAGACGGGAATACCCGCCCTACAATCGGCCACCCATTGGGGCCATAGCTCAGTTGGGAGAGCGCCGGCTTTGCAAGCCGGAGGTCGCGGGTTCGAGTCCCGCTGGCTCCATCAGTAGAACGCGCACGTGCTGGCCAGGACGAAGAGGACGGCCACCGGGCAGACGAGCAGGCCGACCAGCGCGGCGATCCACCTGCGCAGCAGCAGGGCGCCGACGGCGGCCGCCATCGCGCCGATCGCGGTCACCGCGGCGACAGAGGCGACGGGGTTGGTCCAACCCGGTGGGCTCACGCCGCGATCACAGCTCGGCTGAGCGACCACGAAGAGGAATGCGAGCAGGCAGGTCAGCGCGGTCAGCCCGAGCGTGAGCAGGGACAGCCACCTGGCCAGCTCCTCGATCCGTGCGCGTCGTATCTGTCCACGGGTCCCGATGTCAACGGCGAGCTTGCCCGCCTGGATCACGATCTCCCTGATCCCGTTGCCCGACGTCTGCTCGCCCCAGCGCTCGGAGCGGCCGAACAGAGTGCCGGCGGTGGCCGCGAGCACCAGGACCACCGGGATCAACAGGGTGGGGGCGGGCGGAGGCCCCACCGAGCTCCCGTCAGTGATCAGCAGCAGGACCACCGCGCCGATCCCAAGCAAGACCCCGGTCACCCCCAGGTTGATGAAGATCCGGATCCATTCGTTGCGCTGAGTGGCGTACAGCCTGTAGGCGACCGCGAGCGCCGCGATCGCCAGCATCGCGAGGGAGTACACCCAGGCGCGGGAGTCGAACTCGTCCTGAAGCGGCGCGGCGCCCGCGTCGGGAAGCCGCGACTCGGTGTGAAGCAGGTCGGCGGTGGCGAATCCCAGGATCAGCGCGCAGAGCGCGAGGCAGACAAGGGTCCCCTCCGACGGCACGCCGGGGCGGGAGTCGCGCAGCCCTTTGAGGCGCTCCCGCACCCAGGCCGCTCAGTCGTCCGGCGGCGGAGCCACGGGCGGAGCGGGTGCCGCGGGCGCGATCGCCCCGACCTCCTCGAAGCCGGCCCGCAGCAGCGCGGGCACCTGCGTGAGCGGGCTGGGGGTATGCAGGAGCACGAGCCCGAGATGGTGGCTGCCCAGCCGCGCGGTGGTCACGTAGCAGCTGCCCGCGGCGTCGGTGAAGCCCGTCTTCAACCCGGTGACCTGAGCCCCGGGGACGCCGATCCCGTGCTGCAGGAAGTAGTGGTTGTTCGTGAGGTAGAGGTGCCTCCCCTTGATCGGGAAGCTCGGCTTCGCGTACCTGGTCTGCGCGATCTGGGCGATCCGCTTGTTCGTCAGGTCGGCTCGGGCGAGCGTGGCCAGGTCGCGCGGGCACGAGTGGTTGCCGCGGTCGCGCAATCCATTCGGGGTGGTGAAGTGCGTGCAGGAGAGCCCCATCGCCCGCGCCTGCGCGTTCATCTCCTTGATGAAGCGGGGAACGCTCCCACCCTCGTGCTCGGCCAGGGCGACGGCGGCGTCGTTGGCCGAGATCAGGATCAGGGCCTTGAGCAGCGCCTCGAGGGGAACCCTGCGGCCCCGCGGCAGCAGTCCGGTGGCCGACCCCTGGGTGTGCGCCGCGTTGCGGCTGACCTTGACGCTGGCGTTCGGCGGATCGGCCCGCGCGATCATCAGCGCGGTCATCATCTTCGTCAGGCTGGCGATCGGCCGTTCCAGTCCCGGATTGCGCTGCCAGAGCACCTGGCCGCTCTTCACGTCGAAGAGGACTCCCGCGACCGGCGGATGCTTGAACCGGTAGTGCACCGGCAGCGGTCCCGTCACCGGCTGCAGGGCGAACCGCGCGTCGTCCGGCCGCTCCATCTTCGCGAGATCGGCCTTGACGCGGTCGGCACGCCTCTCGGCCGATCTCGAGCTGCCAGCGATGCCCTTCGCCGTCCCGCCTCCGGTAGAGGACAGCACGCGGTTGCCGGTCGTCGATTGCGTGTCCCCGTTGCCCGCCTCCTCGGGCCAGATCGCTATGCCGATCACCGCCACGGCACCGACCGCGAGCAGAAGCCCCGCGATGGCGGCGATCCTCTTAATCATCCGGTGGGTTGCGGAGCGCGCCGATCAGCCCGGCCGCGATCATCCCGATGATCAGCAGCGAGACGCCGTACAGGATGATCGCCCCGATGTCGCCGTAGGTCCGCAGGCGCAATCCCGTGTCGACGATCACGTAGATCGTCACGACGGCGAAGAACCCGCAGAAGAGCAGGCCGATCAGGAGCAGCGCGTTCCGGAGATCTGGGTCCAAGATGGCTCAGTAGACGGGTAATCGCGGCGGTTCTTCTCTGTCCCTGCCGCGCGTCACGGAAAGCATGACCGCCGCCACGGCCAGCCCGAAGACGAACCCGCCCACGTGGGCGAAGTAGGCGACCCCCTGACCGCCTCCCGGGTCGACCGCGACCTGTCCCAGGGCGGGGACGAACTGGAGGATGAACCAGATCGCGAGCAGGATCAGTGCCGGTATCTCGACCAGCGTGACGAAGAAGATGATGAAGATCAGGGTCAGCACGCGGGCCTTCGGGAAGAGCAGGGCATAGGCGCCCAGCACGCCCGCGATCGCACCGCTCGCGCCGATCGTTGGCGCGGTCGACGACGTGTCGATCAGGGCCTGGGTGTAGACCGCGATCAGCCCCGCCAGCAGGTAGAAGATCAGGAACTTCACCCGGCCCAGCCGGTCCTCGATGTTGTTGCCGAAGACCCAGAGGAAGAGCATGTTCCCCGCGATGTGCAGGAAGCCGCCGTGCATGAACATCGAGGTGAACAGGGTCTGCCACCAGGGCGCCTCGTTGATCGTGATCGGCCGGGCGTCGGGGTTTTCCCGGCCGATCGCCACGGCCCGGTCGTACTCCGCCGTTCCCGGACACACCACGCCGGCCTCCAGCTGCCCCTGGGACTCCGCCACCGCGCCCACGGCGCAGTCGCGAGAGTCCATGTGCGAGATCCGGTACGGAATCGCCCCGTACTCGAGCGAGCTCTGGTCGATCGACCCGAAGCCGACCTGATCCAGCGTCTCGTCGGTCGGGAAGTTGAGCTGCCAGATGAAGACCACGACGTTGATCACGATCAGGGCGACCGTGAGGACCGGGAAGCGCGCGGTCGGGTTGTTGTCCTTCAGCGGCAGCACCGGCCGGGCCGAACACTAGCCGCGGTGTCTGGCTAGCGGGCGCGCTTCGCCGGAGGCGGAATCTCGTCGCGCACCGCCGGGAGCTTCGCCGAGCGAGGCGGAGGCAGGGCGAGGCGGCCGCCGGCGCCCGCCGCGACGGCGCCGCCCTTGGTCCAGCGGACGGGCAGCGGGTCGCCCTGCAGGAGCACGGGCCAGGTCGGCACGTCCAGGTTGCCGGTCTGCGGCAGCCCGTGGGCGGCCTGGAAGGAGAAGACGGCCGCCTGGGTGGAGGCCTGGTAGTAGCCGGTGATCGGCGCGGCGTAGCCGGCCCCGGCGAGCAGCTGCTGCGCCCAGGCGACGAAGTCGCCCTTCGACCCGAGGCGAAGGAGCGGATAGCTCGGATAGGGGGTCACGGCCGCGGGGGAGACGGGGACGCCCACGGCCTTCCACTGGCGCTTGCCGGCCGACTGCCAGCTCCACCAGCTGACGCCGTCGAACCCATGCGCCGCCGCCAGCGCCCTGAAGCGCTTGATCTGCCCCGCCTTCGGGTTGTTGTAGACCTGACCAAGAGGAGCGATCTGGCGCCTGTAGATGCGGTTCCAGACCCAGGTGTGTGTGAAGCCGGTGTCGACGGTGGTGCCGATGTCCTTCCAGTAGAGCTGCGGCACGTTGTACTGCGCGCCGCCCGGCCCGAGGAAGACCGAGAAGGGCAGCGCCGGGTGATAGTCGACGTAGGGGAAGCTGGCGAGGCCGATCGGATAGTCCGCGCCCACCATCGAGCGGAGCATGCTCATGTAGGTCGAGGCCTGTGGGTAGCGACCCTCGTACTGCCCCTCGACGTCCATCACCAGGCAGTCGGCGCCCCGGTCCACGGCGGCCGCGCCGACGCGGGCCTCCTTACCCGGCTTGCGGCCGTAGATGAATTGCCACGCGCAGACGTTCAGGCCGCGCGCATGCAGCCGGCTGACCAGCGACGAGGAGAACTGGTTCCAGTAGGTGGTGCCGTCGCCGGACTTGATCAGTACCGTCTCGATCCCTCGAGCGTGCGCCCGCTTCGCGATCTTGCCGATCTTGCCGTGCGAGGAGCGGCTCACGTACCAGATCCACATCCCGTCCCCCGCCAGCGGGTTCTTCGGCTTGGCCGCCCCCTCCGGGTCGGGCGTCCCGCCGACGGTCTGCGAGGAGGCCCCGCCGCTCAGGGGGCCGGCGGCGAGGGCCAGGACCAGGCCGGTGGCCAGCAGGAGCGAGAGATTTCTGCGTCGGCGGAAACGCATGACGGGAGGCTACGGAGACCCAAAACACGCCTCTGCAGGGAAAGGTGCGTTCGGTGCGCCGGCTAGGCGTTCGCTGCCGCCGGCAGCTGCTCGTCCGCGTGGTACGAGCTGCGGACCAGCGGCCCCGAGGCGACCGACTCGAAGCCTAGGTCGTAGGCCGCCTTCTCGAGCGCGGCGAACTCGTCCGGGTGCCAGTAGCGGTCCACCGGCAGATGCCTTTCGGTCGGCCGCAGGTACTGGCCCACGGTCAGCACCTGGATCCCCTGCTCGCGCAGGATCCCGAATGCCTCGACCATCTCCTCGAACTCCTCTCCCAGTCCGACCATCAGACCCGACTTGGTGACCACCTCTTCGCCCGCCATCTCCTTCGCCATTCGCAGCACCCGAGCCGAGCGCATGAAGTCCGACCCCCGCCTGGCGATCGGATAGAGACGGGGCACGGTCTCGACGTTGTGGTTGAAGACGTCGGGCCGCTCGGCGATCACCTTCGCCAGCGGCATCTCCTGGCCGCGGAAGTCGGGGGTCAGGACCTCGACCTTGCAGCCCGGCGCCATCCGGCGAATCGAGCGGATCACGCCGACGAAGGCGCTTGCGCCGTAGTCGGGAAGGTCGTCGCGGTCGACGGAGGTGATCACCGCGTGCCGCAGCCCCATGCGCTTCACCTGGTTGGCGACCCGGAGCGGCTCGAGCGGGTCGTGCCAGGTCGGCTTGCCGGTCTGAACATTGCAGAAGCCGCAGCGGCGAGTGCAGACGTCGCCGAGGATCATGAAGGTGGCGGTGCCGCGCTCCCAGCACTCGCCGACGTTCGGGCAGTTGGCCTCCTGGCAGACGGTGTGCAGGTTGTCCTGCTCGATCGCCTTCTTCAGGCGCCGGTAGGTCGGTCCCCCCGGGGCCGGCACCTTGAGCCAGGGCGGCTTGCGCGAGCGGAAGGGGACCTTGCCCTCCTCGTCCTGCACCTTTCCACCGGGATTGGCGCGGGAGCGGGTGACGTGAAGTCTGACGTCGGGGGCCATCGCTCCTACCGTACCGGGACCGGTTCGCCCGCCAGCTCGGCCAGCGCTCCCGGGTCGGTGGGCACCGGCTCGCGCCCATAGATCTCAGTGAAGCGCTCGCTCACCGCGGCCATGTAGGCCTCCATGTCGACCTCCGAGCCGAGCTCGCGGCAGAGCGAGGTCATCCGGACCCCCTCGATGCCGCAGGGGACGACCCACTCGAAGGGCTGCAGGTCGTTGTTGACGTTGACGGCGAAGCCGTGGGTGGTGACCCCGCGGCTGACGTGGACGCCGATCGAGCCGATCTTGCGCCCCTCCGGCGGCCCTCCGCCGACCCAGACGCCCGTCAGGCCGTCGATCACCTCGGCGTCGATGCCGTACGTGCCGAGCGAATCGATCATCAGGCGCTCCAGGCGCCCGACGTATTCGTGGACGTTGTCCCCGTACGGCTTCAGGGACACGATCGGGTAGCCCACCAGCTGTCCGGGGCCGTGGTAGGTGACTGCGCCGCCGCGGTCGGTCTCGCAGATCTCGATCCCCTGCATCCGGTACCAGTCCTCGCCCATGCCGAGCTCGCCGGGCTGAGTGCGGCGACCCTTGGTGTAGACGGGCGGGTGCTCGAGCAGGAGCAGCACGTCCGGGACCTGCTCGGCCTGGCGGGCCGCCTCGAGACGCCTCTGCAGGGCGAGGGCCTCCTCGTAGGGGACCAGCCCCGCGCGCACGATCAGGATCCGGTCCATGTCCACAGTCTCGCGCATCAGCTCGCCCCGCCGGCGGGCGCGCCCTCCTGCTCGGGTGGCCAGTAAGGCCACTCCTCGAAGTGGAAGCAGAGCCCCGCCTCGTTCAGGCGGACGATCCAGAGGTCGCGGTACTCCTGCCGCTGCCGGTGATCCCGCTCTCCCATCTCATCCGGCGCGCCGTACCGAACCTCGATCCTGGCGACGCCGGTGTCGTCCTCGACGGCTACGACCTCACTCGACATCGAGAAGTCCTCGTCGGGACCGCTGCGCTCGGCCTCCCACATCCGGCCGATCGCGGCCAGCCCGCGGTGCGCGTTCTCGTAGGGAGCGGTCGAGTAGGTCGCGTCCTCGGTGAACAGGTCCGCCAGCGCGTCGCTGCCGGGCGTCCGCCAGGCGCGCTCGTATCCCTCGAGCCACTCGGTCAGCCGGCCCCGGTCCATCTGATCGCGGTCCCGGGCCTCAGGCAGCCGGCGCGTGCGCGAGGGTCCTGGCCTCCAGAGCGGCATCCAGGCGCTCCTCGGCCAGCGCCCGCGCGGCGGCGAGCGGAGGTACCGAGCGCGTCTCCGCGGCCTCGAAGACACGCCGCAGCGCCTCGCCGATCCCGTCGACCAGCGAGACGAGTCGCTCCCTGTCGAGCGAGTGGAGCTCGCCGTAGACGTTGATCAACCCGCCGGCGTTGGCGATGAAGTCCGGGGCGTAGAGGATGCTGCGCTCGGCGAGCCGTCCCGCGAGCGAGCGCTCGGCGAGCACGTTGTTGGCGGCCCCACAGACGATCTCGCAGCGCAGCCGCTCGATGTTGTCCGCGTCGATGAATCCGCCGAGCGCGCACGGTGCGAGCACCTCGCACTCGGCCGTGGCCGCCTCGCCGGGCTCAAGCCACCGGGCCCCGAGGCGCTCCGCGAGCTCCCGCTTCTGCGGGTCGATGTCGGAGATCGCGAGGTCCGCGCCGTCGCCGGCCAGGCGCTCGGCCAGGCGGGAGCCGACGTGACCTAAACCGATCACGGCCACGCGGCGACCCGCCAGGTCCTGCGTTCCGTAGCGATGTTCACAACTCGCTCGGATCGCGGACTGGACGCCGCGTGCCGTGATCGGACTTGGATCCCCGGACCCGCCGGAGTCGATTGGAAGACCTACGACATGCTCGGTGCGCTCGTGGATGACCGCCATGTCCTCGGTGCCCGTGCCGACGTCCTCCGCCGTCACATAGCGGCCCCCTAGCGACTCGACGACGTCGCCGAGGTCGAGCATCAGCTGACGGCGCTCGTCGGGCGAGAGCGGCCGCTCGGATGGCTGGCAGAG
>JBKPND010000045.1:0-5171 GCA_046732465.1 Actinomycetota bacterium
GGTCGAGGTGGCGTACCCCGACCTCGCGTACTTCAACGAGGTCGACCGGGGCGGCCACTTTGCCGCCTGGGAGGAGCCCGAGCTCTTCTCGACCGAGGTGCGGGCTGCGTTCCGCTCGCTGCGCTAGCCATGGCCCTGTTCGAACGTGTGCATATGCCCTCGTTCGCCGGCGCGACCGAGTGGCTGAACTCCGAGCCACTCGGCGTCGCCGAGCTGCAGGGCCACGTGATCCTGGTGAACTTCTGGACGCTGACGTGCATCAACTGGCTGCGCCAAGAGCCCTACGTTCGTGCGTGGTCGCAGGCCTACCGCGACGACGGGCTGATCGTGATCGGCGTCCACACCCCGGAGTTCTCCTTCGAGCACGACGTCGAGCTCGTGCGCAAGGCGACGACGGAGCGGGCGATCGATTACCCGGTCGCGGCCGACAACGACTACGAGGTGTGGAGCGCATTCGCGAACCACTACTGGCCGGCGCTGTACTTCGTCGACGCCGACGGGATCATCCGCGACCACCACTTCGGCGAGGGACGCTACGAGAAATCCGAACGCGTCATCCAGAAGCTGCTGGGCGTCGAGCGCGAGCTCGTCTCCGTCGAAGGGCTCGGCGTCGAGGCGGCGGCCGACTGGGAGAACCTGCGCACGCCCGAGACCTATCTCGGGTCTGCGCGCAGCGATCAGCTGCCGTCATCCAACGGCGCCGGGCCCGACGATCACCGCGCCTACGAGCTCCCCGAGCGGCTGCCCTTGAACCAATGGGCCCTCGCCGGCGCATGGGCGATCGGGCCTGAGAGTGTGGTGCTCGAACAGCCAGGCGGGAGCATCGCGTTCCGGTTCGCCGCGCGCGACGCCCATCTCGTCCTGTCGCCTGGAGACCGAGCGCCGCTTCGCTTCCGCGTGCTGATCGACGGTCAGGCCCCGGGCCGCTCACACGGCGTGCACGTCGACGAGAACGGCAACGGCGTGCTCGACGACGGCCGCCTGTACCAGCTCGTGCGCCAACACGACGCGGTCCGCCAGCGGACCCTGGAGATCACCTTCCTCCAGCCAGGCGCCAAGGCCTACTCGTTCACACTCGGGTAGCGCGATGCCGGTCTCAACCAGGAGAACACGCATGTCTTCCACGGCACCGACCCCGCACACACGGCGCTGGTACCACCTCCGCCCGAAGCCTCGCCGCGGCACCGACTTCATGGGGTTGAACTCCACATGGTTGGATGGCGCTGGGATGGCTCGTCCTGCTGATTGTGGTCGCCTTCCCGTTCCCGTGGTGGTGGTGACATGAGCGCGCTCAAGACCACCGCCGACGAGCCGGTTCTCCGGGCACAACCGATCGAGCACGAGCAGGGCGGGGCGCTGCTCGCCCAGATCATGGGCCTCGTCAAGCAGGGCCACCACAGACACAGACCTTCGGAGCAAAGGAGAGCGCGATGAGCGACAACACCGAGACCGCCATCCTCGCGGGAGGCTGCTTCTGGGGCGTCCAGGAGCTCCTGCGCCACCGCGATGGAGTCATCTCAACAAGAGTCGGATACACCGGCGGGCAGAACATCAACCCGACCTACCGGAACCATCCTGTTCACGCCGAAGCCGTCGAGATCGTCTTCGACCCCGAGTGCATCTCCTACAGGGACATACTCGAGTTCTTCTTTCAGATCCACGACCCGACCACGAAGGACCGCCAGGGCAACGACTTCGGCTCCGCGTACCGGTCGGAGATCTTCTATACGAGCGAGGAGCAGCGCCGGATCGCCGAGGACACGATCGCCGACGTCGACGCCTCGGGGCTGTGGCCCGGCAAGGTGGTGACCGAGGTCAGCGAGGCCGTCCCGTTCTGGGTGGCCGAGGCCGAGCACCAGGATTACCTCCAGCGATACCCGAATGGCTACAACTGCCACTTCCCGCGGCCGGGTTGGAAGCTGCCACACCGCGAGACCGCCGCCTGACGGGCGCTTCAACGACACCGATCGCGTGCGGCCAACGGTGGTGCATGTCGCTCGTATCACCATCCAGGTCAGGGCGGGTGCCAGTGCCGCGGCGCCGAGGAGGCCCAGTTTGGCCTCGTCGAGTCCGGCTCCGGTGAACGCGAGGCCGGCGACCAGCAGGGACACGGTGAAGCCGACGCCGGTGATGGTGCCCGCGCTGATGACCGCCGCCCAGCCGACCGGGGGACGTAGCCGCCCTCTTGACAGGCGGGTGACCGCGAGCGACGTGCCGAACGTTCCGAGCGGCTTGCCGGCGAGCAAGCCCAGCAGGACACCGATCGTCACCGGGGATCCGGCGGCGCGCCGGAGCAGCTCGCCGTCGATGGCGACCCCGGCGTTGGCCAGCGCAAAGAGCGGCACGATGGCGTAGCTCGTCCAGGGGTGGTAGAGGGCGAGCAGCCGCTCGTTCGGCGGGATGGCGGCGCGCAGGCCATGCCGCGCCGAGCGCTCGAGCTGCGGCGTGGGCTGCTCGCGGAACCGGCGGAAACGCTCGGCGGCCCCGTGCAGCGCGGGCCGGCCGACGGGACGGGCCCCGACCAGCAGGCCCAGGGCCAGGCCGAGCACCACCGGCTCGACGCCCGACTCGTGCAGCGCGACCCACGCCGCGACCGCGAGCAACACGCACGGGATGCCGCTGCGCACGCCTAACGCACCCAGGGCGCCGATGATCGAAATGAACGCCGCGGCCCATGCCAGGGCGGTCAGGTCGAGGTCGTGGGAGTAGAGGGCGGCGATCAGAGCCAGCGCGACGAGCTCGTTTGACGACGAGCACAGTGAGGACGAAGGCGCGCAGACGCTGAGGCGCGCGCGGCGCCGCGACCGCGAGGAGGCCCAGGCCCAGGGCAGCGTCGCTGGACAACGCGATCCCCCAGCCGGCGCCGGAGGATCCGCCCAGATTGAAGGCGAGGTAGATCGCGACCGACGCCGCCATCCCGCCCACGGCCGCGAGCAACGGCAAGGCGAGGCGCCGCCGCTCACGCAGCTCTCCCAGATCGATCTCGCGGCGTGCCTCGAGCCCCGTGACGAGGAAGAAGAAGGTCATCAGGCCGCTGTTGACCCACTCGCGCAGCGACAGGCGAATGCCGTCGTCGCCGAACGTCAAGGCCACGGGCGTCTCCCAGACCTCCTGGTACGAGCTGCCGACGTTCGCCCAGGCCAGCGCCGCGAGCACCGCCGCGACAAGCACCGCCGCCCCGCCCGTCTCCGTGCGGACGAAGCGGCGCAGCGGCGTGAGGCGCCCGACCCACGTAGTGCGCTCGGAGAACCACCCCGCCGGGCGCAAAGGCTGTTGCAGCTCCGCGACGCCGCCGGCGATGCGGAGATATTTGGTCACGAACGTCGCCATGTCCGGCTACCCAAACGTGAACGCGTACGCCTCGGCGCCAGGCTCGAGGAATGTGATCTCCACCGTCCGCTCGCGCACCGCGTCGTGCTCGCGCACGAGCTGGTACATGCGACCGTCCCGC
The DNA here is from genome assembly GCA_046732465.1 of Actinomycetota bacterium. Taxonomy (GTDB): domain Bacteria; phylum Actinomycetota; class Thermoleophilia; order Solirubrobacterales; family 70-9; genus DASUPK01. The sequence goes on from JBKPND010000045.1 coordinate 3,452, forward strand.
AGCGCGCCGTTGCCGTCCTCGGCGACGTCCAGGCCACGCGAGCGGTCCGGAGCGTCGCCGACGACGAGTCCGCGAAACGGCACCGGCTGACGCGCGCCTCGTGACAACACGAGAATGCGTATCGCGCGCGTGGAACCGGTAATGAGGCCCGACAAGCGGGGCACTCCGCCCTGAGCCGCGAACCGCCCATCGCTCGCGTCAACGAGCGGAACACCCCGGCTGGCTCCTACATCCAGAGAATCACCGACGCGACAAGCGCTCCGGTGCAGAGCAGCTCGACCACGACGAACAGGGCGAGAGGGAAACGGTCGGTCGTCGAGAAACGGCCGGTCGTCGGGAAACGGCCGGTCGTCGCTTCGCGGTCACGGTCCTGGGACTGGGACTGGGCTTCGGTCATCATCTCGTCTCCGTTCAACAGGTCGTCGCCACACTCGGCGTCACGCGGGTTTGCGTGAAACCCACTCTGTTCATTTCGCCTCCCCGTTGCGCCCGTGGAAGCCCTGGGTCGCTCCCTGGGCTTTGCGCTGGGCTCCACGGGGACGGGTCGCTGGAGGTGGTCACGGTGATCCTGCTGGCTCGTGCGGGACTCAGACGTAGTTCCTGACCACGTCGTTCATCCGGGCCCCGTTGAAGGCTCGGTGCGAAGAACGACGACGCATACGAGGGACGTGCGCGTGCATGCGGTCATCGGTGGCCACGGCCCGCCACTCCTGCTCGTGCACGGCTAGCCCCAGACGTGGTACGCCGGGCGCCTGCTGATGCCGGCGCTGGCCCAGTACTTCGAGGTCGTCGCGGTCGACCAGCGCGGCATCGGGCTGTCGGGCACGCCCGGGGCGGGTACGACACCAGCACCCTCGTCCGCGACCTGGTCGCGCTGATGGACGCGCTCGGTCATCCCCGGCTCGCGCGCGTCAGCTCGGACACCGGAGTGCCGATCGGCTATGCCGTCTTGCCGCTGCCGGGCTGGAAACTGCCGCGCCGTGAGACCGCGGCCTGACTCCGAAGCTTGGACGAGACACGCTCGGCACACCGCCTTGGGCCGCCGGCCTGCTGACCCCATCCCGATCCAATGACGCTGTCGCCGATAGCGCGCCGCTCAGGGGCTCGACGCGGATCGGCACGCGGCCTTCGAGCCCACCAACCGCAGCACGGCGCGCCGCGGTCGTCGTGGGCCTCCGGGCCAGCCGGGGACAGATCAGCTCTAGGCGCGAGCGACCCGATTCCCAGCCCCGAGCGTTGATGGGCCGCCATTGGGCACCGAAACGCGTCTCAGTGCCCAAATCCAGAAGAAACGAATGCAATTTGCGAACATCTAGCCCGTGCCGCTCGACCGCGAGAAGCGGCATATTTGCAGGGATTACGACGCTGTTAGAGAGATTCCGACCCACGACTGAAAATCGTGGTGTCCCCGGTTCGAGTCCGGGTCTCGCCATCGGTCAACGACCCGCAATTCTGCTGTTTCCGCAACTAGCGAGGCGGGACGCGGGACCGGCTCAAACGCTTACGTGGTCGCCGTCCATGGTGCTAGGCCGGCGGCTCCCATCAGCGGCACTGCCTGGCGGTTGGTAGCAATCGCGTGCGCACGACCGCTCTCGTCTGCTGGCGGGCGTGGCGCAACAAGCCTGGTGCCTGCTCGCCTGCGCGTGGCACCGCGATCTCGGCATAGTCAGGCGGCGAACGGCGTGGGCGGAAGCCCGGCGACGCCGGGCCGCGCGCGGAA
>JBKPND010000046.1:0-14328 GCA_046732465.1 Actinomycetota bacterium
ATCGCCGAGTAGCGCTTCGTCCCCTTGAAGAGCAGGTGCTCGAGGAAATGCGAGACGCCGGCCTGCGCCGGCGTCTCGTCCCTCGAACCTGTTCGGACCCAGAGGCCCAGCGCGACCGAGCGGACCGAGGGGACCGCCTCGGTGACGACTCGAATCCCGGAGTCGAGTTCGGTCAGCTGTGCCTCAGGGGCGGACACGCGGTCGGCTCAGCGATCCCTGCCGCCGCCACTGCGCTCGCGGCGGCGCCCGCCGCCGTCGCGCTCCCGCCTCCGTCCACCGCCACCGTCGCGGCGACCGCCGCGGGGCGGACCGGGGTCACCGGTGCCGACGCCGGCCAGCTCCTCGGCCGACTTGCCCTCGACATCGGGATCATCGGAGAGGCGCAGGCCGATCCGGCCACGCTCCTTGTCGACCTCGACCGCGGTGACCTCGATCTCGTCGCCCTGATTGAGGACGTCCTCGACCGTGCCGACCCGCTCGCCCGGCTTCACGTTGGAGATGTGAAGCAGGCCGTCGGTGCCCTTGGTCAGCTCGACAAAGGCGCCGAAGTTGGTCGTCTTCACGACCTTGCCCTTGAAGCGATCGCCCACCTCGACGTCCTTCGTCATCGAGGTGATCCGTTCCGCCAGCGCATCGACCAGCTCCCCAGTGGGTGCGTAGAGCCTCACGGTGCCGTCGTCGTCGACGTCGATCTCGGCCTCGAACTCCTCGGAGAGCCCCCGGATCGTCTCGCCGCCCTTGCCGATCAGGGCGCCGATCTTCTCCGGGTCGATCTTGATCGAGGTGATCTTCGGCGCGAACTGCGAGAGCTTCTCGCGCGGCGTGTCGATCGACTCGGCCATCTTGCCGAGGATGAACTGGCGACCCTGATGCGCCTGGTCCAGCGCGTCCTTGAGGATCTCGAGGGTGACGCCGGTGATCTTGATGTCCATCTGGAGGGCGGTGATGCCCTCGGCAGTCCCGGCGACCTTGAAATCCATGTCGCCCAGGTGGTCCTCCACGCCGGCGATGTCGGTCAGGACGACGTAGTCGTCGCCCTCCTTGATCAGGCCCATCGCCACGCCGGCAACCGGCGCTGAGACCGGCACGCCCGCGGCCTGCAAGGCCATCGACGAGGCGCAGACGGACCCCATCGAGGAGGACCCGTTCGACTCGAGAGTGTCGGAGACGACGCGAATCACGTACGGGAAGTCCTCTTCCGAGGGGATCGTCGCGAACAGCGCGCGCTCGGCGAGCGCTCCGTGGCCGATGTCGCGGCGCTTCGGGCCGCGCATGAAGCCCGCCTCCCCAACCGAGAACGGCGGGAAGTTGTAGTGGTGCCAGAACCGCTTGGTCTCCTGGAGGCCGAGGTTGTCGACCTTCATGTCCATGCGGGTGGTCCCGAGCGCGACGCTCGAAAGGATCTGGGTCTCGCCCCTAGTGAACAGCGCCGAGCCGTGGACGCGCGGTGCGACGTCGACCTCGGTCTCGATCTGCCGGATCTCGTCCTGGGCGCGGCCGTCGGGGCGCTTCTTGTCGACGGCGATGCGCCTGCGGATGATGTCCTTCTCGAGCTTGGCGAAGGCCGCCTTCACCTCGGCGAGCCGCTCGCGATCGGGCTGCTCGTCCTCGGTCGGGGGTGCGTACTGCTCGAGCACCTCCTCCTCGACGGCGTCGATCGCGTCCTGGCGCTCCAGCTTGGCCTGGATCTGGGTGGCCTCGTCGAGCTTCGCGCCGTGGGAGGCCTTGATCGACTCGAGGGTCGCCTCGTCGACCTGCGGCGGCTCGATCTCGATCTTCTCCTTGCCGGCGTTCTCGCGGAGCTCCTGCATTGTCGCCACGAGCTTCTTGATCTCCGCGTGCGCGATGTCGAGGGCGTCGAGGATCTCGGCCTCGGTGACGCCGTCGGCGCCGGCCTCGACCATCAGGATCGCCTCGTCGGTACCGGAGACGATCAGGTCCATGTCGAGGTCCTCGAGGTTCTCCTCGGCCGGGTTGACGACGAAGTCGCCGTCGAGCTTCCCGATCCGGACCGCGCCGACGTGCTGGGGCACGGGGATGTCGGAGATCGCGAGCGCGGCGGAGGCGCCGTTCATCGCAAGGATGTCGTAGGGGTGGACGTGGTCCACGGACATCGGCTGGGAGACCAGCTGGGTCTCGCGATGCCAGCCCTTCGGAAAGAGCGGACGCAGCGGACGGTCGATCATCCGAGCCGTCAGTGTCGCCTTCTCACCTGCACGCGCCTCGCGGCGGAAGAAGGATCCCGGGATCTTGCCCGCGGCGTAGTGCTTCTCCTCCACGTCGACGGTGAGCGGGAGGAAGTCCACGTCGCGGTCATTGCCCGCGGTCGCGGTACAGAGGACCATCGTGTCGCCGGAGCGGACCACGACGGCGCCGCTCGCCTGACGGGCGAGCTTTCCGGTCTCGAAGGAGATCTCCTCCCCGCCTACCTCTACCGAGACGCGGGTTACATCGAACATACTCATATGTCTTGTTCCCTTCGGCCGTCCGGTTGACGGCCTTTCGCTTAAGAACTCTCGTTCTCTGTCGCGACGATGTTAGCGGCCACTACGTGACGAGCCTCCGCAGGGTCTCGACCAGGTCGCCTCTGTGCAGTTGCCCGTCGACGAAGGCGGTCGGCGTCCCCCCCACGCCCGCCCGGATGCCGCTCGCAAAGTCCCGTTCGATCCGCTCCCGGACGGCCTCCGAGCGTCGGTCTTCGTTGAAGCGCTCGAGATCGATACCGAACCGCTCGGCGCGCTCCCACAAATGTGGGTCGTCGACGCGCCCACGGTCGGCGTAGAGCGAATCGCACATCTCCCAGAAGGCGCCCTGGAGCCCGGCGGACTCGGCGGCGGCGTGCAGCGCCGGCGCCCTCGGGTGCTTCGAGGCCATCGGGAAGTGGCGAAAGCAGAGCCTCAGAGGCAGCTCGCGGATGCGCGCCCACGAAGCCGCGCAGTAGGGACAGCCGAAGTCGGCGTAGACGATCGCCTCGGTCCCCTCCCCCGTGACGTGATCGTCCTCGCCGATCGGCGGGACAGAGGCGCTGGTGAGCTCAGCCATCGTCGAGCCCGGCCTCGCGGCGGGCTTCCGCCTCGTCGACGAAGCCGTGGAACTCCCTGAGCTGGCCCTCGTCGTCGTAGCGGTAGATCTGGTGGAAGGGCGCCTCGAACTCGAGCCCGTCGCGGGCGCTGGCCCAGAACCTGACCTCGACGTAGATCTGCCCCGGGCGCTCGTCGACCACCCGCGCGATCTCGAGCGTGTTCTCCTCCCAGGCCTCGTTGAAGGTCCTGTAGAAGCGGCGGAGACCCTCGTGACCCTCGTAGACCCGCTCCATGTCGGGGAAGAAGGGCTCGACCCGCCAGACCACGTCCGGACGGGCGAAGCCCAGGGCTTTCTCGTAGTCAGCCTCGTTCCACGCCTGGAACCCGGCGCGCATCCGCCTCAGCTGCCTGCTCTCCGCCACTACGCCGCGAGGGCGTCGAAGATCAGATTGGCGCCCGGGATCTCCAGCGGCGTCGGGGAGGCGTGGGACCAGCGCACGATGCCCTCCTCGTCGATCAGGACCAGCGAGCGGTTGCCGTGGTCGACGGAGTCGATCCACGCGCCGTAGGCGCGTGAGACCTCGCCCTTGGGGTTGAAGTCGGAGAGCAGCGTCATGGTGAGGCCGCGGTCCTTGCGGAAGGCGTGGTGGGCGAAGGACGAGTCGACGCTGATGCCGACCAGGGACGCGCCCTGAGCCTCGATCTCCCCCAACACCTCCTGGTAGAGGCTGAGCTGATCCGAGCACACGGGGCTGAAGTCGAGCGGATAGAAGGCCAGGACGAGCTTGCGCCCGACGTAGTCGGAGAGCGAAACCTGGTTGCCGTCGTGGTCCGGGAGTGAGAAGTCCGGAGCTTTGGAACCCGGCTCGATCACTCTCGCCCGCCGCTAGCGGCGGAGTCCGAGCTCCGCGACCAGGGAGCGGTAGCGCTCGAGGTCGTTGCGCTCGAGGTAGCGGAGGAGGCGGCGGCGCTTGCCGACCATCTTGAGCAGGCCCCGACGCGAGTGATGGTCCTTGCTGTGGGTGCGCAGATGCTCGGTGAGCTCGTTGATCCGCTCGGTGAGCAGCGCGACCTGGACCTCGGCGGACCCGGTGTCCTCGCCCGACCGGCCGTACTTGCCGATCAGCTCCTGCTTTCTGTCCTTGGTCAGCGGCATCGGCGCAACAGAGTAGCGATCTAGGCGCCGCCACTGTCGTACTTGGCGAGGATCTCCCGCGCATCGGCGACGTCGTTGTGCATCTGCGCGACCAGGTCCTCGACGCTGGGGAAGCGCTTCTCCCCGCGCAGGCGGCCGACGAAGGCGACCCGCAGGTTCTGGCCGTAGAGATCGCCGTCGTAGTCGATCAGGAACGACTCGATGAGCAGCCCCCTCCCGGTCTCGAAGGTGGGCCTGATGCCGACGTTGACGGCGGCCGGATGGCCGTTGGCGAACGCCGCGTAGACGCCGTGCCCCGGGACGACCAGGTGATCGTCCGGCACCAGGTTGGCGGTGGGAAAGCCGAGCTCGCGCCCGCGCCGATCGCCCTCGACCACCTTCCCCTCGACCATGAACGGTGCGCCGAGGCATCGCATCGCCGCGTCCACCTCCCCGGCGGCCACCAGCGCCCGGATCCGGCTCGAGGAGACCGTCTCGCCGTCCACCTCGACCAGCGGCACGATGCGCGTCTCGAACTCCTCGCGCTCGGCCAGCATCTGCGGCGTGCCCTTCGCCTTCGCGCCGAAGCGGAAGTTCTCCCCCACCGAGACCTTCTTCGCTCCCAGCCTCTCGACAAGGATCTCGGAGATGAACTCTTCGGCGGGGATCTTCATGAACTCCCTGTCGAAGGGGATGACGACGAGCTCGTCGACCCCCAGACCGTCGATCACGTCGCGCTTCACGTCGAAGGGCATGATCAGCTTCGGCGCGGCCTCGGGGTTGATCACGGAGAGCGGGTGTGGGTCGAAGGTGAGAACGGTGTCCGCCTCGTCGATGACCGCCTGGTGCCCCTTGTGGACGCCGTCGAAGACGCCGATGGCGACGTGCCGGTCGCGGGACTCGGCGTCGGGGAGCTGTGTGACTCGGATGCTCATGCGAGGACGACCTCGGGTCGGAGATTCTCACCATCTGCGCGAGCGACTGCGATCAGCCTCCCGTCATGGGTGAGCCTGACGCGATCGGGCGGTACGTCGAAGGGCTCCGTGACGGGCCGGCCGTGGCTGACGGCCGTCGCCTCCTCGGCATCGAGGATCCGCTCGGGGAGGAACCGGACCAGCTCCTCCACGGAGACCTCCCGCGGGCTTTCCTCGGGGACGTGGAGGTCGTCGATCGCGATACGCCGTAGCGATTCGCAGTAGGCGTCCTCGAGCGTCTCGATCAGCGTGCGGATGTAGGTGCCCGAGGAGCACTCGATCTCGAAGGTCGCCCGCTCGGCGTCGGAGTGGATCAGCTCGGCGCGGTGGACCGTGACGGTCCGGGTCGGGGTCTCCACCGCCTCGCCGCGATGCGCCTTGCGATAGAGCCGTTCACCCTCGACCTTGACCGCCGAGGTCATCGGCACCCGCTGCTCGATCTCTCCGGTCGGGAGCTCGAGGCGCTCGGGGATCCTGCCGGTCTCGGTGAGCTCGCCGTCGGGATCGCCCGTCGAGGAGCGCCAGCCCAGCCTGGCGGTGGCGCGGTAGGTCTTCGGAAGCCCGAGGAGATAGCGCTGCAACCTGGTCGCCCGGCCGAGCAAGATCACCAGCAGGCCGGTCGCAAATGGGTCGAGCGTGCCGGCGTGCCCCACCTTGCCTCCGCGCTCCCGTCTGATCTCGGCCACGACGTCGTGCGAGGTGACGCCGGTCGGCTTGTCGACCAGCAACCCGCCGGCCGACCTCGGATCCCCCGCGCCCACTCGCCGCTCAGAGCTGGGAGTCGATCTCGCCGATCAGGAACTCCACCACCTGCTCGAACTCGAGATCGGTGCCGAACCCCGCAGCCCGCCTGTGCCCGCCCCCGCCGTGCAGCCGGGCGATCGCCGAGACGTCCACCTGCCCGTCGGTCGAGCGCATGCTCACCTTGCGGGCGGCGCGGTTGCTGTCGGGCTGGTCGCGCACCACCGCGGCGACCACCGCCCCGTCGATGGTGCGCAGGTGGTCGATGATCCCCTCGGTGAGCGCCGCGTCCGCGCCCGTCACCGCGTAGTCCTCACCGGAGATGTAGGTGACGGCGAGCCGGCCCCCATCCCGGAGGCTGACGCCCTCCAGCGCTCGCGCGAGCAGCTTCAGCTTCTCGAGGGGCGCGTGCTCGTACAGCCGGCGGTAGACCTCGTTCACCTGAACCCCGGCCTCGATCAGGCCCGCCGCCATCCGATGCGAGCGCGCGTGGGTGTTCTCGTACATGAACTTGCCGGTGTCGGTGACCAGTCCGACGTACAGGGCGTTGGCGATCTCCGGCGTCAGCTCCACGTCGAGCAGGCCGGCGAGGTCGTAGACGATCTCGGCGGTGCAGGAGGCGTCCACGTCGACGAGGTTGATGCTCCCGAAGCGGGTGTTGTCGTGGTGGTGATCGATGTTGATCACCTTGTTCTCCCCCTTCTGGAGGAAGTCCACGGGCATGCGATCGATGTTCCCGCAGTCGAGGAAGATCACCACCCGGTCGGCGATATCCGCGGGCGGCTCGTGGAAGACCTCCTCGAGGGGCAGGAACCGGTACTCGACGGGCAGCGGGAATTCCTTCGCCGCGAGGAACATCACGGCGTCCTTGCCGAGCGCCTCGAGGATCCGATGCGTGGCGAGGAGCGAGCCCAGGGCGTCCCCGTCGGGCCCCTCGTGGGTCGTCAGCAGGAACCGGTCGCCCGCGCGGATCGCGTCCGCGACCTGGTCGATGTCACTGGTCAGGAGCTCGGTCGATTCAGTCATTCGTCAAGCAGACGGGAGATGCGATCACCGCGTTCCACGCTGTCGTCGTATTCGAAGGTCAGGGTCGGCGTTCGCTTCAGTCTCATCGCGCCGGCGATCTTCCCCTGCAGGACGCCGTGCGAGGAGCGCAGCCCCGCCAGCGAGCGCTCGCGCTCTTGTTCGTCGCCGAGCACGCTCACGTACACACGCGCGGTGCGGAGGTCGGGTGAGGTGTCCACTGCGGTCACGGTCACAAATCCAATGCGCGGATCCTTGAGCTCAGCGGCAATCGCGTCCCCCAAGACCTCACGAATCGACTCATTGACGCGACGCATCCGAGCGCCAGGCATCTCGGCCGCCGACGATAACAGCAGTTCCCCGAACAAACTCAGGCTGCCCTAGTCGCGGATGTCACGCAGACTCAGCAGGTCGCGCTCGACCGAGCAGCCGTCCGGACACCGGCTCTCCACGAAGCGCACGAGGCCATCGGCGCGGTCCGAGACGCCGCCATCCCCGACGAGAGCGCAGAGCAGAGTCGAGCGCTGCCACTTGTCGTGCCCGTCGATCTCCGCCACCGAGGCGCCGAAGCGCTGGCGAATGCCGTCCTTGAGCGACTTGACGAGCTTGCGCTTGCCCTTCAGATCCTGAACGTCGCCGAAATGCAGGCGAATCTCGATCAGCTCGACGAACGGGTTCACGAAGCCAAGCTAGCGAGCCCGGCCCGCTACTCCAAGGTCTTCTCGACCTGCCTAACCTCGAAGAACTCCAAGACGTCGCCCTCCTTGATGTCGGCGAAGCCCTCGAGCACGATCCCGCATTCCATCCCCTCGTCGACCTCCGCCACGTCGTCCTTGAAGCGCCGCAGGGAGCCGACCTTGCCGCTCCAGATGATGGTCCCGTCGCGAACCAGTCGGACGCTGGCCGCTCGCGTGACCTTGCCATCGGTGACCAGGCAGCCGGCAATCGTGCCGACTCTCGAGGCCTTGAAGGTCTGCTTCACCTCCGCCTGGCCCAGCGCCTCCTCGACCTCCTCGGGCTCGAGCAGGCCCTCCATCGCGGCGCGGAGGTCCTCGGTGACCTTGTAGATCACCGTGTAGGTGCGGATGTCGACGCCCTCGTCCTCGGCAGCGCGCCTGGCCTCCGCGAGCGGCCGGACGTTGAAGCCGATGATCACCGCATCGGAGGCCGACGCCAGCATCACGTCGGACTCGTTGACGCCGCCGGTCTGCGCATGGATGACATTGACCGGCACCTGCTCCTGCGGCAGCTTTGCGATCTCGTCCTCGAGGGCCTCGAGCGAACCGGAGACATCGGCCTTGAGCACGATGTTGAGCTCCTTGAGCTGTCCCTCGCTGGCCCTCTGGAAGACCTCCTCCAGGGTGACCTTGCGGGCGGCGCGCCGGGCGAGCTGCTCCGTCTTCAAGCGGGTCTCGCGCTCCTGCGCGAGGGAACGTGCCTTGCGCTCGTTCTCGACCACCTGGACGTGCTCGCCGGCCTCTGAGACCCCGTCGAAGCCGAGGACCTCGACTGGGGTCCCGGGCGTGGCCTCGCTGACCCGTTCGCCCTTGTCGTCGAGCATCGCCCGGACCTTCCCCCAGACCGGGCCGGCCACGACGGCGTCGCCAATCCGAAGCGTCCCGCGCTGCACCAGCACGCCGGTGACGGGGCCACGGCCCGGATCGAGCTCAGCCTCCACCACGGTGCCGGATGCGGGAGCGTTGGGGTTGGCGCCGAGCTCCTCGAGATCGGTGACCAGAGTGATCATCTCCAGCAGGTTGTCGAGGCCATCCTTGGTCTTCGCCGAGACGTCGGCGTAGACCGTGTCGCCACCCCACTCCTCGGGGTTGAGGTCCTGCTGGGCGAGCTCGCCGCGGACGCGGTTCGGGTCCGCACCCTCCTTGTCGATCTTGTTGACCGCGACGAGGATCGGGACCTCGGCCGCGCGAGCGTGGTCGATCGCCTCCACGGTCTGTGGCATCACGCCGTCGTCGGCCGCGACCACGATCACCGCGACGTCGGTGACCTTGGCGCCTCGGGCCCGCATGGCGGTGAACGCCTCGTGGCCCGGTGTGTCCAGGAAGGTGAGTGTCTTGCCGTCGTGCTGGACCTGGTAGGCGCCGATGTGCTGGGTGATGCCCCCGGCCTCTCCGGCCGCGACCTGGGTCTGGCGGATCGCGTCGAGCAGCGAGGTCTTGCCGTGGTCGACGTGGCCCATCACCGTGATGACGGGCGGGCGCTCGGCGAGATCCTTCTCGTCGTCCTCCTCGACCTCGGGCTCCTCGGCCTCCTCCTCGGCCGCGGTGACGATCTCGACCTTACGGTCGAACTGCTTGGCGATCGACTCGACCGACTCGTCGGTGAGCGTCTGGGTGAGGGTCGCCATCTGACCCTCCTTCATCAAAGCCTTGATCACCTCGGCGGCGGAGAGGCCGAGGCTCTCGGCCACCTCGCGGACGGTGGCGCCAGAGTTGACCTTGATCGGCGGCTGTTCCTCGGGCTGCTTCAGCTCCTTGTCGCTGGGCTCCTCGAGCAGGGGGCGGCGTCGGCGTCCCCCGCGCCGCCGCGGTGGCCGAGGCGGCGGCTGAGTCCTCGCGATGTGGTCCCGGCGTGCGGCCTGTGAGTCGATAACGACTCGGCGGCGGCGCTTGCCCGGAGCCTTCTTGGCGGGAGCTCCCGCCGCGCCATCTCCGGCCGCCGGCTTCGCCGGAGATTCGGTCTTCGGCTCCTGTGCAGCAGGCTTGGCCCCTTTCTTCGCCGGAGCCGTCTTGGTAGCCGGCTTGGCCTTGGTGGCTGCGACGCTGGATGAGGCGCCGTCGGCCGAGTTCTTCAGCGCGGCGAGCGCGTCGGACTCCTCAACGCTCGACTGGGCGGCCTTCGCCTCCACGCCAGCAGCCTTGAGCGCAGCAAGGAGCTCCTTGCTGGTCAGGCCCTGCGCCTTGGCTATCTCGTGTACGCGCTTCTTCGCCATTTCCTACTCGGTCGTCTTCTCCTCGCCGGCGGTCACCGGGGTCTCGGCCTCCTCGGCCTCCGGCTCCCCGCCGTCCCCTGTTGATCCGGCGGCCGCCGAAGGTGTTTGCTCGCCGCGCTCGTCCTCGCCCTCCGTCTCGGGTTCGAGATCCTGCTCGGGACCCTCGGCCTCCTCATCGGCGTCGGGCACCTCGGCCTCGGCTGCCGGGGCCTCCTCCTCGGTGGGAGCATCCTCCGCCGGCTCCTCGGACTCCTCCGACTCCTCGGCGTCTTCCGACTCCTCCGCGGGCTCCTCGGTCTCTTCGGCCTCCTCGGCCTCCTCGGCCTCGGCGCTCTCGTCGAACTGGCTCTCGGCCTTGCCGACGATCTCCTTGACCGCGGCGTCATCGGCCTCGCCGTTGGCGAGAGTCGCGACCTCCTCGTCGCTCAGCGGGCTCAGCACGGCGACCTGATTCGTGCTGAAGCGGGCCAGTGCCTGATGCTGCGGCAGGCCGCAGTACTGCGAGCCCTGGAGGGCGGCGTTCGGGCAGCGGCGGCCGGTGGTCATGATCGCCATGCAGCGCCCGTCTGCGGCCTCCTCGCCCTCGTACTCGATGTCCTCCTCCTGCTGGGCGAACTCGGTCTCCGAGGTGATGTCGACCTTCCAGCCGGTCAGCCGTGCGGCGAGGCGGGCGTTCTGCCCGTCGCGGCCGATCGCCAGCGAGAGCTGGTCGTCGGGGACGATCACAGTCGCCTCCTTGGTCTCGTCGTCGACGAGCACCTCGCGGACGCGGGCGGGCGAGAGCGCCTTGGCGACGAACCGGGCGGGCTCGTCGTTGTAGGGGATGATGTCGATCTTCTCGCCGCGCAACTCGGAGACGACCATGCGCACGCGCGAGCCGCGCGGCCCGACGCAGGCGCCGACCGGGTCGACCCCGTCGGCATGCGAGACGACGGCGATCTTCGAGCGCCAGCCCGGCTCGCGGGCGACGCCCGTGATCTCGACCAGCTTGTCGGCGATCTCCGGAACCTCGAGCTCGAAGAGCTTCTTGATCAGCTCGGGATTGCGGCGGGAGACGACGATGCTCGGCCCCTTGGTATCGGCCGAGACGTCGGTGATCACCGCCTTGACGCGCATGCCGTGGTCGTAGCGCTCGTTGTAGACCTGCTCGGAGCGGGGCAGCAGAGCCTCGACGCGCTCGCGGAGCTGGACCAGCGTGTACCGGTTGTCGGACTGCTGGATGATCCCGGTGACGAGCTCGCCGACGCGGTCCTTGTACTCCTCGAACATCATTCCCCGCTCGGCCTCGCGGATCCGCTGCAGGATCACCTGCTTGGCGGTCTGGGCGGCGATCCGCCCGAAGTCGTCGGGCGTCACGTCCTGGGTCTCGATCTGATCGAGGTAGGGCTGGAGGCGCTCCTGCTCTACCTCCGGCTCGGTGGCCTCGCGGCGCTCGCCGGTCTCCGGATCGACCGTCGGGCGGTTGATCTCGATCTCAGGTATCGGCTCACCGGCGGCCTCAGCCGCCTCGGCCGCCTGGAGCTGGTCCTCGAACTGCTCGTCGAGCAGGCGCTTCTCGAGGTCCTCCGGGACCTTCAGCTCGTAGACGCGGAAGTCCGCGGTGCCGTGGTCGAGCTCGACCTTCGCGTACTTGGCGGCGCCGGGAGTCTTCTTATAGGCGGAGAGGAGGGCGTCCTGCAGGGCGTCCATCAGGGTGTCCGACGCGATCCCCTTCTCCTGCTCGAGCATCTTTACGGCATCGACGATCTCCTGGGTCATGCCCCCACACCTCCGTTCGTGGCTCCGTCTGACAGCAAATTCGAGCGGCGGACCGCGGCGAGGGGAATCGCCACGGGACCGTCACCCGAGTCGACGCTCACGCTCTCCTCGTCGGCGCCGGTAAGTCGACCGGTGAAGCTCTTGTGTCCCGCGACCTCCTCGCGTGTCCGAACACGGATTCGGCGGCCTAGATAGCGCCGGAAGTGCTCAGGCTTGGTCAGTGGGCGCTCGGGTCCCGGAGATGAGACCTCGAGCGAGTAGGACTCGAGCAGGTCACGGAGCAGGCCGGTCACCCGCTCGCAGAGTGCGATGTCGACGCCTTCGGGCGAGTCGATCACGAGCAGCAGGCGCTCCGAGGCGGAACGCTCGAGCGCGAGCAGCTCAACGCCCGGCTCCTGATCGCGGAGCCGCTCCTCAACCGTCTGCTGAATTTGCTCGAGCTCTGTGTCCATCTCTGCCCTCTGGTGTCCTCGAGTGCCCCGTTCGGGACCCAAAAAAAGGCGGGCGCTCGCCCACCTTTCGACACGCGGTTCGGTGCGAAAAAAGGTTCCTCGGCGAGTATAGCCCCGCCTCACGCACGCGCAAGACGCCTTCGGGCCGCTCAGACCTCGAGCATCACGGTGACGGGGCCATCGTTGACCAGCGCCACGCCCATGCAGGCGCCGAAGACACCCTTCTTCGCCCCCGCCCGCTCGCAGAAGCGGTCATAGAGCGGCTCGGCCTGCTCCCCGGGCGCCGCCTCCACGTAGCTCGGCCGGTTTCCCTTGCGCGTGTCTCCGTAGAGCGTGAACTGGCTGACGCAGAGGATCTCGCGCTCGCCGAGCGGCTCGTTCATCCTGCCGTCGGCGTCGTCGAAGATCCGCAGGGCTCGCACCTTCTCCGCCAGCCGGTCCGCCTCGGCTTCGGTGTCGTCACGCGAGACCCCGAGCAGCACGAGCATCCCCGGGCCGATCTGGGCGACCCTCTCCCCCCCCACGTCGACGGCCGCCTGGCTTACGCGCTGGACCAGCGCCCTCAAGGCTCTCGGGCGACGCGCTCGGCCACGACCTCGAGGAGGCGCATGGCGATCGGCGGAACCCGACCCTCGGCGTCGACCTCCGGGTCGTAGGCGGTCAACGAGATTGCCCGCACAGGGCAGGCGTCGAGCAGCGAGCCGATCTGGGAGGTGAGCTGCGCAGCGCTGAGACCGTCCGGAGCGCTGTAGATGTTGACCCTGGCCTCCTCGGTGTCGAGAACGTCGAGGTCGACGTGGAGATAGAGACCGCTCGGCGCCGGATCCAGCTCACCAGCGGCTCGCGCAACCGCGTCATCCGAGTCGATGCGCTGCGGCGGGAGGTGATGCACCTCCGATGACTCCAGCCTCTGTTCCTCCAGCGGATCGAAGTCGCGCGCCCCGGCGAGGAGGACGGCGGACTCGGGGATGCTGGCTATGCCGCTCTGATCGGCCAGCGCCCGCCAGGCGCCGCCGGTCAGAATCGCGAGGCCCATCCCGTCGAAGTAGCCCTCGATCGTGGAATCAGGCGTGTTGAAGTCGGCGTGCGCGTCGAACCAGACGACGCCGGGGGACTCCTCCACGAGCCCGGTGACCACCCCGAGGCCGGCGAAGCAGCTCCCGGACAGCAGCACGGGGAAGGCCCCGTCCTCGACGGCCTCCTTCACCCGGGACGCCACGAGCTCCATCAGGTCGAAGGAGGCCTTGGCCTCGCTGGCGCCGCTGCGGTCACGGGAATCGTCCTTCAGCTCCAGGATCTCCAGGCTCACCCTGGCCCCGCCCTTCGCCAGCGCCTCCTCGGCGCCGGCCTCGAGCAGCTTCTCGGCTCCTCGTCCGACCCCCATGCGCAGGGCTCCGACCTCGTAGGGGACTGCCAGGAGGCGGATCTCGGTCATCGGTCGGCGCTGCTACGTGCCGGCCGCAAGTCGCTCTCTATAGATGCGGTAGTCGCGCCGATCGGGTCGCAGGTTCGATGCGAGGGCGAGATGGTGGCGGGCGCGCCTGGTCTCGCCCGTCTTGGTCAGCGCCCTGCCGAGGCAGAAGTGCGCGTAGTCGTTGACGGGATGGGTCTCCACCACCGCCTCGAACTCGGTCGCCGCCTCGGCGTAGTGACGGGTGCGGAAGAGCGCGCGGCCGAGAGCCTCGCGGACGGAGCTCTTCTCGGGCGCCTGTCGCGCCGCCTCCTTGAGCGGCACCGTCGCCTCCTCGAAGTCCCCGTCCTCGAGCAGCTCCATGCCTCTGCGGTAAAGCGAATAGAGGGATTCACCCCCATGAACCTGCTCGCCGGGCGACATGCACCCAGTGTAGGGGGGCCCGCAAGATGGCCCGGAGGGCCTACTCGCTGGGTTCGGGGCGCTTGGAGCCCGACTTCGCGCGGAGTGCCTCGATCCGATCCAGGATCGCGTCCGCGACCGCCTCCTTGGAGGCGATGGGGACGTGATGCTCCCCGCCGCGCTCGACGATCACGACCTCGTTCTCCGGGCTCTCGAACCCGATCTCGGCACGGGAGACGTCGTTGAGGACGATCGCGTCGGCGCCCTTGCGCTCCAGCTTCTCGCGGGCCCGGGCCACACCGGCCCCCGTCTCCGCGGCGAAGCCGACGATCGTCTGGCCCTCGCGGCGGCGCGCGCTGAGGGCGGCGAGGATGTCCTCGGTCGCCTCCAGGTCGAGCTCGAGGCCGCCGCTCGCCTCCCGGTGGATCTTCTCGCCGGCGGCGGACCTCGGCCTGAAGT
>JBKPND010000047.1:0-7468 GCA_046732465.1 Actinomycetota bacterium
TGGCTGCGCAGCATGCGGGACGAGCGCGACGACGCGGTCCAGCGCAAGTACGGAATCGGCGGGGTCGAGCGGGTGGTGGTGATCTGCGCCATCGCCGGGGTGCTCGCCTTCGAGGGGTGGTTCTTCTTCTTCGCCGGATCCTCGCTGCCGAACGGCTGAGTCGGGCCCTCTGCGGGTAGGCCTCTCCTCGGACGGTCGAGGAAGGAGAGACCATGGCGATCGGCGAGAACGGACGGATCCCGGTTCCGCGCGACCGGGAGGACGACTACACGCTCGCGGCGGCTGAGGAGCGCCGGCGCTTCGTCGAGGAACACACCGGGGCGCGGCTCGAACACGTGGCGAGTGAGTCCTTCGACCCCGCGGCGCTGGCGGGAAACGTCGAGCAGTTCATCGGCGTCGCCCAGGTTCCGATCGGGCTGGCCGGCCCGCTCCGCGTCAATGGCGAGCACGCCCAGGGCGACTTCTACGTCCCGCTCGCCACCGCCGAAGGGACCCTGGTCGCTTCCTACAACCGTGGGATGCGCCTGCTGCACGAGGCCGGAGGGGTGACGACCACGATCCTCGACGATCGGATGCAGAGGGCGCCGGCTTTCGTGTTCGCGAGCGCGCGGGAGGCCCGCGCCTTCGGCGACTGGCTGCGCGAGAACTTCGAGGCGATCAAGACCGCAGCGGAGAGCACGACGAAGTCGGGGAAGCTCCAGGACATCGAGCAGTACTCGGCGAGCCGCGTCCTGTTCACCCGCTTCAACTACACGACCGGCGATGCCGCCGGCCAGAACCTGACCGGCAAAGCGACGCAGGCGGCCTGTCACTGGATCGCCGACAACTACGACGGCATCGAGCACTGGTATCTCGAGTCGAACTTCGCGACCGACAAGAAGAGCTCGCAGGTGAACATGCTGCGGACCCGCGGCAAGCGCGTTGTCGCGGAGGCTGTCATCCCGAACGAACTGGTCGAGCGGATCATGCGCTCCAACACGGAGTTGATGTTCCGCGCCCGCCTGATCTCGAATCTGGGCGGCTTCATGTCCGGGGTCAACAACAACGGCGCTCACTCGGCCAACGGGATCACGGCGCTGTTCATCGCGACCGGCCAGGACGCGGCGAACGTGGCCGAGTCATCCGCGGCATTCGTCCATACCGAGTTGCGCGAGGACGGCGACTACTACTACTCGGTGACGATCCCGTCCCTGATCGTCGCCACCTACGGCGGCGGGACGGCGCTGCCGACTCAGCGCGAATGCCTCGAGATGCTCGGCTGCTTCGGTGCCAATCGGGTCCGCAAGTTCGCCGAGATCGTGGCCGCCACCGTCCTCTGCGGAGAGCTCTCACTGGGGTCGGCGATCGTCGCGGAGGAGTGGGTGGCCGCGCACGACATCTACGGCCGAAACCGCTAGGTCAGTGCGTGTAGCTGACCAGGTCCTCCCTCTCGGCCTCGCCTGAGACAGAGACCGCCACCACGGGCCCGACGCCCTTGGCGTAGAGCTTGTACTCCGACACCGTGGGCTCCAGCGGGCTGTGGTCGTCGGTCAGGATCGCGCCGGTGAAGTGGCCCGCCGGGGCCTCGACCTGCTGGTCGAGGGCGATCACGGTGGATCGATCCTCGGCGTGGCCCTTGTAGTACTCCTCGCGGTAGGTCTCGCCCGCGTAGGGCTGGGCCGGCATCGCGATCCCGGCGTCCGCTCCGTTCTGACCGGCCTCGAAGGAGCCGCTGCTGTCCCTCTTGCCGGTCTCCAGGTCGATCGAGGTGGTGTCCTCGCCGAAGTACCAGATGTTTCCGTCCGCGTCCTGGGCGTACCAGTCGTCGGTGATCTCGGAGGGCTTGCCGCGGTCGTAGACGATGTCCCGGACCACGCGGGCGGTGACGCCGTCGGCGATCCGCTTGGTCTGGTCGAGGACGGTGATGGTCTCCTGGAGCGACTCGCCCTGGGGATTGGTGACGTGGACGTGCCACTCGGCTCCGACCGGCATCGGCCAGTACGGGTTGTCGATGGTCGTCGAGAAGTCGGCCGGGTTGAGATTCGAGGGCTCGCTCGACTGCGGGAATGTGTTCGTGCCGGATTGCTGCGCCGTCGAGGAGTCGTTCCCGGACGAGCCGCACCCGGCGAGCGCGGGGAGCAGGACGGCGACGCTCGCCATCGCCGCTCCCGCGCGCCTGATCGCCCGGGCTTTCATCTAGTTACCTCCCTGGTCCTCGCTGTCGGCCTCTGCGACCACCAGCTTGTAGTTCTGGTCGAGGCGAACGTCGACGGTGCCGCCGTCAGCCTTTCCGACCTCGACCTCCCAGGTCGCGCCGTTCTCGGAATCGCGCTCGACCGAGTTGGCGTGACCGCCGGGGTAGAGCTCGAGGGCCGCGGCCTTCGCGTGGTCCGCGCCGGGGCCGGTGGCCCCGCCCTCGTCGTCTCCGCTCCCGATCGCGACCGCCGCGCCCGCTCCGCCCGCAGCCAGGGCGAGGATCGAGCCGCCGACGATCACGTACTTCCGTGACCAGTGCATCCGCTTCTCCTTTCGATCGGTCATTGCCCCGCCGGTTCTACGGACGCGGGATGAATCGGCCGTGAAAGTCAGCGAGGCAGCGCGATCCAGACGTCGGCGCCGGCCTGATCGCGGTTCGCGGCGTGGGCGCTGCCGCGGTGGGCGCGGGCGATCGCCTCGACGATCGCGAGACCGAGGCCCGTGCCGTCGCCGCCGCGGGAGGAATCACCGCGGCTGAAGCGCTCGAAGGCGCGGCCGATGAATTCCGGCGCGAAGCCCGGCCCTCGGTCCTCCACGTGGATCGTCACCTCGCCGCCACCCTCGCTCGCCCGGAGCGTGATCTCCCCTCCCCCGTGTTCGAGCGCGTTCTCGACCAGATTGCCGAGCGCCTGCTCGAGCCGCAGCCGGTCGCCCTCGACCGTCAGCCCGTTGGCGGGCTCGATCACCAGCGAGCGCCCGGTCGCGGCGATCCGCCCCGAGAAGCGCTCGCGCAGGTCCCCGAGCAGACCGGCGACCCCCACCCGGCGCAGGTCGAGCGCCAGCTTCCCCTCGGCCGAGCGCGCCAGGACGAGCAGGTCCTCGGCGAGCTGGCTCAGCCGGTCGACCTCGGCGATCGCCGAGGAGATCGCGGCCCGCATCTCCTCCGGCGTCTTCGCATAGCGGAGCGCGAGCTCCAGCTCGGTCTTGTGCAGGGCGAGTGGAGTGCGGAGCTCGTGACTGGCGTCGTCAACGAAGGCGCGCTCGCGCTCGATGGCCGCCTCGAGGCGGCCGAGCATCGCGTTGAGGGTCTCTCCAAGCCTGCGGATCTCGTCATCGGCCTCGGGCAGAGGCAACCTCACCTCGGGCTCGGAGGCCGAGATCGCAGCCGCCCGCCGGCGCATCGCCTCGACCGGCCGCAGCGCCCGGCCCGAGACGGCATAACCCGCCACCGACGCCAGGAGGAGCGCGACCGGGATCCCAATCAGGAGGATCGTCCCCAGGCTGGCGAGCGAGTCGTTGCGGTCATCGAGCGAGGCCGCCGCGATCACGACGTAGCTCCCGCCCGGCCCGTTCGCGGGACGCGCCAGGAGCCGAGCCTCGCCGCTGATGCTGGGCACCGCGTCACGCGTGACGATGAAGGAGGCCTGTGAGGCCCGGGCGGCCTCCGCCGGCGTGATCTGCGGATCGCGGCCGAGCTGCGGGGTGCTCGCGTAGATCCGACCGTCGGGGGTGAGGACCTGCGCGAAGCTCTCCTCCCGGCCCAGCAGCCTCGAGTTCCTGGTGAGGTCGCCGTTCGCCACCAGCGAGGCGATGTCATCGCCGTGCGTTCGCAGGCCCTGGTCGATCTGCTCGCTGAGCTCCGAGTCGAACCGCGCGTAGACGAAGAAGCCGAGGGCCGCCAGCACTACGGCGCTCACCAGAGCGAAGGCAAGGGTGACGCGCAGCCTGATCGGGATGCGGCTCATTCGCCCCCGCCGTCCTCGCGCAGCCGGTAGCCCGCGCCGCGGACCGTCTGGATCGACCGGGTCCCGAAGGGCGCGTCGATCTTCCTCCGCAGCAGCCGGACGTAGGAGTCGACGATGTTCGAGCGGTTCTCGTACTCGTAATCCCAGGCGTGCTCGAGCAGCTGGAAGCGCGAGAGAACCTCACCCGGGCGGCGCATGAAGACCTCGAGCACGGCGAACTCCTTGGCGGAGAGCTCGATCTCGGCCTCCCCCCGCCAGACTTGGTGCTTCGCCGGATCGAGGCGGAGGTCGCCGACCCGCAGCTCGGGCGAGCGCTCGCCGTTCGTGCGCCTTGCGAGCGCGCGCAGGCGGGCGAGCAGCTCCGCGTAGGAGAAGGGCTTCACCAGGTAGTCGTCCGCGCCGGCGTCGAGGCCTGCGACGCGGTCCGGCACGCCGTCGCGCGCCGTCAGCATCAGGATCGGCGAGTAGACCCCGTCACCGCGGAGCCGGCGGCAGACCTCGAAGCCGTCGATGCCCGGCAGCATCAGGTCGAGCACGATGGCGTCGTACTCCGTCGAGCCCGCCATCCAGAGCGCCTCCTCGCCCTTGGCGGCGATGTCCGCGGCCATCCCTTCCTGGCGCAGGCCCTTGCGGATCAGGCCGGCCATCTTGGCCTCGTCCTCGACGATCAGCACGCGCATCTCTTCTCCGGACGACATTGTCCCGCGAAGATGAACGCCCGATGAAAAACCGTCCGGCGTGCGGGACAGCACACAGTCACCCACCCGAGGGAGATAGTGTCGGCGCAGCCCAGCAACTGAGAGGGGAGAGTCATGGAAGCGAAGTCGATCGATGCGGCGGAGTTCCGCGAGAAGCAGCGCGACCAGTGGAACGGGGCGGCCGCAGGATGGAATGAGTGGTCCGCCTTCATCGACAAGCACGTCGGCGTCGTCAGCGAGCGCCTGGTCGAAGCGGCCGGGATCAAGGAGGGTGACCGTGTACTCGACGTCGCCTGCGGCTACGGCGAGCCGTCGCTGACCGCGGCGCGCAGGGTCGGGTCCGACGGCGCCATCATCGCCACCGACATCTCCGCCGAGATGATCAACTTCGGCCGGCAGCGGGCCGCCGCGAACGGCATCGAGAACATCGAGTTCATGCAGTCCGACGCGAACTCGCTCGACTTCCCGCACGAGAGCTTCGACGCCGCAGTCTCGCGCTGGGGAATCATCTTCGAGCCCGACGGCGAGGGCACGGCCGCCAAGGTCCGAGGATTCCTGAAGCCGGGCGGGCGCTTCGCGATCAGCTCCTGGGGCCTGCCCGAACGTGTCCCGTTCATCGCGGTAGCCATGCAGACGGCGATGCAGAAGCTCGACGTCCCGCCTCCGCCCCCCGGGACGCCGGGGCCTCTCTCGCGTCCGACCGAGGAGGCGATCGGCGGCCTGCTCGAGGGCGGCGGGTTCTCCGACATCGAGGTGCAGGAGCTCGAGGTCGTCTTCGAGCTCGACTCGGCCGAGCACTACACCGATTACACGAAGGCGATCGTGGCACCCATCGTCGCGATGATCTCCCAGCATCCCGAGGATGTTCAGAAGAAGACCTGGGACGCGATCACCGAGGCCGCCCGAGAGCGAGCGGACGATGACGGTCGGATCAGCTGGTCGAACCAGGTTCTGATCGCGGTCGGGCAGGCGTAGTCTCAGCGGGATCGAGCCCGAGACACATCGCTTCGAGGACGATGGCGGGATCCCCAATTCCCCGCTGCCCGTCCTGATCTACCACGGGATCGAGGCGGCTCGCGACGCGGACGCCTGCGAGGAGCTGCTCGCCTCGAACGGCTGGCTGCCCGACTGGCGGAATGGGATCTTCCCCTTCCACCACTTCCACTCGATCACGCACGAGGCGCTCGGCATCGTCGGCGGGTCCGCCACGGTGAAGCTCGGCGGTCCGGGCGGTCAGAGCTTCGAGATCGGGCCCGGGGACGTGCTCGTTCTGCCGGCCGGCACCGGGCACTGCAACGAGGGCTCGAGCTCGGACCTGCTCGTGATCGGCGCCTATCCGAACGGCATGCCGTGGGACATCCGCCGCGGCGATCCCGCCGAGCACGACGAGGCGGTGGCCAACATCCGGTCGGTGCCTCTGCCCGACGCGGATCCGGTCGAGGGATCCGAGGGCCCGCTTACCGACCTCTGGCGTACCGGAAGCTAGCTGCGTCCGAAGCCGACGGACTCCACCAGTAGCGGAGCGATCAGGCTCAAATTGATCGCAGCGATCAATGCGATGAGGACGTTGAGTGCGCTCGACACGAACCGAATCCTCCGCAATTCGGCGGGCAACCGCATCCGTGGTTCCACGCTTGCCTCGTGCGGGTTTTCCCGCACCTACGCGAACCGCTTGACGAAGTCGAGCGCGGTCTGGGCGACCTCGCGCCAGCCGCTGTCGATCGTCAACGAGTGCCCGCGATTCGGGATCTTCACGATCTCGGTCACGGCCTGGTTGTGCCTCTGTCGCTTGTAGGCGCCGTTGGCGATCGCCCACGGGACCGTGTGATCCCTCTCCCCGTCGATGATCAGGAGGGGCCCGCGATTGGGGTTCTTCGGATCGACCTTCGCCGCGGTCCACGGGTTGAGGTTGGCGTTCGCCATCTGCATCAGCGCGACCCCCGGCCCGGCCACGTGGTAGGTGTCGTAGAGCTGCTTGGCCTCTTCGTCGCTGAGTGCGTTCGCCCAGCCGTACTTGAACTGGTCGAGGGTGAGGGTGATCGCCTTGCCGCGGTTGAGCGGGTTCCTCAAGATGGGCGCGGTCACACGCAGAGTCGAGATCGGAAGGGGCAGTACGCCGCGGAACGGCCCGGGATCGATCGCGACCGTCGCCCCGGAGAGGCCGCGGTCGGCGATGATCTGCGCCAGCAGCCCTCCGGTGGAGTGACCCATCACGGCGGGCTTCTGCTGAAGCCCGCCGATCACCTCGGCCGTGTGGTCGGCGACCTGCTCGAGGGACTTCTTGGCGAGGACCTCGGGTTCGGTCCTCGCCACCTCGACGGTCTCGGGATCGTCCGGCCAGTCCGGCGTGACGCCCGCGTAGCCGTTCTCCTCGAAGAAGTCGACCCAGTTGTTCCAGCTGCTGGGCAGAAGCCAGAGCCCGTGGATGAAGACGACCGGCGTCTTGCCGCTGGCGTTCGCCTTCTCGATCTGCTGCGCTTCCCGCTCGCTGATCGCCATGCGTCTTCTCCCCTCGTTGTCGATGGAGCCGGGGGCTTCGAAGCCCCGTCCTCGATCACGAACGATCGGCGTCTACAGGCATAGCCGGCGCTTTTGTTCTCGCCCTACGGCCTCCGCTGCCGGCGGGAGATGCCGGAGGGCCAAGTCCCTTCGATTTCCCCGGGCGGTCGGGACGGTCCGACCGGGTGAGCCCGATGCTGACGCCGGGACCCCACCCCTCGGGCTCGGGTGGGCCGACGCACGCTACTTAGCTTCTAACTAAGCGGCGAGAGCGAACTCGTGGTCCGCACTTATTGGTTGGTCCAGGTTTTTAACGAGGCCTCCTGGAACCTCGGCCTGCAACCTGATCGC
>JBKPND010000048.1:0-16700 GCA_046732465.1 Actinomycetota bacterium
TCTTCGCAGCGCTCGCGCTCGCCGTCGGGCTCGCCGGGCAGAGCCGCGGCGCGGCGCTCGCGCTCGCCGGCGCGTTGCTCGCCTCCGTGCTGATCGCGAGAGACCGCGGGCGCTACAGCCTCACGCTGCTCGCGATTGTCGTGCCCGTGGCTGCGACGGCGCCGCGGCTGATCGGAGACACCGCGCCGTCCGCGACGCTCGTCCGCGAGCGCGGGATGGCTGCCCTCACGGCCGCAGTCGTCGCCGCCGTGATCGTCTGCCTCGTTTCGATGCTCGATCGCCGTGGTCGATTCCCCTTCGGCGGTCGGGAGGGCCGGATCGCCCTGGCCCTATGGGCGGCTGCAATCGGCCTCGCCGCCTGTGCCTTCGTCGTGACGACCGGACGCCCGGACACGTGGGCGTCGGCCAGGTGGAACGAGTTCACCGACGTCAACGCGACCGCAGCGGCGCCGTCGGACGCAGCGCATTTCGGTACCGGCGCGTCCAACCGGTACGACTACTGGCGCGTCGCCTGGCGCACCTTCGAGGACGATCCCGTCCAGGGCGTCGGCGCCGGCGCCTTCAGCGTGCCCTGGTTCAAGGCACGCGCTCTCGACGAGAACGTCACCGACGCCCACTCCTGGGAGGCCTCGGCCCTCGCCGAGACCGGTCTAGTCGGCTTCGCGTTGGCCGCCTTCGTCCTGCTTTTTCCACTCGTTCGCCTGCGCAGCGCCCGGAAAGGAACGGGCCCGTGGCCGATCGCCGCCGTCGCGCTCGGCGGAGCTGCCGTGTACTTCGTGCTCCACGCCTCCGTCGACTGGCTGTTCAGAATCCCCGCTGTCGCCATTCCGGGCTTCGTCCTCCTCGGCGCGCTCGCGTCGGGCGGCGATGAGCACGGCGGCCCGGTCTTCGGCGACCGAGCGCAGCGCGCACTGCTGGCGCTGGCGGCGCTCGTCGCCCTCGCCGTAGCGGTCCCGACATATCTCGCCACGGCCGGCGTCGCGGACGCCGAGAACAACGCTGCGGCGTCGACCCCGGCCGCGCTCAGCGACCTCGACCGGGCGGAGCGGCTGAACCCGTTTGCGGCCGAGCCGCTCCTCGTCCGTGCGCTCGTCCTCAAAGCAGACGGGCGACAGAGGGCGGCACTCGCCGCCGCCGAGGACGCAACCGACCGAGCGCCGCAAAGTTGGACGGCTTGGCTCCTCCTCGCCGACGGCCGCCGGCTGACGGGGAACGCCCCTGGGAGCCGAGCGGCACTCGCCCGCGCGGCAGCTCTCAACCCGCGCGCAATCCGTCAGCTGGGCTTGAGCCGGTAGCCATGTGCGGAATCGCTGGGTTCGAGATCGAGGGCCGGGATGCCACCGAGACATCGGCGCTTCTCGCGCGGGCACTGTCGTCCCGCGGCCCGGACGCGACCTGGTCGGTGGTCCGGCGTCGAACCGCCCTCGTCAACACGCGCCTGGCCGTGATCGACCTCTCGGACGCCGTCGTCTACCCGATGGCGAACGAGCGAGCCGACGTCCACCTCGCCTTCAATGGTGAGATCTACGACCACGGCGTCCTGCGCCGGGAACTGGAAGGGCACGGCCACCACTTCCGTACGCGGTGCGACGCCGAAGTTGTGCTCCACGGCTACGAGGAGTGGGGAGTCGGCGTCTTTCCCCGCCTGAATGGGATGTTCGCGCTCGCGATCGTCGACGAACGCAGCGGCGACATCGTTCTCGCTCGGGATCGCCTGGGAATCAAACCGCTCGTCCGGACGACCGGTTCTCCCTTCGCCTTCGCCTCGGACGCGATGGCGCTCGTCGAAGCCGGTCTGAGCGAGGGTCGAATCGACCTCGACGCTCTGCGCGGCTTTGCCGCGTTCCACTACGTCCCTCCTCCGGCGACGGGGGTCGCTGATATTGCCCAGGTACCGCCTGGCACTGCCTTCCGGAGGCGGCCTGACGGCACCGAAGAGCAGGTCGCCTGGGGCGCGACACCGTTCGCGGAGGACACGCTGCCGTCCGACAGGGTGAGCCTGGAGCAAGCAGAGGAGGCGCTCCTGACGGCCGTGCGGCGTCAGCTGGTGGCCGACGTCGAGGTAGGGGTTTTTCTCTCCGGCGGCGTCGACTCGGCGCTCGTCCTCGCAGCGGCCGCGGCACTCGGCGCTCGCCCCCGCGCCTTCTCGCTGGCCTTTCCCGGACACGGCGACTACGACGAGTCTCGCGCCGCCGCGGCGGTTGCGACGCAGGTCGGCGTGCCTCACCACATCGTGCCGTTGCGGGCTTCGTTCCCAGAGGCGGTGAGCTCGGTGGCGGCCGCCTACGACACGCCGTTCGCAGACGCTTCGGCAATCCCGATGATCGAGGTGGCCCGTCGAGCGCGAGAGCACGTGACGGTCGCGCTCAGCGGAACGGGCGGCGACGACCTGTTCGCCGGCTACTACCGGCATCGTGCACACCGTCTGCGGCCGCTCGTCGGGCGCGTGCCTCGACGGGCGCTGGCTCTCCTCCAGCGAAGCGATTCTCGACAGGGGAGCGCCCGGACCGGTCGCATCCGCCTAGCCGGCTCGTACGCGGCACGGCTAGCGGACGCCAGCGGGAACACTGATACCGATCAGTATCTGGCGCTCGCTGCGAACCTAACGTCGCCGGCCGGACTGAGCGCGCTTCGCTTCGATGCGACTCCATCGGAGACGGCGAACGAGATCGCGCGACGATTCGACCTCTCCGAGCCCCTCCGTCCGACGCCGCTCCAGGCGATTCAGCGCTTCGAGCTGCGGACATATCTACCGGGTGATCTCCTGTGCAAGGAGGACCGAGCGACGATGGCCGTCGGTCTGGAAGGCCGTGTGCCTCTGCTGGACGACGCGCTCCTGCAACTGGCAGAAGAGACGCCGGAACAACAGAAGGTGTCGCTTCGGCGCGGCAAGATCGTCCTCCGAGAGCTCGCCGAGCGGTTCGGGGTTCGCCCGAGGGGACTCAAGCGGGGCTTCGCAGTCCCGCTGCGGGCGTACTTCGAAGGCCCGTGGCGTGCGGATGCCCGGGAATGCTTCGGCTCGGCCGAAACGGACCTCGTCGATCCCGCCGGGGCCATGAGGCTCCTGGACGAGCCCGCCCCGCCGGTGACGGATCTCTGGATGCTCGCGACACTCGTCGCTTGGGAAAACCGGCTGAAGTCGACGCGAACGACTGCGCGCAGAGAGCCCACGGCGATGTTGCAGGCAGCACCCAGGTAGGAATGCCGGCGAAGATGCATGCGCTCGTCACGGGAGGGGGAGGCTTCATCGGGCATCACCTCGTCCGGAGACTGCTCGCGGACGGATACGAGGTCCGCGTTCTCGACAACTTCTCGACTGGCCGGCGCGAACGGCTCGAGGGCCTCGACGTTGCCGTCGTCGAGGGCGACCTGCGTTCGTACGAGCGAGCGCATACTGCCGTCCGCGGAGCGGATCTCGTTTTCCACCTGGGCGCCCTCCCGTCGGTACCGCGCTCAGTCCAGGATCCGCTGACCACCGGCGCCGTCAACGTCGAGGGAACCCTCAACGTCCTCCTCGCCGCCCGAGACGAGGACATCCGCCGCGTGGTCTTCGCCTCCTCATCTTCGGTGTACGGAGCGAGTTCGAGTATCCCCAAAACCGAATCCGATCAGCTGCTGCCGATCTCGCCGTACGGTGTCTCGAAGGTCGCCGCGGAGCACTACTGCCGAGCGTTCGCGACCGTATATGGCCTCGAGACGATCAGCCTTCGCCTCTTCAACGTGTTCGGGCAGGGCCAGGATCCGCTGTCGCAGTATGCGGCGGTCGTTCCCCGGTTCATTGCCGCGCTCGCGTCGGAAGAGCGGCCGACCGTCTACGGAGACGGCCAGCAGACCCGGGACTTCACGTACGTCGACGACGTCGTGGAGGCATTCGTCCTCGCGGGCCAGCAGGATGTTCCTGCCGGTGACGTCTTCAACATCTCCGCCGGGGCCGAGACGTCCTTGCTCGAACTCATTGCAATTCTGAACGACCTCATGGGGACGGCCCTCGAACCGCAATTCGAGCCCGCGCGCGCCGGAGAGGTCCGTCGCAGCCTCAGCGACGCCGGCAAAGCAGCACGCGTTCTGAACTGGCGATCTCAATGGGCACTTCCGCCTGCTCTTCGAGAGTGCATCGCAAATACGTCGATCGACGTGGCGCAAGTCACCTAACGAAATGTGCTCAAGTCGCTACGGCTTCACCTCGACGTCTCTTTGCGCACCACGAACGCGTGCGACGAGGAGCCGAGTAGGTCCGCCATCCTCCGCCGCCTCGCGAGAGGCACCCTCGTGAGAAGGCCGTATCCGGTGTAGAAGATGTGGGTCGATTGCGCATCCACGACGGCGAATCCGTTCTGGGAAAGCACTGCCGCCCATCGACGTCGACTGAATGCATCCACTTCAGCCGCCGCACTGCGATGACTTCCGTGCGGAGCAAGCGGGTGCATAATCGCCTTGATTATTCCGCGCGCAACACCATGCCGACGAACTGCATCTCGAGCGCTTCGGACGTTTACCAACGAATCGGCAGAGTCCCGGGCAATAAGCGTCTTAGCCACAAATGGGTAATGAGCAAGGCTTGTCCAAATTCGCCAAGTTGCACTCGGGACGATGTGTATTGCCACGGCGTCGCGTTTCATTACTCTCCGTGTCTCTTCCAGGAACGGTGGTAGCGGGTCGACATGTTCCAGCACGTGTGAGGTGAAGACTCTGTCGACACTCGAATCCGGGAGAGGAATCGTCTGGCCATCGTACTCCTGCACAGGGAAGTAACTTCGCCCCTCGCGGTTATGACGAGTAACCTCGAATGCGGCCACATCGCATCCCCACCCCTCCAGAACGCTGGCCTGGTAGCCGGAACCAGCGCCAAGCTCGAGAACGCGCTGCCCAGACTCAAACCACGGCGCAACGGCTTCGAGCTCTGCGTGGCGAACGCGTTCAAGAAGCCCCACAGGCACCCCTTCCACGACCATCTTCTACGCGCCCTCGTGTTGCGCGTACGGCCGGGTCAGCCCTCGGGTGAGAGCGCACGCATCCCAATCGCACGCCCCTAGGCCCGTCCGCAATGAAGGTCCTCCACGTGATCACCGACCTCAAAGTGGGAGGCGAGAGCAAACACCTTGTCCGCGTAGTCGCATCGCTTCGCTCAATCGATCACGTCGTAAGTTGCCTCACCCTCACGACCCGTCCCGAGGATGCACCCGGTAGTACGCGACAGGAATTCGAAGAGCTCGGTGTTCCCGTCGTGAATCTTGGAGTCTCGCCGAAGAAGCCACTTTCTGTGGTCAGAGCCTTCTGGCGACTCTACCGACTCGCCGCCCGTGAAAAACCCGACGTCATTCACGCGACGTTGATCCACGCAAACCTGCTGTCGCAGCCGCTCAGCTGGTTTGGGTTTCCGGTGATGTGCAGCTACGTCGTGACAGATCCTTGGCGGCGAGAATGGGAGCGTCACGTGGAGCGGTACGCCGGGCATCGGGCGATCTTTGTCGCCAACGCTCAAGCCGTGGCCGACACTCTCGTGGCCGGGGGCATCAGGCCAGAACGCATTCGGATCTTGCATTACGGCGTCGATTGCGAACATTTCCAACCTGCGGGTCTCTCGGCCGACATTCCTCAAGAAGATCACGTCCTGCTCGGCGTCGGGCGACTTCACCCACAGAAGGGGTTCGAGGATCTGATTCGAGCCGCGGCTCTCCTACCCACGCGGCCCAGAGTCGTCCTCCTGGGGGATGGTCCTCTACGGGGACACCTGATGCGTTGCAGCCACGAGGCGGAGGTCGAGCTCACGGTAATTCCGGCTGTACAAGACATTGCACCCTTCCTACGGCGCGCCGACGTCGTCGCCTTGCCCTCGCGGTACGAGGGACTTCCGAACGTCCTGCTCGAGGCGCTCGCCACCGGTTGCACGGTCGTCGCGAGCGATCTTCCCGGGCATCGCGAGGTCATCAGGAGCGGCGAGAACGGTCTGCTGGTTCCGCCGGCGGACGTGCACGCGCTGAGCCAGGCGATTCAGCACGCACAGTCGGACGACGGCTCACTCGGAGCGAACGGGCGTCAAACGATGCTCACGCACTTTGATTGGAACACGTACGTGGAGCGGCGGCGCCGGCTTTACGAGTCGGTCGCTGCCCTTCCCGGCGGGGCGTTACACCGGAACGGGACTGCAGTCGGCGACTTGTACCCTGGCGGAGATGGCAGAGAGTCGGGCTAAGCAAGACGGGCTCGTTCTCGTGGTGCCGAAGGCCGGTTCTGAGGTGGCCGAACACTTTGCGCATACCTTCCGTCTGGCCGATCACCTGAAAAACCACATGCGCACCGCCGTGATCATCGAGAGGCTGGTCGGGGCCGAGCCGCAAGCGGACCCGTCGGTGGTGGTCCGGATCCAACGCCACGGCGACACCGGCTTCGTGGTGCGGGCGTTGGAACTCATACGGCTCGCGGCAGGACTCCGCCGAAAGGGCTTCCGTTCATTCTTCGTTCGCACCTCGCAGACAGCCGCCGTCCCGATCATCGTTCTCCGCCGGCTGTCGGGCGGCAAAGTCATGTACTGGAGCTGCGGGAAAGGCTCGAAAAATCGATTGCGGGACGTGGGGGTCAAGAACGCCCTACGAGGCGAGATTCCGCTGCGCGTCGCCTTACGCTTGGCTGACACGGTCGTGACGGGGACCAGTTCGCTCGCCGAGCACTACTCGCGAACATACGGGATCCCGAAAGAGCGCATCCGGGTGCTGCCAAATGAGATCGACCTGCAGTGGTTCAAGCCGCCATCGCGGGAAGAGCGTGCCCGGGCACGCAATGAGCTCTGCGTTGCCGACG
This sequence comes from Actinomycetota bacterium, assembly GCA_046732465.1. Taxonomy (GTDB): domain Bacteria; phylum Actinomycetota; class Thermoleophilia; order Solirubrobacterales; family 70-9; genus DASUPK01. Next base: position 6,799 of record JBKPND010000048.1, read on the forward strand.
ACGAACGGCTGGTGTTAACCGTCCACCGTCTGTCTCCGGTCAGGCGAACGCTGCTCTACATTCCGGCAGCTCTCCAGCCTGTCCTCGCACGCCACGATCGAGCGCGCTTCGTGATTGCTGGTGGCGGTCCTGAGGAACCACAGGTTCGACATGCGATTGGCCACGCCGGCCTCGATGATCGCGTTCAGATGCTGGGCACGGTGCCGCATCATCAGATCCGGCAGCTCTATGCGGCCGCCGACGTCTTCTGGATGCCGTCATACACCGAAGGCTTCCCTAGGGTGCTGCTCGAGGCAATGGCGATGAAGGTTCCCATTGCCAGCACGGACGTAGGGGGAGTGCGGGAGATCCTGCCAAGCATCTACGGCAGTCGACTGGCCGACCGCGACCGGCCGGACCAGCTAGCCGCCGCAGTCTCCGAGCTAATCGGAAACCGAGCGCTGGCAACGCGATTGGCCGAGGAGGGAAGACGCTGGGTACGGCAGTACGACGCGCCGTCGGTCGCACGCCAGCTCGCGGCGTTGGCAAGCTCATGAGCGGTCGTCTGGGGGTCGTCGGCACCGTCATCTACCCGGCCGGAATGGATCGAACCTCGGGCGATGTACAGACGTGGTCGGAAGTCGGGAGGTACTTCGACGACATCACCGTGGTGGCCCAGACCGACACGTCGCTTCCGCGCTGGCACCGCGTGGACAACGTGCTCTACATCCTGATCCCAAGACTTCCCCGCCCACTCGACATTCCCGTCTTCCCCCTCGCGGCGACTGTGATTGCGTTTACCGCCTACAGACGCGGGGTGAGGACGTGGAGCTTCAGCGATCCGCTGCGGCCCGGTCTCGTTTGCCTTGCGATGCGGCGACTCCCAGGGGTTCGGTTAATCGTCCATCTGCAAGGTCAGCTTCTACGGATGCCGAGCCGTCGCTTCGGGCGAGCGACGCTCGCGGTCCAGGTGCTGTCACGCTTCGTCGCGCGCCAGGCAGACACGGTCCGTGTGGTCTCGCGCGACATCGAAAGGGAGGCGGCGGCGGCTGGGGTAGCGCCGGAGAGGATCGTCCTCGTGCCAAGTCGATGCGACACTCGGCTCTTTGACCCGGACCGTTGGCGAGAACGCGGTGAGGAGATCCGATCACGACTGCCGGGCGACCCCGGCGCCCCGGTCATCGGTTTCCTGGGCAGCCTCAACGCGTCGAAGGGTCTCGATACCCTCATCGCCGCGGCGTCCACGCTCGGCGGAAAGCTCGCCGCCAGAGTGGCAGTGGCGGGCGACGGCCCACTGCGAAATGAGCTCGCGGCCGCTGCGGACAGGGCGGATCTGACGATTGCCTTCCTCGGCCGAATCTCCACGTCGGATGCTCCGGCATTTCTTGCCGCCGTCGACGTCCTCGCTGTGCCGTCGTACGACGAGGGTCTCCCGCGAGTCGTGCTCGAGGCGATGGCGATGCGCGTGCCCGTTGTCGCCAGCAACGTCGGTGGAACTCCCGAAGCAGTCCTGGACGGTCGCACGGGACTCCTCGTTCCACCCGGCGACCAGGACGCGCTCGCAACGGCTCTCGAGCGAGTCCTGAGCGACGAGGCGCTCGCATCACGCCTCGGCACCGCCGGGAGGAAGCGCGTGCGTGCCGAATTTGAAGCGCGGTCCGGCTGGCGAGCCCTCGCCGAGGTCCATACGGCGGACGGTGCGGTTCGGTAGTGGCTCCGGACAACACCAGCCGCTCGCGACGGTGGCGGACGGCCGCCGCTTCCCAAAGGGAAACGTGATGCGCGCAAGGCGATCGAGGGAGTAAAACGCCTCGATGCAACGAGAAGTGAGCCTTTGGCCTCCAGCGGCGCTCGTTCCCCCAGGGTGGACGGAGCAAGGAAGTCTTCGGACTCGCGTTATCCTCGCCGTCGGCGCACTTTTCTTCGCGCTTTTCGTGCTGTCACTCACCTTCGGCGACGTCTTCGCTGCGGCCGGAGTCACGCCAGCCTCGATCCTGCTCTGCGCCGTTCTTCTCGCTGTTGCAAGTACGTGTGGGGACGACCCTCTTCATCCCGCGAGACTTCTTGCGGCGATTCTCGGGCTCGGGTTCGTCGTTGGCCCGGTTGTCCACGCAGTCACCGGTGTGTACGCCCTTCCAGACGGCTCCGAGCGACAACGGGCGGAGCTCGCGCGCGCAACGTGGATGGTGCTGGCGGGATCGATCCTGGCGTTTCTTTCGATGCGCGCCACGCTAGGCGAAGCTTGGCGAAGCAACCTTCGATCAGTCGGGCGCGCGTCAGTAGGTCGGCGCACGATGATCGTCGCCCTAGGCGTCGCCGCAGCAGGTGCCGTGCTTCTCGTGCTGTACTTGCTTCTCACTGGGCGAAGCAGCATCTCGCTTCACGGTCGCGGTGCAACCTACGCCGTAATCCCTGATGAAGGACGGAAGGCGTACCTCGGTCTGCTAGCGCCAATCGGCCTTGGTGGCCTATTGGTAAGTGCTGCGTGGGCGCTCGAACGTGGATCGCGGTGGACTTTTCTCGCGTCGAGCGCAGCCGCTATCGGCTTCGGCGTCCTCTTGGCGCTGCCCGGTAGCAGGGCGAATTTTCTCTATGCCATCGCCCCGCTCTTCTTCCTCTACGTGTGCTATCGAGCTCTCCCTCGATGGCGATGGCTCACAGTTGCCGCCGCCCTGCTGATCGTTCTCCTCTCGTATGGCGCCAACCTGCGAACCGCGGACGCTCGCTCAGCTCTGCTCAAAGCCCCCGGAAAGACGCTGTCGGAGAATGGACCGACGCGCGCCGCACTGGAGAGGCTCTTCCTCGTGGACGTCGCACACACCGAGCCGTTGCTCGGCGCCATGGATGCTTTTCCCGCAACGCGTCCATTTCTCGGTGGCGAATCCGCGGCCCTCGGCTTCACCGGACCGGCCGGCTGGAAATTCGGTCAGACGATCGGACTAAGGATGGACCCGCCGGCCGGTGTGACGCTGACCGCGGCAGCCTATGCTCGCGATCCCTCGAAATTTGAGAGCGGGTTGACCGCCACGCTACCGGGGGAGTTGTACGCGAACGCCGGCGTACCCGGGGTGCTTGTCGGCCTGGCGGCGTTCGGCGCCGTGGCCGGCTGGATACGCAGGTCGGCGGTGTACTCTCGAGCCCCGGGAACCCTGCCGCTCTACGCGGCAGCCATGACCGTCCTCTTTGCTGTCTTCGCCGACTATTTCGGACAGGCCTACCGAGGGGGAGCCGTCGTCATCGGTGTCGGCTTCGCGCTGCTCGCCGGCGGGCAGAAGACGTACTCACTAGCTCGCGTTGCGGTCGTGGTGGCTCTCGTTGCGGCAGGTGCAGCTGCGCTGCTAATCGCACGCAAATACGTGGGAGCTCCCTCGGCGGCTCTCATGACGAACCTTCTCCCTGTCTATCTGACGCTCGTCGCGGCTGCAGTTTTCTGTCTCGTTCGCCTAGCTGCGATCCGCCGTCCGGCCTAGCCGCCCGAGCCCTGCTTGGAAGGCTGAGGCTGTTCGACCTCCTGTGACAAGAGTCCCCGATACCGATCGCTGATCCGACGGGCTGCTATCTGCGCTTCCGGCGCCGGCGTATTTGAGCCGGGTGCGACTTGCTCCTGAATCAGCGAGTACTCGTAAGCCGGTAGAGCTCCGCCGAGCAAGGTGTCATATGCGACGCGCCACCCTTCGGGGCTTCGGCGGAAGAGGAACGAGAACACCTCGGTCTTCTGCTGACGAGTCCCGTTGACGGCGTTCTCAGCCTTCACCACGACCTCGTATCCGAGCGGCGTCTTGCTGCCTGTGATGTTCGCCGGTCGCAGGACCTGAAGGTGCTCGCGTTCCTGCGCGAGAGAGCCGCTGACCTTCCCAAAGCCGATCGCGCGCAGAACACGCTGGTCGTAGAAGCCGGCCGCAGACGCCGCGTTGCCGACCTGGACCGCTCGCCAGAGCTGGAGCAACACGCCCTGCGGCGAATTCGACCCTGCTTTCGCAATCTGAGCGGGCTCCACCAGAGCGGTATCGCTCGGCAGCGGCCGACTAGCGTCGTCGCCGCACCCCGCATTGAGCATGACCACGCAAAGAGCCAGCGCCGGGAGGACCGACCTCACAGACGTCACGAGCACACCGTACCCCTTCTGCCGGGATCCCTATCCGGGTCGGGTACGGCCCCTGTTTGGGACTCAGGAACCTTGGGCGAGCGCGACGCGGCTCGCGGTACGGTGCGTTCCTGATCCCCTCTACTGCCGCGCGGTTCGTCCACGACCCACTGATTCCGTGGAGGCGCCCTCCACGTCAAGCCCTAGGCGGCAGAAGCGTCCTCTGGCACACGCTTTGGAGTGAGACGTACTCCAATCCACGCTACGCCGAGCTACTTCCACGCCTGCAGGACGTGTTCTTCGCACCAATCCGGCAGAGGCGGGGGTTTCCTGGGCGAGTGGACGGCGGCTTGTGGCGGCGCATGCGATTCGTGGAGCGACGCACGTTGGCGTGGTACCGCCGAAACGGTGTTCGGCTCCTGCTGACCCCAAGCCCTTGGCAGGCGCCCGTGTTTGCCGGGCGTGTGGTCGTCGATCTCGACGACCCCTCTCGCTCGCCCTCGGAGCAGGCCGCGCTCCGGGCTCCGAACATCGAATCTGTGGTCGTGACGACGCCCCCGATCGCGCGCTACGTCCAGGAAGCAAACCCGCGAGTCGAGGTCACAGTCGTCCCGCAAGGAGTCGACATCGACCGCGTGACCGGTGCGCGTCACGCCGAAGTCCGGCGGCGGCTGCTCGGAAGACTAGAGCTTCCGAGCGAGACGGTCATCGTCGGTTACCACGCACCAGTCATATGTGTGTCGACCGACGCCGACCACCAGGGTCCGGCTTTCCAGACGTTTTACATCGACGTTCTCGTGGCAGCAATCCAACAGTTGTGGTCGGAGGATCTTCCGTTTCTGACCCTTCTCGTCGGAGGGGCATCATCATCGATCAGCCGCTTCGCCCAATCGGAGCGCAGACTCGTGCTGAACGACTACGTCGATCGCTCGGAGCTCTTCGATTGGGTGGGAACCTTCGATGTCGGGGTGTACCCGAGGACTGTCGACTTCCAGGGTCGGCAGAGCGTCAAACTGCTCGAGTACATGGCAAGCGGTGCGGCAATCGTGGCCATGTCGTCGAGCGAGACGCAATTCATTGCTGACGCCTCGATCGGGTTCCTTGCCGACGACGTCGACGAGTTCAGTGCGCGGCTTCGCGCCCTGATCGTCGACCGCGATGTCCGCCGGGCCTGCGCCTGGCGTGGACGTCAGTTGGCGATGGAACACGACTGGAAGACGCTCGCCCATCAATACGACGCGATCCTTGCGGGCGCGGTCGAGCGGGTGTGATCCCTTTTCGTGGCCGCGCACATGCCTATGCGGCCAGCGGCGCGTGGAGCGCCGCAGTCCTCCAGTTCGTGGCCGGTGTCATCGTCGTCCGCTCGCTTGCGCCCGGGGACGTCGGGACGTTCGTCTTCGGGAGCGCGATCGCGGCATTCGTGTTCGGAGTTTTCGACCTCCGGATCGAGGAAGGACTCACGCAGTTCCTCGTCCGAGAGAAGGGCGCAGGGCGAGCCCTTCACACAAGGTCGGCCCTGCGATTTGCAGTCGCCGTTGATTTCGCCAGCGCCCTCCTGATCTTCTTGCTCGTCCTCGCGGCGATCACGCTGCCTCCACTCGACTTGAGCGACGACACCAGAAATGTTGCTGCGATCGCGGCGGCGACGAGCCTCATCGCAGCGTCTGATGGATCGTTTCTCGCGGTTTTCTATGCCGACCATGCATTCGGCTGGCTCTCGAGCTACCAAGTCGTCGCGAACGCAGCGCGGTGTCTTGCGCTGTTGGTCGTTCCGATCAGCACACCCGTCGACGCCGCGTGGGCGTTCCTGCTCGCTCAGGTCGTCGGAACAGGTTTCGTGCTGGCCGTCGTCGTCCTTCGATTTGTCCCGCTCCGGGCTCTGTCGTCCTCCTTGAAGTCGAGTGATCGCCGGTGGTTGCTTCGGTTCTCCATCCACGTCGCCCTGGCTTCGGCTGTCGCGACCGTCCGCACGACCGCCATTCCGCTCGTCATGGGCGTCGTCGGAACCAGGCGGGAGGTAGCCGATGCTCGCGTTGCCGAGAGTCCCACGAGGCTGCTCGGAGTAGCCGTAGCGCCGGTACGGACGGTTCTCTTCCCTCGTCTGTCCGCAGCTTGGGCGCGACGTGATCGCGGCGGCGCGGGGCGGTTGATACGGCAGTACGTGGGAGCGGCCCTCTTGCTCGGAGGAGTACTCGGTCTTGCGCTAGCGCTCACGATCGGCTTCCTCCTCGAGGCCATCTACGGACCCGCGTATTCGGACCTCGGCCGCGTGGGGCAGGTTTTTGTGCTTGCGGCTCTGTTGGACGCCGTTGCCGGCTGGCAGAAGGTCGCACCGGCGGCGCTGGACCGACCCTGGCTCCGCACATACATCCTTGCGGTCGAAGCAGGCGCGCTGCTGGTCGCCCTGTTGATTCTTGTCCCGTCGTACGGTCCCCTTGGGGCAGCGATAAGCGCGACTGTCGCGGCCGCATGCTCACTTGCGATGGGCGTGTATTGGCTGAAACCTGCTTTCACAGAGCAGACCTGGGAACAAGAGCGGCACCCGCCGGAATCGAGCCAGGAGACGTCCATTGCGGATCGTCCGCATTAGCGAGTACGTCACTCCATCACCCGGCGGACGCGAAGTGCACGTCCGGGAGTTGTCTCGTCGACAGGCGCTTCGCGGTCATGCAGTACGACTCATCTATCGCGTCGGAGGAGAAGCCGATTGGGTTTTTTCGGCGACGTCTGTCCTCCGCGGTTCGAGGTTAGGCGCGTTGCCTCGACCAGCGATCTCGAGCCTCTTCCTTGGCCTCGCAGTCGCAAACGTCGCGCGCAACCGCCGCGGCACTGATGTCGTTCACTTTCACGGCGACTATCGCGAGGCGGTCGCGGCGGGCGCCCTGCGTCTCATCGGAGTTCCGTCTCTTCTGACGCTCCACGGCCGCCTTTCCCAACGCATCTTGCGCAAGCTCGGGTTCGTGTACCGCCTCCCTTCGCACATCGTCGCCGTCAGCCCGGCGATCGCAGCCCAGCTCGAAGGCGTCGGCGTTCCACGCAAGAGCGTGACGATCCAGCCGAGCGGCGTCGACGCCGAGATCTTCTACCCGGCTGCGCATGCACCCGGCGCACCGCCTTATCGGGTCGTGGTCGCTTCGACGCTGATTCCACTCAAAGATCACGCCACACTCTTCGCGGCCGTGACGCGTCTCCAGGAGGAGGGGTTCGATGTCCAGCTTGAAGTTGCGGGCGTGGGGCCTGATCGAGACCGTCTCGAGAGTCTTGCCCCGGCGGGGACGCGCTTTCACGGCCAAGTCCCACGTTCAGCGCTCGCGCCTCTGATCCGGAGCTGTCATGTCGCCGCCCTCGCGTCGATCGACGTTGCGCACGCGGGTGAAGGAACGCCGACGTTCCTCATGGAGGCAATCGCGTGCGGGCTTCCTTTCGTCGCGACCAATACCGGCGGAGTTCCAGGACTCGCCTCACGATCGAGAGCCGGAGTTGTTGTACCGCAGCGCACACCGGACGAATTTGCGGCCGCACTTCGTCTTCTGCTCACCGACGTCCGACTGTACGACTCGTATCGACTCGCCGCCCTTGAGTTCGGCCCGACTCTCGACTGGGACCGCATTTCGGAACGCATCGATTCGGTGCTCGAGTCGATCGTGAAGCCGCGCTCCCGAGGTATTCACGCTGGCTTAGCGCGCAACGAAGGCTAGTCGTTCGCGGGCGATCGACCGCTCCCGATCCAGCCGTGGTTCTCGAGGATGAGCGTGTCGACGAAGCCGGCCGCCTCGAGCATTGCCTGGACCTCGTCCGCAGTGAAGCGCCATTCAAGGGGTGCCGAGAAGCGGTCGAACTGGTCGTTAACGCAGACCCCGAACGGGTAGTCCGCGTACGCCTTGAGTGGCAGCGCCTCGGCGACTCGGTGCAACCTCGGCTCGCGACGAGTGATGCGATAGGGAATCACGAAGATCCCGAACAGCGTCGCGGCTATCGGATAGGACAGCGCCCGTAGCAGCCGACGCGGCATTCGAGTCGTCGCCCGGCGCGCGGCCGTCACGAGCCGGAGCAGTGAACGCTGCCATGCGCTCGCCGGGATCCAGTAGACGTAGATGTGGACGTACCCGCCCGGCCGGATCAGTCGTGCGAGCCCCTTTAACGCGCGGCGGGGGTCAGGAAGGTGGTGCAGGACGCCGATCGCGAGGACGAAGTCAAACGTGCCGTCATCGAACGGCAGCTTCTCGGCATCCGCCTGCACTGTCGGGACCTCAGGGGGAAGGTTCCGCCGCGCAACGTGGATCGCCTCGCCGACATCGACGGCCACGACCTTCGCGCCAAGCCGATGGGCCTCGTAGCTGTGACGGCCGGACCCGGCCCCGACGTCCAGCACGAGACGGCCTTGCAGCGCCCCAGGCTCATGCGGCCGCAGATATTCGCGGAAGTTCCGCTCCCACTCGGGACGCAGACGGCCGAAATGCTCCCACTCGTAGGCGAAGCTCTCGGCGGTTCGCCGGCGCAGCTCGTCTTCTGCGTCTGATCCCCCGTCCTGTCCCGTATCAAGCATGACCGGCGACCCCGCGACGATCGGGTACTCGGTGCCGCAGTCGCGGCAGCGGATCGCATCAGGTCTTGTGGACTCGAGGGCACCGCGGCATTCGAGGCAGCGCATGATCGCGAGCAGACGCTCCGACGCCGGCGTGGTGGCGGGGGTCTCTATGGCGCCTCCCGGGTATGGCTCGTCAGCACCGCGGCTGGGGCGACCTCGACCGTCGCTGTCGGCCCGGTCACGCCTGTAACCAGGCGCCGGTAGAGGGCGTCGACATCGTCGACGAGTCGGTCGATTGAGAACCTCCCGCGAGCCCGCCCCGAGCCCGCCCGCCCCAGGGTCTCCCGCAGATCGTGACTGCACAGAAGCCGCTCTACCGCCTGCGCCAGGCCATCTTCGTGTCCGGGCTCCACGACGAAACCCGTCTCGCCGTCGTCGACCACGCTCGCCATACCCCCTACCCGTGTCGTGACAACCGGGAGCCCGGCGGCCTGCGCCTCGATGGCGCTGACGTTCGTCCCCTCGTTGTCGGACGTCACCACGACAACGTCGCTAGCGAAGTAGACGTCGGGCATATCGCTGCGCAGGCCGGCCCACACGAGGCGGTCGCCGAGCCGCGCCGCTTCGGGCGACTCCTGGAGGTCCTCGCGCAGCGCTCCGTCGCCCACGACGAGGAACCACTGATCTGCGCCTTCGATGCGGCTCGCCACGCGCAGGAAACGGTCGACACGCTTGATCGGCTCAAGCCGCGCGACGATCGTGACGAGCCGTACATCGAGCGGGATCCCGAGCGCCCGCCGAAACGCCTCGCGCCGCTCGCGGCGCTCCTCCGCGGTCGCGTCGAAGCGAGAGAAGTCGAAGCCGAGCGGCAGGACGATGATCCGTTCGGGCGGCGCGACGCCGAGCCGGATGAGGTCGGCGCGAACCTCTTCGGAGACGGCAATCAGGCAAGTCGTGTAACGGGCGAGGACGCGCTCGATTCCGGCAAAGGCGGCGGAGATCAACGGGTGGAAATACCCCGTCAGTACGTGGCCGTGAAACGTGTGGACGATCACTGGGGGGCGGCGCCGGCCCGCGAGCAGCGCTGCGATCCGCCCGAGCGTTCCAGCCTTGGCCGCGTGCGTATGCAGGATCTGAGGCTGCCAGCTGCGGATCTGGCGGACGAGAAACACGAGGGAGGCGAGGTCACCGATTCCGATATTCCGTTTCAGTGTCGGGAGCTCGACGGGCGTCACGCCGAGCTCGTCTGCGAGCGCATCCATCGAGCCCTCGCGGGCACCCTCCCGGCCCCGGACGAGCACCGTCTCGTAG
>JBKPND010000049.1:0-8882 GCA_046732465.1 Actinomycetota bacterium
GGCGGCGCTGAAGGACCGCTACGCCTGGTTCAAGCAGTTCCTCGACAACTTCTACAACGTCGACAAGTTTGCGCCGGAGCGAATCAGCGAGCAGGCCTGGCAGGGGAGCTTCAACGTCGCCTGCATGATGTCGGCGTACGCGACCTACGTGCAAATTGACGCCTGGCTCGAGGATTTCCGGGACGACGTGGCAAAGATCGATGTCCCGATGCTCGTCGTGCATGGCACCGAGGACCGCATCCTTCCCTTCGACTCGACCGCGAAGCGGCTCCCGGACCTAGTCGACGACGTCAAGCTAGTCCCCGTCGAGGGTGGTCCGCACAACTTCGGTTGGACGCATCCCGAGATCGCGAACCCCGTTCTGCTGGCCTTCCTCGAAGGCGGTCTCGACGCGGTCGACCAGGCTCGCTCGGAGGTCACCAGCGCCTGAGTCATCAGACGGGCTTCCCCCGGTAAGCGAGGGCGATCACGCCCTCGGCGCCGAGGATGCCCGAATGACGATCGTCGAGTACGGCGATTTCGGTTGCCCCTTCTGCTTCGCCGCGCGCCGTCCGCTCGAGTCATTGCTGAACCGCTACGAAGGCCTGCGGCTGGTCTGGCGGCACTTTCCCGATCCCGAGCTGCATCCCGGGGCCGATCTCGCCGCCGAGCTCTCCGAGCTCGCCGCGACCCGCGGGCGGTTCTGGGACGCACACGCGCGGCTGCTCGCCGGGCGCGAGAGCTTCTCGACAGACCGTCTGATCTCCGTCGGCATGGCGCTCGATATCGAACGCACCGAAGTCGAGGCCGCTCTCCGGGACCGCACCTTTCGGGGACGGGTGGAGGACGATGCCGGCGGCGGGAGGCGTGCCGGGGTTCACGGGACGCCGACCTTCTTCGTCGACGGGGTCCGCCTGGTGGGCCACTGGAGGCAGCTCGGGGAGATCGTCCCCACAGCGCTCGGCCGCTAGCGTCTCTGCATGGTCGCGGAGTGGCCCCCTCTTTCGTATGACGCCTGGAGCGAGACCTGCGACACGCTCCATGCTCACACCCAGATCCTCGGCAAGCTCGCCGTCGAGCTGGCCCCGCCCGAGCCGCAGCTCCAGCACGCCGCGCTCCGCCTCACGCCGCGGGGCTGGGAGACCGGTGTGCTGCCGGCCCCGGACCGCTCAGGCGCGATCGTCGCCGGCCTCGACCTGCGGAACCACGAAGCGTTCGTGGAGCACAACGATGGGCGGGGCACGCGGATCGCGCTCACCCCGAACCGGCCCACCGCCGAGGTGACGAGGGAGGTGCTGGAGGCCGTCGGGCGACTTGCGGGTGAGGTGCAGATCAACCCGACCCCCCAGGAGGTTCCGTGGAGCGCTCCGCTGGACGAGGACCGGGAGCACTCAACCTACGAGCCCGATCAGGTCACGACCTACTTCACCGCGGCCATCCACGCGGCGCTGGTTCTCGCTGAATTCCGGGCGCCGTTCCGCGGGCGGGCCACGCCGGTGAACGCCTGGTGGGGGACCTTCGATCTGGCCGTGGCGTTGTTCAACGGCAAGCCGGCGGAGCCGCCGGGGGAGGACTTCATCATGCGGAACGCCGGCGACGCGGAGCAGATCGAGGTCGGCTGGTGGCCCGGCGACCCGAAATACGGCCGGGCCGCCTTCTTCGCCTACGCGCATCCCGCGCCCGAGGGGTTCGCCCAGGCCAAGCTCGACCCCGACGCCGCGCACTGGGACGCGGACCTCGGCGAGTTCGTCCTCGACTGGGAGGACATCCGCTCGGCCGAGGACCCGCACGGGCTGGCGCTCGACTTCGCGCACTCGGCCTTCGGTCATGCGTGTGACGTCTGCGCCTGGGACCCCGCCCTCGCAGGCAGCGCCGAGGGCCGGCCCCCGGCGATCCATTGAGATCGGTGCTCAGGCCGGCAGTGACACCGCGGCCTCCGGGGTCGCGATCCGGAAGCTGAAGCTTTCCTCGAGATAGAGCTGAACCGCGTCGGCGTCGTGGCCCTCGTATCCAATCGAGAGATCCTGGCCAGACTCGAACAGGAAGTCCCCGCCGCGCATGCTGACGACGATCCCGCCGTCCACCCCGGGAGCCCAGACGATCGGGCCGCCGAGGATCTCGTTCAGGTGCCGGAGGAGCGGATAGCCGCCATGCTCGGCCGTCTCGAGCACGTGCCTGTGTCCCTCGGGGCTGAGCGCCAGCCCATAGGGGCCATCGATTCCGGTGGAGCGGAGGGCGTCGACTGACTTCGCGATGTGACGCGGGTAGACCTCGCAGTCCTCGCCGAGCTTGATCTGCTCATGGGGCGAGGACTCGGCGATGCCCGCGATGTCGGCTGCACCCCAGCCGGCGAAGACGGCGGCGTTCTCCGCGGTCGCGATCCGGCGGGCAGCCTTGTCGAGCGTCTCCAGGTCGACGTCGGGTGCGCCGCGCTCGGCGTCGTCGAGCTGGCCGCGGCTGATGGAGAAGTGGGCCCGCAGCTCGACCAGCCCGAGGACGCGCCGCTGGCTCGCCGCGACGCCCTCGGTGGGCACTTCCGAGACCTCCTCGACCCGGCCCAGGTTCGTCGCCGAGTGCTCCCATCCGTGGGGGCCGGAGAAGTCGATCAGCTTGCGGGCCGCAAGTGCCGGCGTGAGGCGCTCGCGCGCCTCGTCGTCGAGCAGCTTCCAGCCCTCCTCCGTGATCGGCGCGTGCTCGCGAAGGAGGTGACTCAACGGGTGACCTCCCGGAGGCCGCCGATGCCGAGGGACTCGCTGCCGGCCAGCGGCGCCCCCTTGGCGGCCTCGCCTTCGGTCGCCTCCTCCTCGGACTCCTCGCCATGCTCGACGATGTCGCCCTCCTGGAAGAGGATCCCCTGGGCGATCTCCCGCCACAGGGTCGTGCGGCGGAGCAGGAACTCGAGGTCCATCGAGAAGTGCTTGAACTCCTCACCCTGCGCGTCGCGCATGATCGCGCGCGCCGCCTCATCGGGTTCGACCGCGAGGCGCTGCTCGTACCAGCCGATCGCCTCGGCCTCCTCCGTGAGCGAAGCGCAGAGCCGGGCGAAGGTCCGGGTCTCGGCCGGCAGCTCCTCGGGCGGCTCGTGGTACTGGTCAAATCCCACGAGCGCATCCTTTCAGGCGGAGGGAGCAGCTGAGGTCCAAATCAGTGACCGCCTCGCTCACCTCGAAGCAGCGCGAGAGCGTGGGGGAGCGCCTTCAGGAGCACGGATGCGGTCTGATCGATACTCGCCGGGCTTCCCGGCAGGTTGACGATCAGGGTTGAGCCCCTCGCCCCGGCAACCCCGCGGGACAGCATCCACAGCTCCGTGTGGGGTTCGGACCCCCGCCGGATCGCCTCCGCGATGCCCGGCGCGGGCCGGTCGATCACCGCGGCAGTCGCCTCGGGCGTCACGTCGGTCGGCGCCAGCCCGGTGCCGCCGGTAGTCAGGATCAGCTCGCATCCCTGGGCGTCGGCCCAGTGCCGCAGGCGGCTCTCGATCAGCTCCCGGTCGTCGGCCAGCACCTCGCGGTCGACCCCCTCGGCCCCGAGTCGACGCACCAGCTCCGTGAGGCGGTCACCGCTCTCATCGTTCGTTTCCCCGTCGGCCCTCGACGTCGAGATTGTCAGGACCGCGGCTCGCATCGCGCGTCTAGTGCCTCGTCCGGGAACGTTCGCCAGGAAATGGCGCGGCCCAGGCGCCGCCAGGCAAGGACGCACGGAGCCCGAATAGCAGCGCTATTCGGGCGACTGAGGACGCGGCCTGGTGGTGATCTGGGCAAGTCATTTCCGGTGAAACGTTTCTGGACGGGGCACTAGCCGTCCGCCGGGACCGTGCCGTCCCGTCGCCACTCCCCGCTGCGACCGCCGCTCTTTGAGACGAGCTCGATCGACTCGATTCGAACGCCCCGCTCGATCCCCTTGACCATGTCGTAGGCGGTGAGGGCGGCAACCGAAGCGGCGGTCATCGCCTCCATCTCGACTCCCGTGCGCCCGAAGACTCGGGCCTCGGCCTCGATGCGGACGGCTCCTTCGCCGGTCTCGACCTCGATGCGGACATCGGCGAATGAGAGCGGCAGGGGATGGGCCAGGGGAATGAGGTCGGCGGTCCGCTTAGCCGCCTGGATCCCAGCCAGGCGGGCGGTGCCCAGCACGTCGCCCTTGGGTGCGTCTCCATGCTCCAGCGCCCGGGCGGTCGCGGGACTCATCCGCAGGGTCGCCCGGGCCACCGCGCGACGCTCGGTCTCGGGCTTGTCGCCGACGTCGACCATGCGTGCGTCACCGCCGGCCGACACGTGCGTCAGCTCACCTCCCTCGCTCAAGGGACGGTGCCCTCCACCCAGCGGGAGCCGGACTCCTCCACCTCCCGTTTCCAGATCGGCGCCTCGGCCTTGATCCGGTCGATCGCCTCGCGGGCCCCGGCGAATGCCTCGGAGCGGTGCGGGGCGGACACGGCGACGATGACGCTCGTCTCGCCGAGCGGCACCGACCCGAGCCGGTGGGAGGCGGCGGCTGCGCAGAGCCGGTTGCTCTCGACGCAGTCCTGGAGGATCTCCTCGATCTTCTGCGCCGCCATCTCGCGATAGGCCTCGTAATCGAGCCGCTCGACCTCGCGCGTCGTCCCCTGGAAGCTGACGATCGCGCCGGCGCCCGGGCGTCGCACCGACCGCGAGAGCTCCTCGATCGAGAGCGGCTCCTCCGTCACGGCGACTCGAACGTCCGCGGCGGGGCCGTCAGCGCCACCGCTCACCGGCGGGATCAGCGCCAGCTCATCGCCGGCGTGCAGGGGTGCCTCGGCGCGGGCGTACTCGCGGTTTACGGCCATCAGGACCGGCATCCGCTCCAGCACCTCTCCGAGGCCGGGGAGCTCGCGCAGCGCCTCGATCGCGTCTGCGACAGTCGCCGAGTTGGGGACCTCGACCTCGATTGCGTCCCGGCCAGCCCGCTCGCGAAGAATGGCGAAGAGACGCACGCGCACGTTCATCCCAGGACCACTGTAGACCCGTGCCGCATTGCAGAGGCGCTCGTCAGCCCTGCGGCAGGAGCTCCGCCTCGACCGTCTCGCCGGCCTTCACCGAGCCGCTTTCGGCCGGTATCAGCGCCAGAGCGTCGGCGCCGAGCATGGAGGTGAGGATGTGCGACGCCTGCTCGCCGGTCGGCCGGGCGTGCCAGCCGTCCTCTCTTAGCTCGAGCGTGCAGCGCACCGCGTGCATGCGTCCCGGGCGCTTCGCGTAGCCGCCGTCGAGCACCGCCCGGGTCCGATGCCGGTCGGGGGCAAGACCCTGCATCGCCAGGATCGCCGGGCGGGCGAGGAGCAGGAAGCAGACTACGGCCGAGACCGGGTTCCCGGGCAGGCCGACGATCAGCGATCCGGCCGGATGGACGCCGAACCAGGTCGGCCTTCCGGGCCTGATCGCGACACCCCAGAAGACCTGCGTGGCGCCGAGCTCGGCGAGCGCCGGGCGGACGTGGTCGTGCTCGCCGACCGACATCCCACCGCTGATCGCGACCAGGTCCGCGCCCAGGGCCTGGTCGATCGCCTCGCGGGTGACCGTTGGGTCGTCGCGGACCTTCACCGAGCTGACGACCTCGGCCCCGCAAGCCTGCGCCAGGGCAGGGACCGTAAAGGCGTTGGAGTCGCGGACCTTTCCCGGCCCCAGCGGCTCATCCGGCCCCACCAGTTCGTCGCCGCTGACCACGATCGCGACTCGCGGGCGGCGCGTGCAGCGCACCGGCTGAGCGCCGACCGAAGCAAGGACACCAAGCTCCGCGGGGCCGATGGCAGTGCCGGCCGGCAGAATCGTCTCGCCGCTGCAAATGTCGTCACCGGCACGGCGCACGTCCCGCCCCTGTTCCACCTCGGCCACCACGTCGACCGCGCCGTCTCCCATTTGGGTGTCCTCTACCCGGACCACGGCGTCGGCCCCGTCCGGCAGCATCGCGCCGGTGGAGATGGCGATCGCCTCTCCTTCGGCGAGCCGGCGAGCGGCCGGGTTGCCCGCCCGTGACTCGTCGACTACGGCCAGCCTCACCGGCGAGCCCGGCGCGGCGCCACCCGTGTCGGCAGCACGCACCGCGAAGCCGTCCATGGCCGAGTTGTCGAAACCCGGCACCGCCTCGGAGCTCCTCACCTCGATCGCCAGGACCCGGCCCAAGGCATGCTCCAGCTCCACCTCCTCCGCATCGAGCGGCTTTGCCCGCTCGAGCACCAGCCCCCGCGCCTGCTCGAACTCCATCAGCTCCGCCACGCGACCATGATGATGGTGGGAGACTGAGGCCGTGGATTGCCGTGTCGCAATCCTCGCCGGGGGCCTGTCCACGAGGCTGGGGCGGCCGAAGGCAACGGCGGAGCTGGCCGGCCGCCGGCTGATCGACTACCCGCTCGACGCCGCCAAGGCGGCCGGCCTGGAGGCGGTGGTGGTGGCGAAGGCGGGCAGCGATCTGCCACCGCTCGGGGTCCCGCTGCTGCTCGAGCCCGCTGAGCCACGGCACCCGCTGTGCGGTGTACTGGCGGCGCTGCTGGAATCGGGTCGCCCGGTGCTGGCCGTCGCCTGCGACATGCCGTTCCTCGCCCCCGATCTGCTGGCCTGGCTCGCGTCTCAGCCCGAGTCGCTCGTCGTCGCGGAGACCGACCGCGGCCTACAGCCGCTGCTGGCGCGTTACGACCCCGTGCACACCGATGCCCTGAAGGTCGGCCTGCGGCGGGAGGCGCCGATGCAGGAGCTTGTCGGCACCCTCAACCCGCGGGTCGTTGGCGAGCGAGAGCTGCGCCGCTTCGGCGACCCCCAGCGGCTCTGCTTCAACGTCAACTCGCCGACGGATCTGGCGAGGGCTGAGCGGATGCTGGCCAGCGCTCGACCGTGACACGCGTGTTGTAGTCCGGCATGTGCGCGTCCGGGGATAGGCGGCCGCCGGCGATCAGGGCGTTTCCCTCCGGGTAGTGGACCTGGATGTTCCCGGGGGCGATCGGGGCCAGGTGGACATGTCCGCGCAGCTCGCCCACATCGCTCCGCAGCACCAGCTCGTCGCCTTGGGCCAGCCCGAGGCGCTTCGCGTCATGCTCGTTGATCAGCACAGCCTCGCGGGCCGCGGCGGTCAGTGTGTCGTGACTCTCCTGGACCATGCTGTTGAACTGCTTGCCGCGGCGGGTCGAGAGCACGAAGCGTCCGTCCTCGGGGCGAGGATCGGGAATCGCGACCCGGTTGAAGTGCGCCTTGCCGTCGGGGGTGGGGAAGCTCTGACCCGCGCACAGCATCGGCCCCCCGTACTGGAAAGAGTCGCCGGCTTCGCGGAGCTTCTCGATCCCTTCGTAGTTCGTCACCAACCGCCCGATCTCTTCGCGGATCTCGGCGGTTCCCGCGAAGCGGACCTGGTCCGCCGCCTCCGGCCGCACCCGAGCGGCCAGCTCGGTCATCACCTCCCACTCGGACCGCGCCTCGTCGATCCGCGGGCCGGGGATCTCGGGGCTGAAGATGACCCGGCGCTCCGTGCTGGTCTCGGTGACGCCGCCGGGAACCTCGTAACGGGTCATGGCGGGTAGCAGGACGACCTCCTCGGCGGGATCGACGAACATCTGGGTGGAGGGGACGATGTCCATGTGGACCCGCAGCGGTATCCGCTCCAGCGCCCGCTCCGTCGACGCCGAGTCGGGCAAAACGTCGGTGAAGTTTCCGCCCGCCGCGAAGAGGACATCGAGCTCGCCGCGGCCTGCTGCATCGAGCATCTCAGGTGTCGTCATCCCCGGCTCTGAAGGCACCTCGAACCCCCACTGCTCGCTCAGCTTCGCGGCGTTCTCCTCGTCCACCGCGAGCCCGCCGGGGAAGGAGGTCGAATAGCAGCCCATCTCGGCTCCGCCCTGCACCCCCGAGTGGCCGCGGATCGGCATCAGTCCGCATCCCTCGCGGCCGACGAAGCCGCGGCTCAGGGCCAGATTGACGATCGCCCGCACGTTGTCCTCGCCGTTCTGGTGTTGGGTGACACCCATGCTCCAGACGAACACCCCGCGCTTCGCCTCTCCGACCATCCGCGCCAGCTCCAGCATCTCCTCACGCGAGGTCCCGGCGAGGCGCTCCAGCGATTCCCAATCGGCCGCGTCCAGCTCGGCGCGCAACTCGTCGAGACCGGCTGTGTGGGTCGAGGCGAACTCATCGTCGAGCCAGCCCTGCTCCAGCACGTGCTTGAGCACGCCGCACAGGAAGGGCACGTCGCCGCCGACGTTGATCTGGAAGAAGCGGTCGTCGATCCGGGTGCCGAACAGGGCGCTCTCGACCGTGGAGGGCACCCAGTAGCGCTCCATGCCCGGCTCGCGGTAGGGGTTGACGACCGCCACCTTCGTCCCCGCCTTCTTTGCCTCGTGCAGGTACTTCATCGTCACCGGCTGGTTGTTTGCGACGTTTGAGCCGAGGAAGACGATCAGGTCGGTGCCGATCCAGTCCGAGTAAGAGCAGGTGGTCGCGGCTACACCGAGCGCCTCCTTGAGCCCAAAGGTGCTCGGCGAGTGGCAGAGGCGCGCGGAGCTGTCAATCGAGTTGGTGCCGATCGCCCGCACCGCCTTCTGGGCCGCGTAATACGACTCGTTCGGGATGCCGCGGCTGGTCAGATAGAAGCCGACCCGGTTGGGTCCCACCGCGCGGATTCGCTCCGCCACCAGCGTCAGGGCCTCGTCCCAGCCGATGCGGGTGAAGCCCGGCTCGCCGGCGCGCCGCAGCATCGGATAGGGAAGGCGGCCGAGGTCGCGCAGCTTGGCTCCGGAGAGTCGGCGGAGGGGCGCGACGTCGCCGAGCATCGCCCCGTCCATCGCCGGCATCGTGTTGAGGCGCAGCAGGCGCAGGCGGACGTTGCAGAGATGGATCCCGTCGATCGTCCAGTCGCGCATGCCCTTGGTGCCGAGGGCACAGCCGTCGCAGACGCCCTGGTTGAGGATC
>JBKPND010000050.1:0-7470 GCA_046732465.1 Actinomycetota bacterium
CTCCTGGCTGCGCGGGACCGAGCTCGCAACCGACATCCTCAGGTCCCGCTCCGAGGCCTTCTCGCGTCCGGGAGCGCGCGCCGGGCTCTGGTTCGCCGGCCTCAGCAACCTCGGGATGGCACTGGGCTTCCGGTACCTCGCGCAGCGGCGAATGACCGGCTAGGCAGTCGCCGAGCTCGCGCTGCAGACCCTGAAGCCGAGCGCCCGGGCGAGCTTGCGCCGCTGCGGGGCGTCGCGCGCGACTGCGGCCTGCGCCGCGCCGTAGACGGCGGAGTCCTGGTGCTGCGCGGCGTCCTTCCCCCGGTTCATCTGGTCGATGACCCGGTCGCGCGCCGCCAAGTAGCTCTCGTAGGAGGACCGAAGCTCCTCGGGCGGCTTCAGGTCACGAAGCTGGGAGTTCGCATCCTCGGTGGCCTTGATCAGCTCGTCGGTCTGGTCCGCGGCGACCGAGGCGTTGGGCGGCGGGTGGGCCTGGATGCGAGCGAAGCTGCCCCGCTCCTTGGCGCAGATCGCGTCGGCCTTCTGAACGAGCTCGGCGGCCGTGACCTGGTCGTTCCCCCCGCCTCCGCACCCCAAGACGACGATGGCAAGGAGCAGCACCGCCGGAAGGATCAGGAGAAATCGTCTTGTGCGGAACATTTCGAGTCGCGACTCTAGCCACGGCCGAGGCGCCTGCTTCAATAGTGAGACCAGAGAAAGGAGGTGGTCCCAACTGAATTCCATGCTTATCGGGACTCTGGAGGTGCAGGGCCGCTAGGTCCGGGCGCTATGAAGGGCCCAAGGGGCCGTCAGGACGGCGACGCGGCCGTCCGGCGGAATCCAACCCGGGCACCGGCGAGCCAAGGGAGGTGGGAGCTGTCCCGCCCCACCGTCAATCCCGAGCTCGTTTCAGAACCGCGTTTTGAATGACGAAGGGCCGCCTCCGGGCGGCCCTTCGGTGTTCAGAGCAGGCCGATGGCCAGACTGACCACGATCGCGGTCGTGGTGCCGAACATGCTGAGCCGGGCGAAGAACTTCTGGAAGGTCCCGTGGTAGTCGACGCTCTCGAAGAACAGGATCCCGACGATGTGGGCCATGTTGATCAACAGGAACCCCGTCGCGATCAACGTCCGGGCGATGGTGACGACGCTGTAGTTGCCGTGCTCCCCGCCGGCGCTGATCACCGCGATCATGATCAGGGCGGCGGTGCCGAGACCGGCGACGGCAATCCCGACGATGTCCTCTCGGCTGAGCGGGGGCCAGTTCTCAGACGCGCGCCACTCGTGGTGGTGCAGGGTTGGATCGGCTGGAGGCATTCGCGCCCTCCTCGAACTCGTGTGCGATGTATCTACCCCCGGTCGGTCCACGCCGAACACGCGAGGCGTAAGCTGCCTCGAGGTGAACGGGTTCATCTCCAGGGGCTTCAGCCGGCGCCGCCAGACCCCCGAGGAAGTGGCCGATCGGCTCCCGCCCGGTCAGTACCTCGAGTCGGGCTGGCCCGTTCTGACCGCCGGCCCGACGCCAGACGTACCGACGGACGAATGGAGCTTCCGGATCGACGGCATGGTCGGAGAGCCGAAGGAGTGGAACTGGGAGGAGTTCCACAAGCTGCCCTTCGAGACGATCACCAAGGACATCCACTGCGTGACCAAGTGGTCGAAGCTCGACGCCACGTTCGGCGGCGTGTCGATGGACGCGCTGCTCGACGAGGTCGAGCCGCTCGACGCGTACGCGATGTTCCACTCCTACGGCGGCTACACCACCAATCTCCCGATCGAGGAGATCAGCGACGGCAAGGCCTGGGTCGTGACCGAGTACGAGGGCGAGCCGCTGCCGCGCGAGCACGGCGGTCCGGCGCGCATGGTGGTTCCCCACCTCTACTTCTGGAAGAGCGCCAAGTGGGTCCATGGCATGACGGTGATGGACCACGACGAGCCGGGCTTCTGGGAGGTGAACGGCTACAACAATCACGGCGACCCCTGGAAGGAGGAGCGCTATTGGGGCGACTGATGGAGTCGCCCCTGCCCCCGGTCGAGCAGCGCGCCCCGGGTCGCTGGCAGATCGGCACGGTCACCTCGATCAAGGAGGAGACCCCGCGGGTGAAGTCCTTCCGGATCGGGCTGCCGATGTGGATGCCGCACCTTCCGGGTCAGCACTACGACGTCCGCCTGACCGATCCCGACGGCTACCACGCCCAGCGCTCGTACTCGATTGCCTCCTCCCCGCTGGACGACGGCGAGATCGAGTTGACCATCGACCGCCTCGAGGACGGCGAGGTCTCTCCCTACTTCCACGACGTGGTGGTCGAGGGCGACCAGGTCGAGGTCCGCGGCCCGTTCACCTCGTACTTCGTCTGGCGCGGCGAGAAGCCAGTCCTCCTGGTCGGCGGCGGGTCGGGGGTCGTCCCTCTGATGTGCATGCTGCGCCACCGCCGCCGGACGATGCCGGACCTGCCGATGCGCCTGGTCTATTCCGTCCGCAACGCAGATGACGTCATCTACGAAGACGAGCTGATGCACGAGGCGCTGCTCACCTTCACGCGAGACGCGCCGGACGGATGGGACGGGCACCGCGGTCACATCGATGCCCAGCTGATTGCGGAGGCGCGAATGGACGGCGGCCTAGCCTTCGTCTGCGGCTCCAACGGCTTCGTCGAAACCGGCTCCGATTTGCTCCTCGACGCGGGCTACGACCCGCAGCAGATCCGCACCGAGCGCTTCGGGCCGACCGGCTGAAGCGTCGCTACGCTCGCGCTGATGGCCACTGAGGGCGCCGAATTCGCCGTCGCTGACGCGCCAACCCGTCAGCGTTTCGAGATCACTGCGGACGGCGACGTCGCAGGGTTCACCGAGTACCGCCGCAGTCAGCGCCTGATCGCGTTTCTGCATACCGAGGTGGCGTCCGAATTCGAGGGACGGGGTGTCGGCAGCCGATTGGTCTCGGCGGTTCTGGACACGGCGCGCAACCAGCATCTGACCGTCCTGCCCTTCTGCCCCTTCGTGCGCGGCTATATCGCCAAGCACCCAGACCGCTATCTCGACCTGGTCCCGGTCGACCTGCGCGAGGACTTCCGGTTACCGGCGGACGCCGGGCAGCCGCTCGACCCAGGCTAAGCCCGGGCGCCTAGCGCCTCGCGTCCTGCGAGCACCTTGACCGAGAGGAGCAGCGCGCCCGCGAGCGCGATCAGCACAGCCGAGAGCGCCAGGGCACCGGTGAAGTCCGAGTTGAACTCGGCGAAGATCGCCAGAGGCGCCGTCTGCGTCGTCCCTGGGAACGAGCCGGCGAACATCAGCGTCGCGCCGAACTCACCGAGCGCCCGCGCGAGGGCGAGCGAGAAGCCGGCGATCAGCCCCGGGCGCGCCGAGGGGATCGCAACCGAGAGCAAGGTCCGGAAGGGGCGGGCCCCGAGCTGCTCAGATGCCTCGATCATCGATGTCGGCACGGCCGCGAACGCCGCGACCGCCTGGCGGACGTAGAAGGGAGACGCCACGAAGGTCAGGGCGACCACCACCCCCGCCGTCTGAAACACCAGTTCTATGCCGGCATCCGAGAGCGTCGATCCGAGGATCCCGTTCGGCCCGAAGGCCGCCAGCAGCGCGAGCCCGGCGACCGCCGGGGGAACGATCAGAGGCAGCTCGACCAGCGTCAGCACGGCCGCCCTGCCCCGGAAGTCGTTGGTGGCCAGGAGGTAGGCGGCGGGTGTGCCGATGACCACGATCAGCACCATCGCGATGGCTGCGGTCTCGAAGCTGAGCCGCAGCGCCTCCCGGGCGCTGTGATCGGCGAGCGCGTCAATCAGGCGGCCGGGGCCGGTGTGGGTGAAGATCGCGACGATCGGCAGGACGAGGAAGGCGAGCAGGAGAGCAAGGGCGAGAAAGCTCGTGATGGCGAAGGCGCGCCGGCGCATGTCATCCGGGCGGCAGGAAACCGGCCTCGCGCAGGTAGCGGACCCCGGAGCCCCCGGGCTCGACCCCTTGGACGAACTGGCGGGCGAGCTCCGGGTTGGGAGCGTCCTTGACGACACCCATGCCATACGCGACCTCCGGTTGGAGCGACTCGGGAAGTGCGATCGCCCTGACGGCGCCCCCGGTCGCCCGGACGTCGGTGATGTACACGAACCCGGCATCGGCGGCACCCTGGGTGAGCTTGCCGACGATCGAGGAGACGTCCGGCTCCTGCGACCGGACGTTGTGGAGAATCGCCGCGCTCTCGGCCTTCGGCAGGCGGCCGAGCACCTCGCGTGTGTAGGAACCGATCGGGACGCTCGGATCGCCGATCACAACCGACACGCCTGGTCGCGCGACATCATCCAGCGAATTGATCCTGCTGTCCGCGGGGACCGCCAGGACCAGACGGTTCCTGGCGAAGATGACGGGCTTCTCGAGAAGCCCCTTCCGATAGAGCTCGTTCGGGTACTGCGTGTTGGCGGACGCGAATACGTCGGGCCGCGCGCCCTGCTCGATCTGAGCCGCCAGCTGGTCCGACCCGGCGAAGGCCTGGTTCAACTCATCGTCCTGGAAGGCAGCCGCCGCGTAGCCCTCGAACGCCGACCGCAGCGAGGCCGCCGCGGAGACACGCAGCTCTCCTCCATCCGAGCCACCGCACCCCGTCGTCGCAGCCCCGGTCAGGGCGATCGACAGGACGGCGGTGAGCCGGCTCACTAGTCGTTTCGCTCCACCATCACCGAGGTTGCCTTGACGAGAGCCGTCGCCTTGACGCCCTCAGCGAGCTTCATCTCCTCGACCGAATCCCGGGTGATCGCCGCCGTCACCCGATGGGGCCCGGCCTCGATCTCGACGAGCGCCATCACGCCCGCGACCTCCACGGAACGGACCACTCCCGGGAAGCGGTTTCTCGCGGAGAACTGGTCGCCGGTGCGGTGGCGGCCGGGACTCCGGCGCAGCCGCGCTACCTCCCGCCTTGGAACGCGCCGGCGGTTCCGCTCGTCGCGCGTCGTCTTGATCCGTCCGGCCCGATCCCAGCGACGGATCGTGTCCGGGCTCACGCCGAGCTCCGCCGCCGCCTCGCCGATCGTCAGATCCTGCTTAGGCACTGCATAGGCAGGCTATCGGAGATCGCCGGATCGGTCGTGGCCCCTCGCGGGGCGGTCGCCCAGTCCGGTTTTCGGTGGGATGCTGTGGGGGATGCTGCTGGTGCCGATGAGCGGACGAAAGCCCCTGCAGGACGGGCACGGCCGGAGGATCACCGACCTGCGCGTCTCCGTCACCGACCGGTGCAACTTCCGCTGTCAGTACTGCATGCCCGCGGAGGGGATGCAGTGGCTGGAGCGGGAGGAGATCCTCTCCTTCGAGGAGATCCAGCGTCTCGTCGCCGTGATGGCCGGGATAGGGATCGAGGACGTCCGCTTGACGGGTGGTGAGCCGCTCGCCCGCCGCGACTTCCCCCTGCTCGCTTCGATGCTCGCCGAGATTCCGGGCATCCGCGACCTCTCCCTCACCACCAACGGCTATCTGCTCGAGCGCCAGGCGGCCGAGCTGGCCGCCGCTGGCATCCAGAGGGTCAACGTCTCCATCGACTCCCTCCAGCGCGACCGCTTCTTCCAGATCACCCGGCGCGACGCCCTCCCCCAGGTGCTGCGCGGCCTCCGCGCGGTCGCGGCAGAGCCGCGGATCCGCGGGGTGAAGGTCAACGCCCTCGGCATTCGGGGCTTCACCGAGGAGGAGATACTGCCGTTCTGCGAGCTCGCTCGCTCGAGCGGGATCCAGGTTCGCTTCATCGAGTTCATGCCGCTGGACGCCGACCACGCGTGGACCCGGGACCAGGTCCTCACCGGCCGCGAGATCCGCGAGGCGATCGAGTCGCGATACGACCTGGTCGAGCGAGTCCGCGAGCCCTCGGCGACCGCACGCGTGTTCTCCTTCGCCGACGGGCAGGGCGAGGTCGGCTTCGTCAACCCGGTCTCCGAGCCGTTCTGCGCGGACTGCAATCGGATCAGGCTGACCTCCGATGGCAAGCTGCGCACCTGCCTCTTCTCGCTGAGCGAGACGGACTTGCGCGACCCGCTGCGGGCCGGAGCCTCGGACTCAGACCTCGAGCAGCTGATCCGCGACGCCGTCTGGCGCAAGGAGCTGAAGCACCGGGTCAACGAGCCCGGCTTCGTGCAACCGAAGCGCACGATGAGCGCGATCGGGGGCTAGTTACGGTGGCCCGGTCATGAGGCGCGACGAGTGGCTCGCGGAGTTCGCCGAGAGGCTCGGCCTCGATCCGCCGACGAAGGCCGAGATCGACGCGCTGCTCGAAATCGCCGCGACCGCCGCCCACGCCTCGGAGCGCACGGCGGCGCCGATCGCCTGCTGGCTGGCGGGTCGCTCGGAGCGGCCGCTGGACGAGCTGCGGGACGCGGCCGAGCAGGTGGAGTAGCGCCTCCAGCGCGCAGCGCCTTCCCGCCTCACGCCACCCGTTCGACCCCCGTGTAGACGTTCATCGTCCCCCTGCGAGCAAAGCCGCAGAGGGTCATGCCGCGGTCGGCCGCCAGGTCGACCGCAAGCGAGGTCGGTGCTCCAACCCCAACCAGGATCGGGGCGCCGGCGACCGCGGCCTTCTGCACCAGCTCGAAGGCGAGCCTGCCGCTCACGCACAGGACCCGGCCCCGCAACGGAACGAGGCCATCGATCAGCGCCCGCCCCACCACCTTGTCCATCGCGTTGTGGCGCCCGACGTCCTCTCGCGCCAGCAGCAGCTCACCGGAGGCATCGAAGAGACCGGTCGCATGCAGGCCTCCCGTGCGCTCGAAGACCGGCTGGCGCAGCCCCTCCGGCAGCGCCGCGAGCAGGTCACGCTCCATCACCGGGCCCTCGCCGACGGGCTCGCTGTGCACCGCCACCTCCTCCAGGGCCCCCTTGCCGCAAACCCCACAGGAGGAGGTGGTGTAGAAGCGCCGCTCGCCGGGATCGCGCAGCAGCGGGCCCTCGACCTCGACCGCGTTGGCGGCGAAGTCAGCGGTGGGACCGGCGCTGCGGGCGCGGTCGATCAGCCCCTCGCCGTAGAGGAAACCGAGCGCCAGCTCCTCGTCGTTGCCCGGGGTTCGCATCGTGACCGCCAGCGGCTCCCCGTCGACGCGGATCTCCAGCGGCTCCTCGACCGCCACCTGATCGGTGACGCCGTCATGGGTGACGGTCGCGTAGCCACGGGGATCGTGGTCGGATTGGGCGGGCACAAAGCGGGAACATAGGTGCTGGTGCAGCGATGCTGAGAAAACCTCGCCGCGGGCCGACTCCGTCCAACTGGGCGAGCTGGAAGCCGTTCGGCATCGGCGAGGACCACCCCAACAACTTCGCCGAGGTTGGCAGGGCGATCTGGGAGAACCGCGACCGGGCAGGCTACGCATGGCGGATCCTCAACCAGGGCGTCTGCGACGGCTGTGCCCTCGGCACCAAGGGCATGCGCGACTGGACGATCGACGGGATCCATCTCTGCAACGTCCGCCTGCGCCTGCTGCGCCTCAACACGATGCCGGCGATGGACGGGGCG
>JBKPND010000051.1:0-12680 GCA_046732465.1 Actinomycetota bacterium
GCATGGATATCCCCGAACGTTCCGCATCAACGCGGATAACGACATCAGCCAGCTTTGGAAATTCGACTGGGTCGTTTCGTTTCCATGGATGGATGTCGGAAGCTTCCATGCGCAAAATCCAAACGGCATCGCCATGACATACGTCCGCAACGATCTTCCGGCCAGCTGTTATCCCTTCCATGAGTCTTCCATCAACATCAGCTACCAGGAATCGGTCAATAACGACTCGAACTGGTTCGGAACGTGCACGACGTCCATGATCGCACCGAATACGGTGTTCAACTGGCCCGGCGGAACTGACAATCGGACTGACGGGTCGGCAGCGAACGTTGGTTACATGAGGGCCTGGAGCAATTCTCATGACAACAACGGATCGATGCCGGGATGCCGTATGAATACCGCCTGCACTGCTTTCGCGCTCCAAAACGCCGACACGGCAGACCTGCTAGCTCGGCTTATGCTGTACGCCGCGAAGAAGGATCAGGTTTACGGCAAGGGCTGGGACGGCATCTGGTCGGACAACGCAGTCTGCGCGAATTCGTCCAGGAGTTTCTGTGACGGACTAAACAGCAGCTACAACAAGCTCCGCCAATGGCTTCCGGGCAAGAGCGTAGGCGGAAACGGAACGTGGGAAGTCCGGAACATGCCGGGCTATCCGGGGAACTGTTGTGGAGGCTGGGTCGGTTCTGACCCAGATGGATTCAAGAAGATGGCAAATGCGAACCTAATCGAAGGCCTCGGTTATTACGGTACGGATGCAGACTTGTTCATCAAATGGAATACGACGGTGCTTAACTATTCCGATCCTTACGGCATGCCCCGTTACAATGCGTTTTGGGATTGGGGAGGCGCCAACACTTATCAGCGCATGCGTTGGGGTCTGACGCTTTCGATGATGGCCGGCGTCTATTATCAAGCGCCGAATGCGAGTTGGTATGACGAGTACTGGGGCGGCTCGTTGAATCAACGAGGATATCTCGGTCGAGCGACTGGCTCGGCGATCAAGCTTCAGAACGGACTGTGGCGAAGAGATTTCGAGAATGGTATCGCCCTTCACAACTCGACCGGGTCCACTCAGTCGGTCGGTCTCGGTGGTACTTTCCGGCACCTAACCGGGATTCAGGTCGCGTCAGTGAACGACGGCGCACCGGTAACGTCCGTAACAGTTCCAAATCAAGACGGCCTAATCCTCTTGCGATAGCTCGACCGGCGGCGTCGGCTGCCTTCGCATCGGTGTTCGGTTAGCGCACCTGCGACCGCTCCAGGCAAGCGGGCCGAGGGCAGAGTCCTGCGGTCACCAGAGGAGCTCTGCCGGCAGTCCGCGAGCCGCGCCGCGCGGTCGGCTGAGAATCACGGCCTTGGGGCGGGAGGCTGGTTCATGGCTCGTGTGCTTAGGTGTGAGTGAGATGGAACGATATCGAGCCGCTTTCGAGCCTTGGTCGCCGCACTCCGGTCTCGTCCTCGCGATCCCTGTATCCGTTGCCGTTGGGATCCTCGCGGTCAAGGCGCCTTTGACGGCCTCCGCGCTCGCGATTCTCCCGGCGGTACTCCTCATTGCTACGAGATCTCCGACGATCTGGGTCGCGTCAGCACTAGTCGTGGCTATCGCGTGTCGCGGTCTCGTCGGCCTTGAGCTTGTTCCCGGCTTCGTGCAGTTCATCCACCTCCCGCTCGCTTGGGGCGCGTTGTGCATCGCGCTTATCCGGGGACACTTTCAGTCTTACCTTGCGCGCCGAGCGACGATTTGGCTCCTCCTGCTGGCTCTCGCGGTGATGGGCTCGGCTCTTCTCAACGATTCCGAGCTGCTTCGGGGCCCTGTGTATTTCGCGGTGCTCGGTGAGCCGTTCGCAGTCGTCTGTGCGCTATTGATCGAGCCGCCGAACCGCCGTGAGCGCACCGTTCTGTCTGGAGTATGCGTCGCCCTCGTTGCAGTACAGATACCCCTCGCTTACTTACAGGCGGTGACGCTTGGTGAAGGCGACGCAGTACAGGGGACGCTTTATGGTTCTGGCGTCGGCGCTCACGCAGTAGGCGCGCTGGCTATCGTCGGGGCTTTCTGGTATTTAGGCCGTATGCGCAGAGTGCTGTCGCCGACCGCGGTTTTCGCGCTGAGTGCAATGGCTGGTGTTCTTCTGCTTTCGGATGCAAAACAGGTCGCCTTTGCTCTACCGGCCGCACTCCTCGGCCACCGTTTGCTGTCGGCTCGCGCCTTTGCAGTTGGCGTGATCGCGGTCACCCTAATTTTTATTATCGTGCACTTTGCACCGACCAATTCTCGGTATGCGGTTCCGTATATCGGCCGAGCATTATCAGGACACACTGGGAAGATCGCCGCCGCAGACTTGATCTGGGAGAGGGCGAAGTCTGACGTTCCGACATTTCTGTTTGGCCAAGGACCCGCGGAGACGGTCAGCCGTACGGCATACCAGACCGTCGAGGCAGCTGAGGAAGGAGGATCGCCACTTCAGGTTCTTGGTTTGCGCCCGGCCGAAACTGCCATCGAAGCCGAGGATGCCGCCGCTGCTGAGGTGCGGGCAACTGGCAAGTCAGCCTATCGCGACCCATTCAACCTCGCGTCGTTCGATAGCGGTACCTCGAGCGGTGTCGGAGTGTTTGGCGACGTAGGGGTCATCGGGTTAGTGACATATACGGGTCTCTTCATGACGATCTTTCTTACTGTGCGTCGACGGAGATCCCCCGAGGCACTCGCGGCCGCTTCAGGCTTTGCGATGCTTATCGTTCTGGGCTTCATCCATGATTGGCTGGAGGTACCCGCATTCACTCTCCTTCTTGGAGCTCTTGCTGGACTCGCCCTAACGGATCCAAACCCAGAAACCACCGCATCCACGCGTATGGAGAACCGACCACCATTGCGCGGAACCGCCACAAGCGCGGCGCGAGGGGCTTCTTAAAGTCGCGACGTCAAGGTGGAGCCAAAAGACCAGAGCTTCAGGCGGGCGAGGGCGCGCTCCTCTGAAAGGCTAGAGCCCTTTTCGGAGAGCAAGATAGATAGCCGCCGCCGATGCAACGCCAGACGCTGCTGCCATTCCCCAAGCAGCACCCACTGCCGCATACTCAACAGCGAGTGTCGTGGCGAAAACGATGGTCGCCACTGACGCTACGGTACCGACAACGAGGGATGCAGCTCCGCGCTTCTCAGCGAGCAGCAGCAACGTGAAGGAGACTCCCATGGCGTTCGCGACCTGTAGCGCGGCCATGGGCCATACAAGATTGCTAAACGGCGAAAACGCGCTGCCGAAGAGGTGAGTGAGGAGCCACGGGCCGATCAACGCCATGATGACCATGTACGCCAATCCAAATGCAACTGCAACTCCACAGATGCGAAAGGAGAGTGCTACGGCGTTGTGGTGCGAAACGGCAGCCGCACGTGAGAGAGCTGGGAGGGATGGGAGTACAAGAGCTGCGGCAACAAGTGAAAAGGGCGAAAACAACGCTTCTGCGGAGCGCAGTCCGCCGAGACCGTCCGTTCCAAGAATTAGCGCGAGAGAGAGAACGGTCGCGTACATGAAGGCCTGATAGATCGTCTCGCGTGCGGCCAGCCACCGGCCGAGGCCCCATGCCCGATCGCGCCAGATCATGAACGCGGCGCGCACCCTTTGTGGGCGGCCTGGGACGGAAATCAACGCAACGGCGAGTCCTGCGCCGGCGCCCAATCCCCAGCCGCTGACAATGACATAGTCATGTTCCCAGGCCAGAACGAGCGGAAGGCTGAGCGCCATGACGCCGAACCGCACGGCGTCGCTCAATGCCGCGGCTGCTCCGCGTCGTTCTTGAAAAAGGATGGCCTTCCAAAACTCCTGGAGAAGAGCGACAACGAGCCAGGGCGAGAAAAGCAGCAGACCGCGCCCGACGTTCCCTCCGATCGCAAGTCCGGCGGCAGCCATCGCGAGCGTTGCGACGACTCCGCTGCATGCGACAACGGTAAGGCCTGATTCGGCAAGCCACCGGCGCTCGCCACCGCGAAGAGGTGCGGCATCGGCCACTACAGGATGCATAACGAGCGCACGCTGAAGGCCGGCGACGAATTGATACGCACCGAATCCAACGGCAACGATGCCGAGCCCGCTGGGTCCCAGCAAGCGACCGCACAACAGCGTTAGGCCGAAGTTCGTCGCCGATGAGAACACCTGGGCGACGAAACCCCAAGCGAAGGCGCGCGGTTCCGCAGCGGTGCCTATCTCGTCGAAGGTAGTCGATTCGACGGGCCGAGACCTCGGAGGAGCGCTCACGAAGCTGCCCGAACGCTGTGACCGGCGCGGGAAGTCCGCTGGAGAGTCTTGTTCAATGGTCGGGGTGCCGATGACAAGCTATAACCTGGAGCAACGAAGCGAAAGGCGAAGATCGACCGTTATTGACCAGCCGTCTCATGTAACCCGTGGATGTCCGCATGCGCAACTGGCGACCGGCGCGCTAGAGGTGTGGTTCCACTGGTCGATGCTGGCGGACTTAACGGTCATCGTGACGAGCTTTGCTGCATTCGCTTATGACCGAGGATTCGCTTGACGGAACATCGTCCGGCCGCCTGGTCCCCATCGCGGCGATGAATCGAAAGGCGCTGCTCGTCATCGGCCCGGAGCCTCCTCCCGCTACCGGGATGGAAGTCGCTACCCAAGCGTTAGTCGCCGAACTCGACCGAGCGAGCATCCCATACATCAGGGTGAACACGGCGGACCCTCTTGATGAGCTTGGCAATCGCGGAAGTTGGACGGCACACAACATAGGTCTTGCTGTCCGTCATATTTTCACGGCTATTCGGAAGAGCTTCGGACCCAAAATCGGCGCGGTATATCTCCCGATTGCGCAAGAGTTTCCAGGTCTCTTGCGAGATATCTGTTTCTTGCTAGTTGCCCGTGCCGCTCACCGGCCAGTGATCGTGCACTTGCACGGCGGCTCGCTCGGAGCGTTCTACGCAACGCGTAATGCCGTAACTCGTTTTTTCTTGCGCTGGACGCTCGGGAAGGCATCGCTCGGAATTGTTCTCACTGAGAGTCTTCGGCCCGCGCTCGAGTGTCTTCTTCCGCCGGAGCGAGTAGCGGTCGTCCCGAACGGGATCGACAGACCAACTGCATCGGGTCAACGCCGCCGCTCAGACGAAACGATTCGCGTTTTGTTCTTGTCATCGCTCACTCCGCAAAAGGGGCCACATGTCTTCATCGAGGCTTTCGCGAAAGCACACGAAAGCTGCCCGTCTCTTCGGGGAACAGTCGCCGGACCGTGGGCCTCCGATGCCATCCGCAACGAGTTGCTCGCGATCGTCCGCGCCCTTCGGGTCGACGAGGCGCTCACGTTCCCGGGATTGATCGAGGGTGACGCGAAAGCCGCGCTTTTCGAGTCTGCTGACATATTCTGCTTTGCCTCGCCGATGCCCGAAGGGCAGCCTTTCGTGATCCTCGAAGCGATGGCGGTCGGTTTGCCCGTCGTTGCTCCCGCTTGGCCGGGGATTGCCGACACGGTAGTCGACGGCAAGACCGGAATACTCGTAGCGGCGGGATCAAGCGAGGCGCTCGCCGGCGCGCTCGTCGAGCTCGCGCGCGATCGACATCGACGCCGGCTCCTAGGAAAGGCCGGACAGGAGCTATACGAGCGAACCTTTACCCGGGAGGCTTTCGGGGAGCGCATGATCCAAGCAATTCGTCCCTTTATCGCGCGCGAGCGACGACCGAGAAAGGCAATCGGAAGCGAGGAATCTGTCCGATGAAGCAGCTGACACAGCGGATGAAGGATGGCGAGCTTCGCGTGCTCGACGTGCCTCGGCCCGAAATCGACGACTGGAGAGTTCTTGTAACTACCGGAGCATCGCTCGTCAGCGCCGGCACCGAGCGCGCGAAGGTCGAGATCGGACGTGAAACGCTACTGGGAAAGGCTCGGCGGCGACCGGATCAGGTACGTCAGGTCCTAGACAAAGTCCGGATCGACGGCATCGGAGCGACCGTTGCGGCCGTTCGGAACCGTTTGGACGCGCTCACGCCGCTCGGCTACTCTGCCGCGGGGCGCGTCGAGCGGGTCGGTGCTCGGGTTCGCGACATTCAGCCGGGGGACATCGTCGCGTGCGGCGGCGAAGACGCCGGGCACGCGGAAACGCTTTCCGTGCCGGGGAATCTCTGCGTGGCGGTCCCCGACGGCGTGGATGTTGTCGATGCGGCGTTTACGACGCTTGGGGCGATTGCACTGCATGGCTTTCGTCAGGCGGACGTCCGACTTGGCGAACGCGTTGCTGTCGTAGGGATGGGTCTCGTCGGACAACTCACCGCCCGGATCGCGCGAGCCGCGGGATGCGAAGTGTGTGGAATCGACCTAGAGCCGTGGCGGCTCGAGCTGGGCGAGCGGGCTGGCGCGCTCCAGCTCAGTCGTCTACGCGCGAACGTCACGTCCGCCGACTTCAGCACATGCGACGCGGTGCTCGTGACCGCTGCCGCGCCCACGAGCAACGACCCTGTGTCGCTCGCCACAGACCTAGCACGTGAGCGAGGGCGAATCGTCGTTGTCGGCGACGTCTTGCTGGAGCTCGACCGCCGCCGGCTCTACGAGAAGGAGCTCGACCTGCGGTTAGCCCGGTCATACGGGCCAGGTCGATACGACCGAGAATATGAGGAGCGCGGTCTCGAGTACCCCATCGGGTACGTCCGCTGGACGGAGCGACGAAATATGGGCGAGTTCCTACGGTTACTCGCGGAGCGACGCGTGAAGGTGGCCGATCTCATCACGCATACCTTCGGAATCGACGAGGCAGACCGCGCACTCGACGCAGTGACCGACCCAGATCGACGTGCGCTCGGAGTGATCATCGAATACCCGACGCCCACGGAAGAGCCGCGTCAAACTCCGTCACCTTCTTCTCCAGCCGGCCAGCGCCCGTTTTCGCCCGGACCGCGCGTTGGATTCATCGGTGCGGGCAGCTTCGCGCGCCGACACTTGATCCCGCTCGCCGATCGCCATCGGCTCATCCTCGATCGAGTCGCTACCGGGTCGGGACTTTCGGCTGCGTCGGCCGCCGAGCAGTTCCAATTCCGGCGTGGTGCTTGCACGGTGGACGAGCTGCTTGCAGACGACGCGATCTCGGGTGTTGTAGTCGCGACGCGGCATGACCTACATGGACGTCTCGTCCTTGCGGCCGCACAGGCCGGAAAGGGAGTGTTCGTCGAGAAGCCACTTTGCGTCAGCGAGGAAGAACTCGCTGCTCTTCAGACAGAGCTAGGCCGCGCCCATGCGCCGCCGCTCGTGGTCGGCTTCAACCGCCGGTTTGCACCGATGACCGAGGCGCTGCGACGTCACCTCGAGCCCGCGGACGGACCGACAAACGTCGTCGTACGGGTGAACGGCGGCCCGCTTCCGGCAGACCACTGGCTCAACGACCCGCACGCGGGAGGCGGCCGGCTTCTCGGTGAAGGCTGCCATTTCCTCGACCTCATCGTCGCGCTCGCACGCTCCAATCCCGTGGCCGTATCCGCACAAACACGGCAGCGGACAAACGAGCCCGCGCAGTGCCCGCAGGACTTCTCAGTTTCCATTCGGTTTGCAGATGGCTCGCTGGGCGTGCTGCTTTACGGAACGGCAGGGGCACCACGCGCGGGCAAGGAACTCATTGAGGCTCATCGCGAACAGCGCTCCGGCCGGATCGACGACTTTCGGAGCTTGCGGCTTTGGGAGGCGGGTCGCGGCAGAAGCCAGCGCGCCCGCGCCCAGGACAAGGGCCACGCCGCTGAAATGCGCCTTTTCGCAGCCGTCCTCCGCGGAGAGGTCGCCCCACCTTCGCTCGCTGAGTACGTATCATCAATGGCGGTCACGTTTGCCGCTCTGCGGTCCCTCGAGACCGGCACGGTCGAATTCGTCGAAGTGAACGCAGCGCGAGAGTGACGAGAAGGAAAGGGGCGGACTCATGTGCGGCATCTGCGGAACCGTAGGGAGAGCCGAAGCGTTCGAGCTTGCGG
The DNA here is from genome assembly GCA_046732465.1 of Actinomycetota bacterium. GTDB lineage: Bacteria > Actinomycetota > Thermoleophilia > Solirubrobacterales > 70-9 > DASUPK01. The sequence goes on from JBKPND010000051.1 coordinate 7,950, forward strand.
CAATGACGGACGCGATGGCGCACCGCGGGCCGGATGGATCTGGGGTCACGGTCTTCGACGGCGACGTACCGGCGGGTTTGGGCCACCGGCGGCTCGCGATCATCGACCCTACGCCCGCCGGCGCGCAGCCGATGAGCTACGCCGGTCGCTGGTGGGTCACGTACAACGGCGAGCTATACAACTTTCGCGAGCTCCGTCGCGAGCTCGAAAGCCGCGGGGAGCAGTTCGAGACAGAGTGCGATACCGAGGTGCTTCTGCGGATGTTCGTTGTCGACGGGCCTTCGATGCTCGAGCGGCTCAACGGGATCTTCTCGTTTGCGATTTGGGACGCCAGGGATAAACGCCTCTTCCTTGCCCGCGACCGACTCGGCGTTAAGCCGCTCTATTACACACGCGGCCCCGGGTGGTTCGCATTCGCATCCGAGGTCAAGGCGCTGTTGCCGCTCATCGGACGGCCGCAGCTGGACCCCACCGCGCTCGCGGACTTTCTGACGTTTCTGTGGGTCCCGGACCCGAAAACCGCGTTCCGGGAAATCCTGAAGCTCCCTCCCGGACATCACGCCTGGGCGGATGGCGAGGGGCTCGAGATAACCCAGTGGTGGGATTTGCGATTCGAGCCGGAAGAGCGGCAGGAGCACGAGTGGCGCGACGAGGTGCGGGCGGCGGTAGACGGCGCGGTTCGGCGCCAGATGGTCAGCGACGTTCCGCTCGGGAGCTTTCTCAGCGGCGGCGTCGACTCTTCGGCGATCGTCGCCGCGATGAAGACGGCAAACGAGCGCGTCAGTACTTGGTCAATCGGCTTTGGAGAGGAAGACCTCGAGCACGAGATCGTCCCGGACGATCTCAAGTATGCGCGCCAGATCGGTTCGTTGTTCGACACCGACTACCACGAACGGATACTCGAGCCAGACGTCTTGGAGCTTCTTCCGAAAGCAGTCTGGCATCTCGAAGAGCCAATCGCGGACCCCGCGGCAATCTCGACCTACCTAATCTGTCGCGAAGCCCGGCGGGAGATGCCGGTCATGCTGAGCGGGATGGGCGGCGACGAAGTCTTCGCGGGATATCCGCGTCACCTGGCGTGGCGCATCGCCCGTGCACTGGGAACGCTGCCAGATGGCGTTCTGGGTGTGCTCGAGCGGGCGATCGCACCGATCGCCCGGCCTGGAAGGCCCGGCCGGCTACGCGGACCTAGGCGAAACCTCTGGAAGTTCATGCGCGCGGCCGGTATGGAGCCCCTTGACCGCTATTTGTCGTTTTCGAGCTACTACTCGGAGCCCGAGCTCCAACAGGTGCTCCTTCCAGGGGCCGCCAACGGAGACTATGATCCGATCGCTCTTCATCGCTCGTATTTGTTGCGCGACCGCGGAGGCGACGAGCTCAGCCGTCTCCTCTACCTTGACGCAAAGACGTTTCTTCCCTGTCTGAACCTCAGCTATACCGACAAGATGGGGATGGCCGCATCTGTAGAGGTCCGAGTCCCGCTGCTGGACGACGAACTCGTCGCACTAGCAGCAAAGATTCCATCGCATCTGAAATTGAGACGATGGCAGCGGAAGTACATCCTGAAACGCAGTCAGGAGGGGATTCTTCCTCGCGACGTGATTTGGAGACGTAAGGCAGGCTTCGGCGCTCCACTCCGCTCCTGGCTCGTCGGCGAACTCGCACCTTTGGTCGACGATCTTCTTTCGCAGGAAACGCTTCGGCGCCGTGGGTTCGTGAACCCTAGTATGGTTGCGAGATTGCGCGCAGAGAATTCCGCCGGGACGGCAGACAATAGCCTTCGACTATATGCCCTTCTTACGCTCGAGCTTTGGTGCCAGACATTTCTTGAGCGTACGTGGACATTCGACGGCATGCAACTCGACACCACCGCTGTTCCACTTGCGTCCGAGCGATAGCGCTCTGGATCGATTAAACTCCGAAGTTAATGCCTCGCGCGTATATAAAGGTGCCAGCCGATTTTCCGTTCCAGAAGACGTGCTGCGCGCCTTCTAGCGAGGCGGTCACCCCAGGGGTAAAGACGAAGATTCAGGTACCGCGTTTCCAGTTCGACGTCTGAAAAAGCTTGGAAAAGCTGACGTGCGTCGGTCCGCGAGTACACCTTGGACAGCGGGTTGCCGGGGCCATCAGTGTTGTTCGATAGGAACAGTCCCGCATCGGTTATGTAACGCCAGCCGTGAACTGCTAGTAGGTCGAGATGGCCCATGATTAACTCCTCATCTGCCGGAACGAGCCGACGAACGATCGGAGCCGCGCCGGGAGCGAACAGGCTGGCGGCGACGAGACGCCGTACGACAAGGATGTTGAACCGATAGTTGAACGAGCCCCGGTGGTAAACCATCACCAAGGCGATGGCGCTCGGGCGGAGCACTCGATAGATCTCGTCGACCGCCGCGCTGGTGTTGGCTATGTGGTGGATGACACCGTGTGAGTACACGAGGTCGAATGAATGGTCGGGGAGTGGCAGCGCCGTGGCGTCCGCGTGGATAAACGTGCCTGACAGTCCGTCCAGTTCGAAGCGACGACGAGCGAGCTGTACCGCACGTTCTGTCTGATCGACGCCCGTATACCGTGCGCCTGCGCGTGCGAATCGGGACGCGTCAGTCCCTATGCCGCAGCCGACTTCGAGGACATCGGCGCCACGCCATTCTTCGAAGCGAACGATCTCAGGGATATGCGGTTCAAGGGTGTATCTATGCTGCTCAACCTCGCGAAAGAATTCCACGGTCCCGGGCTCGTATTGTGTGAAGCGAAACCCGGGCTGCGCGCCACGCCAGAACTCGGTTGCCAGGCCGCGGCTCGTCCTTGTCAACGATGCCGTCCCCCGGACTGATTTTGTCCGCGAGCGCCGATAGCCATCTTGACATGGTCGAGGGTACGCGCTCGAGAGCCGACTGTCGGCGACTCCACTCGGTCGAGAATCATCGTTGCCACACCGTCTGCCACGCCCGTTGTCCGACGAAGCGGCGAGATCAAGTTTCTCTGCGTCAGGTCGATGTCCGCGAAATCCGCGGGCGACGAAACGAGCGTGAGTCTGTCGATCGACGCGAGATAGCGGTCAACGGCACCGATGTTCCCCCGGAAGATGCTGTAGGCCGGGACGCCAAGGAACGCTGCTTCGCGGAGCATCGTCCCCCCGGCCGAAGCGACGGCGTCAACTCCCTTCAGGAGGGCGACAAATGGCACCGGATCGTGGAGGATGATTGGCTCTTCTTGCCACGACGAGATCTCGTCGAGGTAAGCGAGCTGCCTCCTGTATCGGGGCGAGAAAATGATCCTCGCACCTCTTGCGGCGAGAAACCGAAGCAACTCGAGCGCCAAGTCGCGCGACTCTGACCGGTAGTAGTGGCTCTCCTCAGCAGGGGGGCGAAAGAGGACACGCGGAGCCGACTTGCCGTTATCGCCGAACTCATGCGGCGTAACGCCAGAGAGATCGACGTCCGCGAAGGCGATGTCCTCCTTCAATCCGTCGAACGGCATCAGCCGCTCGGGCCGGATCCCGTGGCGCTCCAGGACTCCACCGTTGATAACGCTCGGATGCACGATGTGTGATCGGGAGAGTCGATAGATGAAGAGGTTCACGTACTCGTAATCGACGATGATGAAGCTCGGGATTCCAAGTTTTCGGGCAGCGAGGCTCGCCGACCTCGATCCGGTCACGACGAGATCGGGCTGGGCCGACTGGTGCTCGAAAAACCGGATGAGTTGGCGCCTCCGTTTCATGAGACCGTAGAGCTTCCGCGGAATACCCTTGCCGAAGCTCGAGCCGATCGGTTCGTATGTCGCGCCCTCGCTCCGAAGGATGGCGAATGTGTCGCCGTATGCGCGGGCCGTGAGGACCACATCGTGGCCTGCTTCCTCGAATCGCCGTACAAGCGGGAACAAGTACCGCGCCTGCGGTGGGTTGTCGATGTCGATCCAGACCCTCATGGGCCGTCTGCTCCATTGGCGAGCGAGTACGCGAGGCGGCTGAGCGCGACGTACATGTAGGCCGAAGCCCAGCGCATGTACGGAATGCGCACCACGTGCCGGCGTCGCACCTGATACGCGACGTGCCCCTCGGGGCAGTGCATCTCGCGCACCGTCCACTCGGCGACCCGAACGGCCGTTTCAATGTCTCCGAAGCGACAGAGGGTCAAGACCGACTGCGCGCATGCCGTGGCGTCGATCGGATACAGGTGGTCGGGGTAGTACCTCGGTATCCGGTCGTCGGCAAAGAAATTGTCGCGGTAGTACCGCCACCCACGTTTCTTCACGTCTTCGAAGCTGCTGTCACCCGTGCATCGCGCGTAGCTGTCGAACGCGTCGAGAACGTACGCGGTGTGGAAGTTGTCGGCCCATTCCCTTGTGTCGCCGACGGCGTACGGCCATGAGCCATCGGCGCCTTGCTTCCGAGCGACGTACGCTGCTGTTGCCACAGCCGGCTCGAGGTACGCCTCGTCTCTGGTCACCGAATAGACCTGCGCACAGAGTCGCGCCCCCTTCATCGTCGCATTCAGAACGCGTTGCGTGTCGCCTGGAAAATATCCCCAACAAAAGGTGCCGTCTTCGTCTTCGGTTCGTGAAAGGTCTTCGAGCACGAATTGCGCGGCGCTCTTGCACATCTCGAACGCTCCCTCGAGCCGCAGCAATTTCGATGCGATAAAGAGCGAATTGGTGATAATCCCCGTCGCGACGATCGTGGGAGTTCCAGCGGGAAGGCGCCCATACCGCGCTTCCCAGTCGAAGGGG
>JBKPND010000052.1:0-6299 GCA_046732465.1 Actinomycetota bacterium
GGCCAGAGCGCCGCGACCACCTGGTCGAGGTGCGCCCGCCTACCGGCCGGCGCCCCCCTGACCAGCGCGAGCCGCTCCGGCAGGAACACGCTGACGAGCGGGCGCGTCTCCAGCGTCGACAGGCTGTCGACAGGGGTGCCATCCACGCGCAGGTGCTTTGCCTCGCCGGGCTCGAACCCGACCTCGAGCCGGTGCCCGCCGTCGCCGGCCTCCAGCTCGAGCACCACGCGCGCGACGCCCTGTCCGCCGCGCCTGACCAACTCACGCTCGTTCGAGGTCCGCGGCGAGCGCGCGGTGCAGCCGAAGTAGATTGCCTCCAGCAGGTTTGTCTTGCCGGCGCCGTTGGCGCCGGCAACCACGGTGAGCCCCTCGGCGAGCTCCACGCGCGCCGCCTCGTAGTTGCGAAAGTCGCGGAGCTGGATGCGCGTCACGCGCATCGGATCACACGTTCAGCCGGATCGGCATGACGAGGTACCTGAAGCCTGCGCCCTCGTCGCCGGATTGGATCAGACCGGGGCGCAGCGGGCTGATGAGCTTCAGCAGGAGCTCGTCGGACTCGGCGCTCTCCAGGCCCTCGCGGAAGAACTCAGGGTTGAAGCCGATCTCGAGCTGCTCGCCGGCGAACGGCACGGGCAGCGACTCGCTCGCCTCGCCGACGTCCGGAGTCTGCGCCGAAACGTCGAGCGCCCCCTCTGAGAAGCGCAGCCGGAGCGGCGCGTTCTTCTGTGCCAGCAGCCCCACGCGCCGCACCACCTCGAGCAGCTCGTCACGGCTCACCCGCAGCTCGTGCTCGTACGACTCGGGCAGGAGCTGCTGATAGTTCGGGAAGCGACCCTCGACGAGCCGCGACGACAGCACGATGTCGTCGACTGTGAAGACCACCTGGTTCTCTAGCGCCGCGACCTGGATCGAGTCGGCACCCTCTCCCGAGGCGATCCGGCCCAGCTCTTGGAGCGTCCGCGCCGGTACGTTGGCCTCGAGCGAGCCGCTCAGCTCGGAGTCGAGCCTCGTCTCCTTGACGCCGAGCCGATACGAGTCGGTGGCGACCATGCGGAGCTCCGTGCCGCTGGCCGTGACGAGCACGCCGGTGAGGTGTGGCCGGGTCTCGTCGCGCGACGCAGCGCGGGCCACGCGCGCAATGGTGTCGACGAAGGCCGCCGCCGGCACCGTCAGGCCACCCTCCGTGGGGGCCTCAGGCAGCTTGGGGAAGTCCTCCGTAGGCAGGGTGCGCAGGTGGAACTTCGCCGGTCCGGAGACGACCTCCACGTCTTGCTCGGCGCTCCGGTACTCGAGGGTGAGATCGTCCTTCGGCAGCGAGCGCACGACGTCGAGCAGCAGCCGCCCCGGGACCACGGCCTGTCCCGCCGACGACTCGGCCGCCTCGAGCGACACGCGCACGCCCAGCTCCATGTCGGTGGCCTGGAGCTCGGGGCGGCCGCCCTCCACGCGCAGGAGCACGCCGGCGAGCGACGGAACGGGCCCACGCGTCGAGGCACCACGGACCGCAACGCCGAGACGAGCGAGGAACGTTTCACGGGAAACGGAAAGCTTCAAAAGAGGCTGCCTATCTGAGTAGGAGTGATTGGGAGCTGTTGATAGGTCGATATCCCGCGTCATCCGGCTCGGGGAGCGGGTTCGCCCATGTACGGAAGCTGTTGATTCTTCCATTCAAGCCGGTCAGGACGCGGGATGGCCGAGCCGTCTGTGGAGGTTGTCGACAGCGACGCGCAGGCCATTGTCGGTCCGCAGGTCGGTGCCGATACGGTTGACGGCGTGGATGACGGTGCTGTGGCTGCGTCCTCCGATTCCGTGCCCGATCTCGGTGGTGCTGTGCTCCGTGAGCTTGCGGGCGAGATACATCGCGACCTGGCGCGCCCGTGCGACGGTCGGCCGCTTGTCATGTGCCTCGAGCGCGCTTCGTTCCACCCCGAACTCCTGGGCGGCGGCATCGAGGATCTCGTCCAGACCGCAGGCGTCGGTGGTCTCGTCCTGACCCAACCGCCGGAGGACGTGGCGCGCGAGGGCGGGCGTAGGCGGCTCGTTCTGCATCGAGGCATAAGCCACCACGCGGATCAGAGCGCCCTCGAGAGCGCGGACGCTGGTCGTGACGCGGCCCGCTATCTCCGCCAGCACATCGGACGAGATCTCCACGCCGTCGATGCGTGCTCGCTTCGCCAGGATCGCGGTGCGTACCCCTACCTCGGGTGTGTCGAGCTCGGCGACGAGTCCGGAGCGAAAGCGCTCCGTCAGCCTGTCCTCGAGGCCCGGTATCTCCTCCGGAGCGCGGTCGGACGTCATCACAAGCTGCCGGCCGGCCTCGACGAGAGTGTTGAAGGTGTGGAAGAACTCCTCACGGGTCTTCTCGCGCCCAGCCAGGAACTGCACGTCATCGATCAGGACGACGTCAGCGCCGCGAAAGCGCTGCTTGAACTGGGCCGTAGCGTTCCCGCGCACGGCCTCGACGAACTCCGAGGTGAACTCGTCGATCGTCGCGTAGCGCACTCTCAGACCTGAGCCGTAGCGCCCCACGTAGTTGCCGATGGCGTGCAGCAGGTGCGTCTTTCCCAGCCCGGGCCGGCCGAAGAGGAAGAGCGGGTTGTAGGAATGGCCCGGAAGCTCGGCCGCGGCGAGCGCGGCCGCGTGCGCGAAACGGTTCCCGGCGCCGATCACGAACTGGTCGAAGGTGTACTTGGGGTTCAGCCGGTCGCCAGCGCCCCCGTCCGAGCTGCCGCCGGCCGGGCCGGTTTCGCGGCCACCAGCACCGGACCTGTCGCCCTCGTCGTCGTCGGGCGGCTCCCAGTCGGCGCCCACGACCTCCACCAGCGCCCGCTCGCCGAAGCCGGCCACCGCGGCGCGGCGCAGGAGCGGCAGGTAGCGCTCGGCCACGGAGACGCGGATGTGCTCGGGGGCACGGACGTACACCGTGTGGCCGCGGATCGCGGCGAGCTGCAACGGCTCCAGCCAGATGTGGAACTTGAAGTCGGGCGTCTCGCGGCGGAGCTCACTCCGGATCGCATCCCAAATCTCGTCTGGCTGTGTCGGCACGGGCGGTCGCGACCCTCCTCAAGGGCCAGCTCGCAGTACTCCTGACAGAGGAAGGCCCGGCGGGGAAAACAACCCCCACTGCCCTCGGCTCGCCGAGTGTACAACGGCCCAATCGGGCGCGCTGCACACGTCCGGAGGCGGCTCCGCAAAACGCGAGAAAAGCCTTGGGCGGCGATCCCGGCGGGGTTGTCGACAGGGAGTCGACAGGCGGACGCTCGATCATCTTGTACCCTGGCTCGGCAGTACATGAAGCGCACCTACCAGCCCAAGAAGCGCAAGCGCGCCCGCACACATGGCTTCCGCGCGCGCATGAGGACCCGCGCCGGGCGTGCGCTTCTCAAGCGCCGCCGCGACAAGGGCCGCAAGCGGCTCACCCCCTAGCCCATGGCTGATCGCGCGCGTCGAAGGCGCCGCCGGCTATCGCGGAGCGGCGAGTTCGAGCGCGTGTATCGCGAGGGCCGCTCGCACGCGAGCCGGCACCTGGTCGTGTACGCGTTCCCGCGCGAGGACAGCGACGATTCGGAGCCGCGCCTCGGCGTCTCGGTGGGCCGCAAGGTCGGCGGCGCGGTCGAGCGCAACCGCATGAAGCGGCTCCTGAGGGAGGCCTTCTGGGCGAGCGCCGAGCAGCTGCGCGACGGGCACGACTTCGTGATCGTCGCGCGCCCGGCCGCCGGCGAGCTGGCGCGGCAGGGCGGGGAGCGGGCGATCGAGGGGGAGCTCCGCGAGGTGCTCGCCGCGGCCGGCCTGGCGGACGGAGAGGAGCAGGCGCGGTGAGTGCGATCCGTTCGATCGCGACCGCGCCGGTGCGCTTCTACCAGCGTGCCATCTCGCCCGGGATTCCCGCCCGCTGCAGGTACCATCCGAGCTGCTCCGAGTACGCCGTCCAGGCGATCCGGCGGTACGGTGTGTTGCGCGGTGCCGTCCTGGCCGTATGGCGGATCCTTCGCTGCAACCCCTGGAGCCACGGCGGGGTCGACTTCGTCGAGGACCAGAAGCTGTTCCGGACGCGTCCGCGCGCCGAGGGCTAGCCCATGTACATCGCAAACGTCCTTCAGCCGCTCATCGATGCCTGCCAGGCGATCCTGGAGTTCTGGCACGACCTCGTCGGCGGGTCTTGGGGCTGGTCAATCATCCTGCTGACCTTCACGGTGCGGATCGCGATCCTGCCGCTCACCTTCAAGGGCGTGAAGTCGATGCAGCGGCTTCAGACGCTCCAGCCCGAGATCAAGAAGATCCAGGAGCGCTACAAGGACGACCGGCAGCGCATGAACCAGGAGGTCATGGCCTTCTACCAGCGCGAGAAGGTCAACCCGCTCGGGTCGTGCCTCCCGCTGATCCTCCAGATCCCGTTCTTCATCTCGCTCTTCTACCTGCTGCGCTCGGACACGTTCAAGGCGGACATCTCCGACAACCCGGGCTTCCTGGCGATCGACAACCTCGCCGAGAAGGTCACCGACCCCGTGCTGCTCGGCGTGCTGATCGTGCTCTACGTGGGCACGCAGCTGGCCGCGAGCGCCGTAACGGCGATCAGCGCCGACCCGACCCAGCGCCGGATCATGTTCGCGCTGCCGTTCGTGTTCGTGATCTTCATCGTGAACTTCCAGGCTGGCCTGATCGTGTACTGGATCACGACGAACGTGTGGACCATCGGGCAGCAGCTGCTCGTGCGGAAGCTGTATCCGAAGCCGGTGCTGGCCGGCGCGACATCCGACGGCGGCGGCGGTGGGGAAGCGAAGCCCGCGCGCGGGAAGCCGCCGCCCAGCACCGCGACCGCCGCGGCGGCCACGGCGGACGGCGGCAACGGGAGGAGCAAGGAGCCGGCGAAGGCGCCTGCCGGGAACGGGGGGCAGGCGAAGGCGCCGCCCCAGTCGCCGCGCAAGAAGAAGAAGCGCTCGGGGCGCCGGCGTTGAGCTCCGAGGACCTCGTCGCCGAGGGCCGGGGGGAGACGCTCGGCGAGGCCAAGTGGGCCGCGATGAAGGAGCTCGAGGCACGCTTCCCCGGCCTGACCCAGGACCACGTCCGCTTCGACGTAACCGAGGACGGCGGCACGAACGGCCCCGCGCGCGTGCGGGCGGAGGTGGACCGCGAGGCGTGGGAGGCGGTCGCCGACGAGATCCCGGAGGAGCCGACCGAGCGCGTCCGCGCACTGGTCGCGCGCGTGGTGAACGCGCTGGGCCTGCACGCGACTGTGGACATCGACGAGACCGAGGACGAGATCCGCGCGACCGTGAACGGAGACGACCTCGGTCTCCTGATCGGCAAGCACGGCTCGACCATCGACGCGCTCCAGCACCTGGCGTTCCGGGCGGCCTTCCGGGGCGAGGAGCTGCGCAAGCAGGTGACCGTCGACGCGGCGGGCTACCGCGAGCGGCGCGAGGGCGCGCTCCACCGCATGGCGGACCGGGCATCCGCGGAGGCGCTCCGATACGGGCGGCCCGTCGAGCTCGAGCCGATGCGCGCAACCGAGCGGAAGATCGTCCACACGTACCTGAGCGAGCGCACCGACGTCGAGACCCACAGCGAGGGCGACGAGCCGGACCGCCGGCTGGTGGTAAGTCCCGTTGAGCGTTTCTCGTGAAACGTATGCGCCGCTGCTTGCCGCTCTAGCGGCGGAGCCGGATCCGCATACGACCGTCAGTGACCCTGAGGCGGCACTTGACGTTCACGTGGCCGACAGCCTGTCGGGGTTGGAGGTTTCGGAGCTGTCATCCGCACGGCGCATTGCCGATATGGGCGCAGGTGCAGGGTTTCCTGGGCTCGTGCTAGCGATCGCTCTCCCTCGAGCGCAGGTTGACCTGATCGAGTCCGCGGGACGAAAGACCGCGGTGATCGATCGGCTCATTCAGGCGTCGGAGCTGGCGAATGCCCGGTCCATAACCGCGCGAGTGGAGGAATATGCGCGGGTGCCGCCGTTGCTGGGCGGCGGCCGCGAGGCGTACGACGCGGTGACGGCTCGGGCGGTGGGGCCGCTGGCGGTGATCGTCGAGTACGCCGCGCCGCTGCTGCGTGAGGACGGTGTCTTCGTGGCGTGGAAGGGGGAGCGGGATCCGGCCGAGGAGACCGCCGGCGCCGCCGCCGCCGACAGGGTGGGGATGGCGGTGAACGAGGTGATCCCGGTGCAGCCATACCCGGCCTCCGAAAACCGTCATCTGCACGTCTTTCGCAAGCTCGCGCCCACGCCGGAGCGGTTCCCGCGCCGCGAGGGGATGGCGCGGAAGCGCCCGCTGGCCTGACGGCGCGGGGCAGGACTTCAC
>JBKPND010000053.1:0-29972 GCA_046732465.1 Actinomycetota bacterium
GTCGTTCGGCAGCCTGCACGAGCCGCTGCTGACGGCGGCTTGGCCCGACGCGACGCTCGGTCCGATGGGGCTGGAGGGCGCGGTGCGCCTCGCCATGCGCCGGGAGCTCGAGGCGATCGAGGACGAGGGTGAGCGCGAGCAGCGGGTCCGCGAGCTGACCGCGCAGATGTACGAGCAGGCGAAGGCGCTCAACGCCGCTCAGATCTTCGAGATCGACGACGTCATCGATCCGGCGGACACCCGGGCGACGATCGCCCGCACTCTCGCCGCGGCCGGGACCCCGGCGCCGAGTGGCCGCACCGTCGACTCCTGGTGAGCCGACCTACCAGCGCGAGGTGACGACCTTCTTGCGCGTATAGAAGTCGACGGCGTCGGGGCCGTTGGCGTGAAGGTCGCCGTCGATCGAGTCCTTCCAGCCCGAGAACGGGAACCAGGCGACCGGCGCCGGCACCCCGATGTTGACCCCGAGCATGCCCGCCTCGATTCCCCAGCGATAGGCGCGGGCCGCGGCTCCCGAGGTCGTGAAGATCGAGCCGGCGTTGCCGTACCGCGAGCCGTTGGCGAACTCGATCGCCGCGTCGAGGTCGGGGGCCGAGACCAGAGCCAGCACCGGCCCGAAGATCTCCTCGCGGGCGAGCTCCGACTCGGGGTCCGACACATCCACGAGGGTGGGGCCGAGCATCGCGCCCGCCTCCCCGCCGCCGATCCGGCCATCGAGCAGGACCGTGCCTCCGTCCGACTCCGCCGTGGCCACCGCCGCCTCGGCTCGCTCGCGGGCCTCGGGGGCGACCATCGGGCAGACGTCGGTGCCGGGGTCCGCGCCGGGACCGATGTTGAGCTTCTCGGCGGCCGACCTGAGCGCCTCGCGCACCTCGGCCTGGCGTGCCTCGTCTCCCGCGATCACGCAGACCGAGCCGGCCAGGCAGCGCTGACCGGCGGCGCCGAAGGCCGATCCCATGATCGCCGGGATGGAGGTCTCGAGATCGGCGTCCTCGGCGACGATCATCGAGTTCTTGGCGCCGCCGAGCGCCTGAACGCGCTTGCCGGTCTGAGCCGAGCGGGTGGCGATCAGCCGCGCGGTCTTGGCCTGGCCGACGAAGGAGACGGCGTCGACGCCCTCGTGGTCGAGGATCGCCTCGACCGCCTCGCGCCCGCCGTGGACGAGGTTGACGACGCCCGTGGGGAAGATCTCCTCCTCATCGATCAGCTCGCAGATCCGCTCCGAGGGCCGGGGATCGCGCTCGGAGGGCTTGAGGATGAAGGCGTTGCCGCACGCGACCGCGTAGGGGAGGAACCAGAGCGGGATCATCGCCGGGAAGTTGAAGGGGGTGATGGCGGCCACCACGCCCACGGGCTGGCGGACCATCTCCACGTCGAGGCCCCTGGCGACGCCCTCGAGCGTCTCGCCCTTGAGCAGGTGCGGGATCGCGGCCGCCGACTCGACCGACTCGATGCCGCGGCCGACCTCGCCGTCGGCGTCGGCAAGGGTCTTGCCCATGTCGGCGGTGACCAGGGCGGTGATCTCCTGCCGGTTGCGAACCAGTGCGTCGCGGAGCGCCAGCACCGCCCGGGCGCGCTCCTGCGGCGGGACCTCGCGCCAGGCCGGCTGGGCCGCGCGGGCGGCCCGGACGGCGGCGTCGACGTCGCCCGCTCCCGAGAGCGGCACCCTCGCGGCGAGCTCGCCGGTCGCCGGGTCGCGATCCTCGAGCGCCTCGCTGGTCCCAGCGTCGCGCCACTCGCCCGCGATGTAGTTCTGAAGCGTCCGTGCCTCGGCCGCAGTGGCCATGGGCCCAGACTAGCGCCGGCTCCGCCGGCGGGCCCGGTGCCGCTTGAACTGGCCGGGCTCGGCCTCCTGGTCGAGCACTTGCTCGATCGTCCGGCCGCTGAGCACCGATTCCGGTTGCGAGGAGGTGGGACGCCGCCGCGCGTCGGCGCCCTCGTCTCGCTTCTTGATCAGCAGCCACTTCTCCCGATCCGAGGGCGGCCCGGTGCGGACCAGCGCGTAGGCGCCCTTGATCTTCTCGCCCAGCATGAAGAGCTTCACGTCGCCCTTCTTGATGGCCTCGGCGAGCTCCATCGGTTCCCCTCGCCTGGTCTCGGAGATGTTCTGGAAGACGCCGCGGTCCCAGACGATCATCGGCCCGGCGCCGTACTCGCCCTCGGGGATCACGCCCTCCCACTCGAGGTACTCGAGCGGGTGGTCCTCTGTGCGCATCGCGAGCCGCTTGTCGCGCGGGTCGAGCGAGGGGCCCTTGGGCACCGCCCAGGAGGCGAGCGCGCCGTCGACCTCGAGGCGCAGGTCGTAGTGCTCCGAGGTGGCCGAGTGCTTCTGGAAGGCGAAGCGGGGATGCTTGCGCTTCGCCTTGCCCTTCCGTTTGGCTTTGCCGCTCGGCTCCTTGGTCTTGGAGAAGTTGCGCCGGCGCTCGTACTCTGCGAGCGACCCCTTCGATCGGGACTTCGCCTTGGTCGGCATCAGACGGCGACCTCCAGCTCGCCGATCGAGTCGGCGAGGGCGCCGCGCAGGCCGTCGAGATCGCTGATCGCCTCCGGGTCGGAGCAAAGCCCGAAGGCGAGCTCCCCGCCGAGAGAGACGATCGACACCCGCAGGGCATGCCGGTCCGCGGGTTCGGCGAACGAGCTGAACTGCTCGATCGCGTGGTCGAGGACGAGCGGCCGCTGCCTCGGACCCGGCACGTTCGAGACCGAGAGGGCGAACTCCCGCGGCCCCGAGGTGATCCTGGTGACGCCGCGATAGAGCGGCCGGAACCGGCCGAGCGCATGGAAGAAGGCGTAGAGGGTGTCCGCGTCATGGTCGAGCTTCCGCTCGCTGGTCTCCGTGTTGATCAGGCGCAGGCGGGCGGCCGGATCGGCCTCGGAGATCGGCAGGTCGAGGTTCATGAACGAGTCACGGTTGCCGAGCTGCCCGGCGTCCTCCTCGCGCGCGTGCAGGCAGACCGGGCACTGGACCCGGAGGTCATCGGCGATCCCGCCGGTCTGCGGAAGCCAGCGGCGAAGGCCCCCGGCGACCACGGCGAGGACCACGTCGTTGACGGTGGTCCCGTCCCCGGCGCCGTGCTCGATTCGCTTCAGCCGCTCGAGCGGGAAGCTCGTCCAGGCGACCTCGCGCGCGGGGCCGATGTGCTGGTCGAGCTTGGTGTCCCGTCCGGGGCGAAGCTCCCGCCAGAGCGCAGCCGGGAGCCGCACCAGGATGCGCGCCTCGTCCGCCTCGGCGGCGGAGGGCTGAGCCGGCTTCGCCTCGCCGCCGGGGTGGCTCGGCTTCGTGCTCGGGGCCGATGGCTTGGGCGGCGCATGTTGCGGCGCCTGCACCTCCACGTCCCAGAGCAACCCTGCGATCAGGCGGATCGCGCTGACGCCGTCCGCCATCGCGTGGTGGATGCGTCCCACCAGGGCGGTGCGCTCCCCGGTCAGCGGCAGGGCGTCGAGGCGCCAGAGCGGGCGGGTGTGATCGAGGCGCTCGGAGAGGAGGTCGCCGACGGCACGGCGGAGCTCCTCGTCGGAGAGCGGATCGGCGTGGTCCGGCTCGGCGATGTGCCAGGCGAGGTCGACCTCGGGCGCCTCGACCCAGGCGGGCCGGCCGAGCCGCAGGCGCGGCTCCTCGACCCGCTGGCCGAGCCTCGGGAACGCGGCCATTCGCTGGGCCACCTGCTCGCGGAGCCGCTCGACCGAGAGGGCGCTCCCGTCGGAGCCGGGCGCGACGATCATCACCTTGCCGGTGTGGCCCTTGATCACCTGGGACTCGAGCCGCAGGATCTGCGCGTCGTCCTGGCTGAGCCGCTCCCTCGTCCCTTTGCCCATGCGCTGATCATGCCGCCTCGGGGCGTCGCTGTCACGCCCCGTTTCCGGCAATGAACGGCGGGTAGCCGAGGGTGTAACGACAAAGGAGACGATCGAGATGACGGAGCGCATCGATGAGGCCAAGGGCCGCACGAAACAAGCGGCCGGCGACCTGACCGATGACGAGAAGCTGAAGCGCGAGGGCAAGATCGACCGCGCGACTTCGAGCGTCAAGGACAAGGTCGACGACATCGCCGACAAGCTGAAGGAGAAGGTCGGCGGCGACCGCAAGTCGGACGACTGACCGCCCGCCTGATGCTGGCAGGGAAGCCTGGGCCGGAGCTTTGCTCCGGCCCTTTTTTTGCGGATGGGGAGAACTACTTACTGAAGTCCCGCAGTTCGCCCCGATGACGGGGCCCTGTGCGGCGGACAGAATGCCACTCGCCAAGGGGAGTAGGAAACCAACAAGGCAGGAAGATCCGCCCGCCGCCGTTTGACTCACTCGGGCCGCCCTAGGGGGGCGGCCCGTTTTCTTTCTCCAGAGGGCCTCAGTCGTGTTCCGCGACCAGCGCTCGCGCCATCGCGTCCGCTGCGGGCGCCTCGCCGTGGAGCTCGAGCAGGTGGATTGCGACCAGCGCGATCGCGAGACCCTCGATCGGCTGGAAGATGCCCTCGGCGATCAGGTTGACGACGGTGAGCACGGCGATGCCGTCGAACGGCGCGACGATCGCCTGAACGGCGACCTCGGTGACCAGGATCGCGCCGATTCCGATCACGAACACCTGCCGTGCCCGGCCGCGAACGAGCCGAACGCTTCGAGCGAGCGCATCCTGCACCCCGAGGTGCTCGAGCTTGAGGACCGCCGGCGAAATCGCGACGTAGGTCAGGAAGATCAGGCCGGGAACGATCAAGAGGACGAAACCGATCGCCGTCCCGACGGTGATCAGGAGGTCCAGCACGACCAGGCGCCCGATCGGCATCGCACGGAGCAGCGCGGAGAGCGGCGGCAGCGGTCGCCCGGCCCGCCAATCGATCACGGCCGCCGCCGTGAGACCCGCATAGACCGCCTGGCCGAAGAGGTTGACCACCACCAGCAGCAGCGCCGCGCCGATGGTGGCGAAATCCGCTGCGCTCTTCAGGTGCTCGACGTGGAAGCCCTCGGTGATCGCATCGGCAATCGACTGAGGCAGGAGCACGACCATCGCCGCCGGGACCAGGAAGGTCCAGTGCTGCCGGTAAACGGCCCACATCTCCGCGGCGACCTCGCGCAGGGAGAGCTTTCCTTCCTTGGCGACCGTCATGTCTCGAGCAGGTGGGGGAGAGGATTGGTGGGGAGGTGGATCCAGCCCTCCCGGGTGGCGCGGTCGGCCTCCTTGCCCGGCTCGGGAGGCTCGGTCAGGCCCAGCGCTGCCGCGCGGGCGACCAGCGAGCAGACCAAGGCATCGAAGGAATTGTGGTCGGAGTGGGCGAGCTCCAGCTGCACCGAGCTCATCTGGAGGCCGCCGAGGCCGTCCGTGAGCTGGGTGACCAGCTCGGGCAGCCGCGCAGCACCGAGCCGGCTCTTGTAGCCGGTCGGGGAGAGGCCCCAGGAGGTGAGGGCCGGGGCCGGGTAGGCCTCAACCAGCTTGCCGGACCCGGCGCGGTCCACGGGCTCACCGCGCGCGGCCAGGCGATCGAGGAGGTAGGCGCAGCGCATCGCGACCACGCCGATCAGGTCGGTCGAGACGCTCAGCGGCCGGCGCGCCCCGTGCTCGATCAGGCGCCGGTCGGTGGCCCGGAAGCTGAGCTGGAAGCGATAGAGATCCTGGTCCTCGCCGCTGCCCGGCCAGCCCGCCCGGTTGCGGTGGGCCGTCACAGCCTCCACGAACTCGTCCGGCCAGCCGAAGGGCGCGTCGATCGCGACCTTCTCGGCCCCCTCGATCGCGGCGAGCAGCGCCTGGTCGTCCAGCCCTGAGCGAAGCTCCGAGATCACCGGGCGTCCCGGCCCCCATTCGATCGTGCAGGCGCTGGTGTTGGCGGGCTGCGCCGCGAGGTCGATCCCGAGCGTGCGCACGTGCGGATGCTATTCGGGGTATAGGTGGGCAGATGGAGGAATTGCTCCCCGGCATCTGGCACTGGACCGCGACCCATCCCAACACCGGCAGCGAGGTGAGCTCGTACTGGGTCCGCCCGTCCAGGGCGCTCATCGACGCCCTCCTACCCGACGAGGGGACCGAGCACTTCGAAGCGGAACCGCCGGAGCGCGTGCTGCTCAGCAACCGCCACCACCTCCGCCACGCCGAGCGCTTTGCGGATGAGTTCGGCTGCGTCATCGAATGCTCGAAGCCCGGGCTGCACGAGTTCGAGAACGGGCCGGAGGTCCAGGGGTTCGACTTCGGGGAGGAGGTGGCTCCCGGCATCGAGGCGCTCGAGGTCGGCGCGATCTGCCCGGACGAGAGTGCCCTGCTGATCCGCGACGCCGGTGCCCTCGCCATCGCCGACGGGATCAGGCATTACGACGGCGAGATGGGCTTCTTCCCGGACTGGCTGCTCGGCGACGATCCCGAGTCGGTCAAGGCCGGCCTCCGCGAGTCCTACGCGGGGTTGCTCGACCTCGACTTCGACAACCTGCTCTTCGCCCACGGCGACCCGCTGATCGGCGGGGGCAAGGAGGCGCTTCGCCGCTTCGCCGAGGCCGGCTAGCTCGAGGACGCGCCGGGTAGGCTGCGCCGATGGGCCGCGAGGACTTCGAGATCGGCGACGGCAGGCCGGAGATCGCCGCTGCCGGCGGGGTGCTCGTGGCGCGGGATGGCGAGGGCACCACCAGGGTCGTGGTGATCCATCGCCCGAAGTACATGGACTGGTCGCTGCCCAAGGGCAAGCTCGAGGAGGGTGAGAGTTGGGAGGAGGCCGCGCTGCGCGAGGTCGAGGAGGAGACCGGGTACCGGTGCAAGCCGATCACCGAGCTGCCGCACGTCTCCTATCTGGATCGCAAGTCCCGGCGCAAGCTGGTGCGGTACTGGCTGATGGAGCCCCTCGAGGGCGAGTTCGAGCCGCATGGAGAGGTCGACGAGCTGCGCTGGGTGACTCCCGACGAGGCCGACGAGCAGCTCACCTACCCGCACGACAAGGAGCTCGTCCACAAGGCGATGCGCCGCCACCGCTGGCGGAGGGTCATGCAGGCCCTGACGCCCTGGTCTCGCCAGCCGTTTCCGGGCTGATCCGCCTGGGGAGTAACGAAGCGGGCGTAGGATGGACTGTTGAGTACGCAAGTTGGAACTGACTCAGACGGAAGGAGCCGCGCCGTGACAGACAACACCGAGACCGCGATCCTCGCGGGGGGATGCTTCTGGGGGGTGCAGGAACTGCTTCGCAAGCGTGACGGCGTCATCTCCACACGGGTCGGATACACCGGTGGCGAGAACGCCAACCCGACTTACCGCAACCATCCCGGTCACGCCGAGGCCGTCGAGATCGTCTTCGACCCCGAGCGGATCTCCTACCGGGACATCCTCGAGTTCTTCTTCCAGATCCACGATCCGACGACCAAGGACCGCCAGGGCAACGACATCGGCTCGAGCTACCGATCCGAGATCTTCTACACGACCGATGAGCAGCGCCGGGTTGCTGAGGACACGATCGCCGACGTCGACGCCTCCGGCCTCTGGCCCGGCAAGGTCGTCACCGAGGTGAGCGAGGCCGGCCCCTTCTGGGAGGCCGAGCCCGAGCACCAGGACTATCTGCAGCGCTACCCCGAGGGCTACACGTGTCACTTCCCGCGGCCCGAGTGGAAGCTGCCGCACCGCGAGGTCGCCGCCTCCTAGCGCTTCGGCCGGTACGGGCTCCGAGGATCGCACCCGAGCAGAATTGGCGCCTTATTCACCCTCTGGGTGAGTAAGGCGCCAGAAGCGCGGACGTCGTCGCTGCGGGTTAGGCTCCCCCGCGGGGAGATGGGATACCTGATCAAGGCACCGCTGGGGCTCGGGCTGTTCTTCGGCGGAATCATCCTGTTCAACGTAAAGCTCGTCTCGCTGCTCGAGACCGGGACGTGCGCGTCGGGGAACACGCCGTACCAGATCTCGCAGCCCTGCCCGGCGGGCACCGGCACCGACATCCTCCTGCTGATCGCGGGACTCTTCGCCGGACTGATCGGCGCCGGGATCTTCGCCTTCCGCGGCGATCCGCCCTGGAGCCGCGACGGGCGTGGAGGCCGGGCCGGCGGCCTCAGCTTTGGCCTCTTCGCCTGGGGAATCTTCTTCACGGCGACCGGCGCGACCTCTCTGATCGCCTCGCTCACCAACCAGGCGATCGCGGACTCGAGCGGCGGCAAGCTCGGCGGCATCATCGTCGGCGGGACCTTCCTCGTGATGGGGGTGCCGGCTCTCCTGATTGCGCTCGCCGGGTTGTTCAAGGGACTGCGCGGGCGCGACGAGCGACCGCCGGCGATGACCGCGACGGCGGGCGGCATGGGTGGCGGCGGAGTGATGTCGCGGATGAGCGCCGGCCTCGACCAGGCTCGAGCCGCCCAGCAGCTGACGAGCCGCCTCCCCTGGGGCTCGACGCCCCCCTCCGGCGGTGGTGGCACCTCGGGTCAGATCGCGAAGCTCGAGCGCCTGCAGAAGCTGCGCGAGTCGGGCGCCCTCACCGACGCCGAGTTCGAGCGCGAGAAGGCGAAGGTCCTCGCCGAGGGCTGACCTTCGGCGCTCCGTCCCCACCGATTCTGCTGAGCGGCATAATGCGCGGCGTCGGCAGCGGATGCCGAGCGGTGCGGCCAGTGCTCCCCACGAGTTCCGCCCGTCGAGGTGAGACAGGAGGTCTCGATGCACGCCAGAGGCGTGACCATTGCGGTGATTTGCGCGGTCACCTTGGTGGTGGGAGCCGCCACCGCCCAGGCATTCAAGTTGGTGGGGACGAAGGCGGGCAACCTGCTCGTCGGATCGAAGGGACCCGACCGTCTGCTGGGCAAGGGAGGCGGCGATCTGATCAAGGGCATGGGCGGCAACGACCGCCTCAGCGGCGGCAAGGGCCGCGACCTCCTGAACGGCGGGCCGGGAGCGGACCGGCTGGTCGCCGGGCCGGGCAGGGACGGCATCAAGGCCGCCGACGGCAGGGCGGATCGGCTGATCGACGGTGGTCCCGGCACGAACGCCTGCGTGATCGACATTCCCGCCGACCTGCCGGTCATCCGTAACTGCGGCGCAATCCGACTTCCCTCGGCGGCGCCCGGTGGTGGCGGTGGAGGTGGCGGGGGAGGCGGCGGTGGCGGCGGAACCGTCGACCCGAAGTCGCTCCAGGTGACCAGCGCCCAGGGGCTGACCTGCGTACCGCTGCTCGGCTGCTTGTTCACGATCACCGGCGAGGGTGCCGACGCCCTGGCCGGCACGGTGACCGCCGGTGGCGGGGTCACCTCGGTCACCGGCACCGCGGTGAACGACATGGTCTTGGGCACATGGGTCGCAACCGGGACGTACAACTGCGCGTCGGGCGCCACCGGTTGGCTGGTGGTCACTTTCGGCGCCAAGAGCACTCCCCAGATCCCGGTCCAGTGCTGACTGGATGAGCAATTCCACGACCACGCGCACGCGGCCGTGGAATCACTCATCTAGCGCTCAGCGGGGGCAGCGCCACCCTCGATAGCGTCCTGCGCGTGCCCGCCGCTCCCGGACGACGAGAGGCAGATGTGATCGTCGTGGGCGCGGGCCTGGCGGGTCTGGTCGCGGCCAGGCAGCTGGTCGCCGCGGGGCGGGACGTGCTCGTGGTCGAGGCGCGCGATCGCGTCGGCGGCCGCACCGCGAACGCCTCGATCGGCGCGGGCAAGGTGACCGAGATGGGCGGCCAGTGGGTCGGGCCGACCCAGGATCGCGTGCTCGCCCTGGCCGAGGAGCTCGGCGTCGAGACGTTCCCCACCTATCACGAGGGCCGCAACCTGCTCGAGCTGGGTGGCAGAGTCCGCCGGTACAAGGGCACGATCCCCCGGCTCGCCCCACACGTCCTTTTCGACGTCCAGCGTGCGCTTCGAAAGGTCCGGCGGGCCGCTCGGCGAGTGCCGCCGGATGCCCCATGGACGGCGCCCAAGGCGGCGGAGCTCGATTCGCAGACACTGGCCAGCTGGGTGCGCAAGGCGTCGCGGACGAAGAAGGCGCGCCGCCTGCTCGAAGTCGCGATCGGCACCGTCATGGGGACGGGGACGGCGGAGCTCTCGGCCCTCTGGATGCTCTCCTACGTCAGCTCGGCCGGGAGCTTCGACGCGTTGGTCGACGTCGAGGGCGGGGCACAGCAGGACCGCTTCGTCGGCGGCTCGCATCGGCTTTCGCAGCGGCTCGCCGAGGCGCTGGGGGAGGGGCTGGTGCTGGAAGCGCCGGTGCGGCGGATCGCCCAGGACGGCGGCGGCCTCGACGTCGAGGCCGACGGCTTCCAGGCTCGCGCGCACCGCGTGGTCGTGGCGGTGCCGCCACCCCTCGCGGCGCGGATCTCGTTCGCGCCCTCGCTCGGCGGGCGGCGTGACCAGCTCACGCAGCGGATGGCGAACGGGGCGCTGACCAAATGCGCCGCCGTCTACCCCGAGCCGTTTTGGCGCGATCAGGGCCTGAGCGGCCAGGCGGTGAGCGACGGCGGCCCCGTGACGACCACCTTCGACAACTCCCCACCGGACGGCAGTCCCGGAGTGCTGCTGGGCTTCATCGCCGGAGCGGAAGCGATCCGCCACGCCCGCCGCTCGGAGGCAGATCGGCGCCGAGCCGTGCTGGAGTCCTTCGAGCGGCTCTTCGGCGAGCAGGCGGCCAAGCCCGGGATCTACCTGGAGACGGCCTGGGCGGAGGAGGAGTGGAGCCGCGGCGGGCCGGTCTGCTCCTTCGCGCCGGGAGCGCTCGTCCCCTATGGCGAGGCGCTGCGGCAGCCGGCGGGGCGGGTCCACTGGGCCGGGGCCGAGACCGCGACGGTCTGGTGCGGCTACATGGAGGGCGCGGTCCGCTCCGGAGAACGGGCGGCCGAGGAGGTTCTCGATGCGGAAGGATGGCGCCTGTGACCCCGGCGCCGACCACTGAGGACGAGGTCGCTTTCGCGGGCGCCGCGCGGATCGCGGAGATGGTCCGCGCCAAGGAGGTCTCGCCGGGCGAGCTGGTCGAGCTCTACCTGGGACGCATCGCGCGAATCGAACCGAAGCTGAACGCCTTCCGTGTCGTTCTCGGCGAGCAGGCGCGCGCGGACGCCAAGCGGGCCGAGGAGCGGCTCGCCGACGGCGAGGAGGCGCCGCTGCTCGGGGTGCCGGTCGCGATCAAGGACAACGTCGACTATGCGGGCGAGGTCACCACTCACGGCACGGCCGCCTACGGCGACCCCGCCACGGAGGATGGCCTGGTCGTCCGCAGGCTGCGCGACGCGGGCGCCGTGATCCTCGGCAAGACCAACCTGCCCGAGCTCGCCATCTACGGGTTCACGGAGAGCCCCACGTGGGGCGATACCCGCAACCCCTGGGACCCGTCGCGGACCACCGGCGGCTCGAGCGGGGGCAGCGGGGCCGCGGTCGCGGCGGGAATGAGCGCGATCGCCCACGCCACTGACGGCGCAGGCTCGATCCGCTACCCGTCCGCCTTCTGCGGCCTCTTCGGCCTGAAGCCGCAGCGGAACCGGATCTCGCTCTGGCCCGACCGCGAGCACTGGTACGGGCTCTCGGTCTCGGGCTGCGTCAGCCGGACGGTGATGGACACGGCGCTCTATCTGGACGTCATGAGCGGGTCGGAGAAGGGTGACTTCGAGTCCCCGCCTCCGTTGGAGCGGCAACTCGTCGAGGCGGCGCGCACCCCACCGGGCAGGCTGAGGATCGCCTGCACGACTAAGACTGCAACGCCGGTGAAGAAGGCGCCCGAGGTCCTGGCCGCTTACCACGAGACGATCGAACTGCTCCGGTCCCTCGGGCACGAGGTGACGGAGGCCGCGCCGCCCTACAGCAGCGCCCGAAACGACTTCTTCCCGATGTACTTCCGCGGGATCCGCGACGAGGCGCTCACCCTGCCGCATCCGGAGAGGCTGTCGGAACAGACCAGGGGCTTCGTGCGGCTCGGCCGCCTGTTCAGCGATCGCAAGATGAGCAAGGTGAGGGACCGGCTGCCTGGCGCCACCGCGAAGATCCAGGCGTTCTTCCGCGACTACGACCTGCTGCTCACGCCCGCCACCGCGCAGCCGCCCTTCGAGGTCGGGAAGCTGCTCGGCAAGGGCGCGCTCCGGACCATGAACGCGATGGCCAACATCTATCCGTACGGGTTCCGCTGGAACTACACGGGCCAGCCCGCTGCGGCGATCCCCGCCGGCTTCACCGACTCCGGCCTGCCCCGCTCGGTGATGCTGGTGGCCCGGCCGAACCGCGAGGACGTGCTGGTCTCGGTCGGCGCGCAGCTCGAGGCCGAGCGGCCCTGGGCCGACCGGACGCCGGACGTCTGACCTGATGCGAGGGTGCTCCGAGGCGTAGCCGAGGAGCAACCCGTATTACGCGATGCCGACCCGGGCGGGGACGCCGATCTCCAGCTCCTGGGTCTCCGCGGCCATCTCGACGGAACCGTTCGTGCCGCCGAGCTCGCTCCAGCGCTCCTGGGCGGTCTCGTGGAAGCGATCGAGGAAGTCGTCGGAGTGGAGCGGGTCGTGATGGAAGAGCAGCAGGCGCCGGGCGTCGACCCGGCGGGCGAAGGTGAGCGTGTCGGTGAGCTTGGAGTGGCCCCAGCCGACGTGCTCGGGGTACTCCTCGTCCGTGTACTGGCAGTCGTGGATCAGCAGGTCTGCGTCGCGGGCGAGGTCGAAGCCCGAGATCCACTCCGGCTCGAGGGTCTCGAGCGCCGCGCCCAGTCCGGGCTCGTGGTCCGAGATGTAGGTGAGGGTCGTGTCGCCGTCGGTTATCCGGTAGCCGAGCGTCGGCCCGCGGTGGGTGACGGCCTCGGCGCGGATCTTGGCGGGACCGATCTCCCACTCCGTCGCCGGCGTGTCGCGGAAGTTGACGTCACAGGGCAGCTCGCGGACCTCGACGGGGGAGAGGGGCGCGGAGATGTAGCGCGCGATCCGCTCCTCGAGCGAGGCCTCGGGTGAGGATGGGCCCCAGATCGTGATTTCCGACTCCGATCGGAAGCACGGCGCGAAGAACATCAACCCCTGGATGTGGTCGAGGTGCAGGTGGGTGAGCAGGATGTTCACCTTCGGCAGCTCCCTGGCGATGCCGACGCCGAGGCTGCGGATGCCGGTGCCGGCGTCGATGATCAGGGTCGACCCGTCGGAGAGCTCGAGCTCGACGCAGGAGGTGTTGCCGCCGTAGCGGTTCATCTCGGGTCCCGGAGCCGGGACCGAGCCGCGCGCCCCCCACACTTTGAGCTTCATCTGGTTCTCACACCACCTCTCTCTTTCCCCAGCGTATAGGGCCTAACCCGAGTCCTCTGTGTTGTTCGTCCTCGCCCAGAAGAAGATCATCGCCCCCTCCTGGCCGCCCTCGGCGACGATCGGGAGGGCCGTCGACTCGATCTCGTACTCCTCGCCGGTCACCGACCGCACCTCGAAGCGGCCGTGGGCGGGGCGGCCCTGGCGGAGCGCCTGCGTGGTCGGCAGCTCCTCGATCGGGATCGGATCGCCGTTGGTGCCGAACGGCCCGACGGCGTGGCTCCACTCGTCCGCGGACATGTGGCCCTGCTCCTCGAATGAGATCCCGAGCAGGGCGCCGGCGGCCTCGTTGTAGAAGACCAGCGCGCCGCTCTCGTCGACGAGGAAGGCGGGCGTGGAGAGGCTGGTGAGGAAATTCCGAGCCAGGATCAGCTCGAGCGGCTTCTGAGCCATTGCGCACAAGTCTCCCGTATGCTCGCCGCCGCATGCGCCACAGAGATTGCGGGGCAGGAGCAGTTGTCGCGACGGTGGTTGCCGTCGCCTGTCTCGCCATGGCCGGGACGGCCGCGGCGCAGATCCCGGGTGCGCCGGTCATGCCGATCCCAGACCCACAGCGTGGATTGGTCCCCCAGTTCGAGGGCACGACGGCAACGCCGAACCGAGTCGACGGCGGCCCCGCGCCGCCGCGCAACCCGTTCATGGCGCCCAACCCGCGCAACAACATCCACGACGACCCCTACATGACGGACACCTACCGGCTGTCGGGGCCGCTGGGCGACGGCGCCGAGCCCTCCACCCTCAACACCCCGCCCCGCGAGTGTGGGTCGATCACCTTCGACTCGGCCGGGCGGATCGTGACCGTCTGCGTCGGCCTCGACCGGCCCGTCCTGGCGCTGCTCGATCCCCACACGCTGCAGGCGCTGGCGGCGCTGCCGCTTCCGCTGCGCAACGTGTCGCCGGGCGGCAACCCGTTCACCGACTTCTCGGGCGGCGGCTACTTCTACCTGGACCAACACGACCGAGCGGTGGTCC
This sequence comes from Actinomycetota bacterium, assembly GCA_046732465.1. Lineage (GTDB taxonomy): Bacteria > Actinomycetota > Thermoleophilia > Solirubrobacterales > 70-9 > DASUPK01. Next base: position 14,161 of record JBKPND010000053.1, read on the forward strand.
CGACGAACGATCGCCACATCCTGGTCGTCTCGATCACCGGCGCCCCCGGCTTCCAGGTGGACGCGGACTACGACGTCAGCACGATGGTCCCGCAGGGCGAGGGGATCGTCTCGGTGCTCCCCGATTGGTCGGGCCGGCTCTGGTTCGTCACCCGGAGGGGCCTTGTCGGGACCATCGATCGGCGAAGCGGAGCGGTCCGGACTAAACGGCTCTCCGGCGAGGGCATCTCGAACTCATTCGCCGTCGACGAGACCGGAGGCGTCTACATCGTCTCCGACAAGGCGCTCTACCGCTTCGACGCCAACGCGAAGGGCGGCCCCAAGGTGAGTTGGCGCGTCGTTTATCCGAACTCCGACATCCACAAGCCGGGCCAGAGCGACGCCGGCTCCGGGACGACCCCGACGCTGATGGGAAGCAAGTGGGTCGCAATCACCGACAACGCGGACCCGATGGACGTGGTCGTCTACCGGCGCACGATCCGGCTGAAGGGGGCGAAGAAGAAGCACAAGAAGCGAGCGAGCTCGGCCCGGGGCAAGGCGAAGGCGAAGAGAAAGGCGAAGGCGCGGAAGGTGTGCTCGGCGCCGGTCTTCGGCAAGGGCGCCGGCTCGACCGACAACTCGCTGATCGGCACGGACCGGTCGCTGGTGGTCGAGAACAACTACGGCTACCGGATCAGCGGCGCGGACCCGACCGGAGGCTCGACCGTGCCGGGGCTGACGCGGATCGACGTAGTCAAGAAGAAGCCGAAGAAGGGGAAGAAGGCCAAGAAGCGGAAGCGGCCGGCCAAGTTCCGCTGCCGCTCCGTATGGACGAGCAAAGAGCGCGCACCCTCGGTCGTGCCCAAGCTCTCGCTCTCGAATGGGCTGGTCTACACGTACACGCATCCCGAGCGGTCGGACGGGATCGACAGCTGGTACCTGACCGCGCTCGATTTCCGATCCGGGCGGACGGTCTACCGCCGCCTGGCGGGGACGGGAATCCTCTTCAACAACAACTACGCCCCCGTGACGCTCGGGCCGGACGGCACGGCCTATGTGGGCGTCCTCGGGGGCGTAGTCGCATTCCCTGGGTAGCCGGGTTGCCCTAGGTCACTGGACGGTGATCTCGCCCTCCATGCCCATCTCCTTGTGGTCGTCCACCGGGCAGTAGAACTCGTACTTCCCGGGCGGCAGGTTCACCTTCAGCGTGCCGTCCTGGCCGGGCGAGACGTCTCCCTCGATTTCCTGGTCGGAGCCGTTGACGTCCTCGATCTCGAGTGAGTGTTCCGTCTGCCCGTCGTTCTTCAGGGTGAAGGTCACGTTGCCTGACTTCACCGTCGAATCCGAGGGGTTGAACTTGTAATCGGTGGCGGTGAGATCGACCGTGCCTCCTGCGCCAGTCGCCGCCGCGCCGCCACTCGTCGAGGCCTGGGTCGCCTCGCTGGTGTCGGCGCTGGTGCTGTTGTCGTCGTCGCCACCGCCGCAGCCCACCAGGGGCACCGCGATGGCTGCTCCAACCACGAACAGCGCTGTGAAACGTCGGGTCAAGCGCATCCACACCTCCACTGCGTTCGTAGGGGATCCTGGGCAGGCCGGGGCCTGCACCTGCTTCTACGCGCCGGCCGCCCATCGGGATTTGACCTTCTACGACCTGATCGCCGCGTCGCTTCGTCCCGTCGCCTGGTGGGGCCGGCTGCGGGTGGAGGGCCTCGAGGAGGTCCCCGTCGAGGGCCCGCTACTGGTCGTGCCCAACCACGACAGCCAGTGGGATCCGGTGCTCGTCGGCCTGGCTGTCCGGCCGCGCCGGCGCCTGCGCTTCCTCGCGCGGGCGAGCCTCTGGCGGATCCCAGGCCTGGGGCCGGTTCTCGCCGCTCTCGGCCAGATCCCGACCCCGCGTGGGGAGGGGGACGCGCGCGCGCTCGATCGCGGGGTCCAGGCGCTGCGCTCAGGCGAGGCGGTCTGCGTGTTCCCCGAGGGTGGCCTCTCGTGGGGGGAGTCGCTGCGGGCGCACAGCGGGGCGGGAAGGCTGCTGCAGGCCTGCTCAGGCACGCAGGTCGTGCTCTGCGCAGTGACCGGGACGACCACCTACGCACGGTTCCCGCGCCGCCCGCGCGTGGGCGTGCGCTTCTTCGTGCCCGAGGAAGGCGATCCTCGGCCGGATGAGACGCCGGCCGAGGTCGCGACACGCCTGCTGAATCAGATCAGGACACGCGTCCCGCCAACCCCGGCGGGTCGCCGAGCACGCGTGGGCGGACCCCCACGCGTACGGAGAGCCAGAGCTAGGAGAGCTTCCCGATCTTGAAGATCTTGGTTCCGCAGTCGGGGCACGTGCCCTGAATCGCCGGGCGACCGTTCTTCATCGTGACCTGCTGTGGATCCTTGATCTCGACCTTCTTGCGTTCCTTGACGCAGTAGCCCTCGGGCATCGAGGACCTCCTTTCGAGAGCCGATTCCGGGCGTCAAGCTAGAGCACTAACCGGACGCGCGCCGGTTTTACGCCTGCAGCCTAGTGGCAATCGATACTAGAAAGGCGCTATTTGCCGTTTTTGGGCGTGGTCGTGGTGGTGGCCGCGCCCGGAGTGGTCGTCGTCACGCCCGGGGTTGCGCCCGCCGCTGCGCCTTGGTTGAGCTGGGCGGCGTTCAACTGGCTCTGGAGCGTGGAGATCGTCGACGACGCCTGCGCCTGCTGCTTCTGCAGGCCGGAGATCGTCTGCTGAAGCTGGGCGATGGAGGCGTTCAGGGCGTTCTGCGTGTCCTTGCTGTTCTTGGACACTGCCCCCTGCAGGGAGTCGACCCGTGTGCTGAGCGTGTCCAGGTCGTCCTTGGTGGCGCTGTCGGAGTGCGTGGTGAGCCCGAAGTAGAGCGCGACGCCCGCCGCGGCGAGCGCGAGCAGGAGGGCGAGGCCGCCGAAGTAGGTGATGCGCGCCTGCTTGCGCTCGATTTCCGCCATCCAGCCCTGCAGGCCCTCCATCCGCTCTTTCAGGTTGGGCTCAGGCGTCTTCGCGCCCTCGCCGGGCTTGGCGACGCCGGGCGTGGCCTCGGCCGGCTTTGCCTCGCCCGGCTTGGCCTCCGCGGGCTTTGCCGCCGGCGTGGCGCTGGGCTGGTCCTTCGACGCGGGGGTGGCGCCGTTGCCCGCCTTCGTGGCGGGCTTGGTGGTCGTGGTTCTCTCGCTCGCCGCCCGCGAGGCGCGGCCCGGCAGGGTCAGCCTGGGCATCCGGACCCGAGGCATGAGCTGCTTGCCGTCTGGCATGGGCGAATCCTAGACGGGCACCGGGAAGGGGGCCCCGGTTCCCCATGCCCCGTACCATTCCGCCTCCGTCCATCGCAGTTCCGACCTTCGAAGGAGATGCACAGATGCCCGAGGCAGTGATCGTCGACACCATCCGCACGCCCATCGGCCGAGCCTTCAAGGGCTCGCTCGCCCAGCTTCGCCCCGATGAGATGGGCGCTTTCGTGATCGATCAGCTGCTCGAGCGCAACCCCGAGGTCGATCCCGCCTCGGTCGAGGACGTCTTCTGCGGCTGCGGTATGCCGCAGGGCCTGCAGGCGTTCAACATCGCGCGGATCATGGTGCTGCTCTCGGAGAAGCTGCCCGAGACGGTCAACGGCGTGACGATGTCCCGCTACTGCGCCTCCAGCCTGGACTCGATCAGGCACGCGGCGAACGCCGTCCGCGCCGGGCAGGGCGACACCTACATCGCCGCCGGCGTCGAGTGGGTGAGCCGCTACAACGAGCGCACCGAGCCGGCCGGCGCCGCGGACCAGAACGAGAAGCTGCAGGGCAAGGACGGGACGCCGAACGCCTACATCGAGATGGGGATCACCGCCGTGAACGTGGCGAAGCGCTACGAGGTGAGCCGCGCCGACATGGACAAGTACGCCCAGCGCTCGCAGGAGCTGGCCGTCAAGTCCCAGGAGGACGGGTTCTTCGATCGCGAGATCGTGCCCGTCAAGCTCCCGGACGGCAACGAGGTCGCCAAGGACGATGGCCCGCGGCCCAGCTCAACGCTCGAGAAGCTTTCGGAGCTCGACGAGGCCTTCGAGGGTGGGGGCGGCGTGACGGCCGGCAACTCCTGCCCGCTCAACGACGGTGCCGCCGCCGTCCTGGTCATGTCGGAGGACCGAGCGAAGGAGCTCGGGCTCAGCCCCCGCGTCAGGCTGGGCACTGCCGCGACACACGGCAACGAGCCCGAGTACATGGGCGTCGCCCCCATCGGCGCGATCAAGAAGGTGCTTGACCGCGCCGGAATGAAGATGAGCGACGTCGACACGGTCGAGCTCAATGAGGCCTTCGCCGCCCAGGTGATCCCGATCATGGCCGAGTGCGACATCTCGCTGGAGAAGCTCAACACGCACGGCGGGGCGATCGCGCTCGGGCACCCGTTCGGCATGACCGGCGCCCGGATCATGGGCACGCTGATCAACGCGATGGAGACCGACGACCACCAGGTCGGCCTCGAGACCATGTGCGTCGCCGGCGGGCAGGGCGAGGCGATGATCGTCGAGCGGCTCAACTAGCGGCCACCCCTTCAACGCTTAGAGGTGTGATTCCAGACTGCTGCTTTGCATGGAAAGCAGCGGTTTGACGCTGCACTCCTGCTTCTCGCACAAACCAGCAACAAGCAGGATGGGGCGCCACGCCCAGACCCCCCGCTAGGCTCGGTCAATGGGTAGGCAGGACGAAGATTCACTCCGAGAGGCGGGAAGGCTGCCCAAAGGCCGACTCGCCCGGACGGCGCGTGTCGGCGGGCTCGTGACGGGGCAGGGTCTGCGCTGGGCCGGGATGCGAACCGCGAACCGGGTCCGGACGCCTGAGCGCGCCGCGGCGGCCCAGAAAGAGCGCACCGCGGCGCTGGTCGGGCAGCTCGTCGACCGGCTCGGGCAGATGCGTGGGGCGGCGATGAAGGTCGGTCAGATGATCTCGATGGTTGAGTTCGACGGCCTTCCCGAGGAGGAGCGGGACGAGCTGCAACGGAGGCTTGCGGCGCTCCGCGACGACGTCGCGCCTGTGCGGTTCGCTGACCTCGAGAAGCTGATGCGCCAGGAGTTCGGCGGTCCGCTCGAGCGCGTGTTCCGCGACTTCGAAGAGCACGCGTTCGCAGCGGCATCGATCGGTCAGGTCCATCGCGCCACGACGATCGACGGCGACGACGTGGCAGTCAAGATCCAGTACCCCGGGGTGGCGGAGGCGGTCGAAACGGATCTGCGCAACGCGATGATGCTGCTGCCTCTCGTCAAGCGGCTCGCCCCGGGCCTGGACGCGAAGGCGCTCGCCGCGGAGATGCGCGAGCGGATCGGCGAGGAGCTCGACTACGAGCTCGAGGCCCAGAACCAGCGCCGCGTCTGGCGGCTGCTGCGAGGACATCCGTTCATCCGTGTGCCGCGAATCGACACTAGCCTTTCGACCCGGCGCGTGCTCGTGTCCGAGTACGTCGAGGGGGAGCGCTTCGAGGCGGTCCGCCGAGCCAATGAGGTGCAGCGCGATCGCTACGCCGAGATCGTCTTTCGGCTCTACTTCGGGTTGCTTTATCGCGACCGCATCGCGCTCGGGGACCCTCACCCCGGCAACTACCTGCTGTGTCCCGACGGTCGGGTGTGCTTCCTCGACTTCGGCCTTGTGCGCCGCGTCGACGCCACGCGCCTGGCCGCCGAGCGGGCGATCGCTCTTGCCGTGCGGGATGAGGATGCGGAGGCCCTCAAGGTGGCGCTGCGCGCGGGCGGCTATCTGCCGGCGAGCCGCGCAGATGCCGTGGACGCCGATTTCGCGCTGAGGCTAATGAGAATGGCGCTCAAGTGGTACGCGGTCCCGGGCGAGCGGCGCTTCTCCCCCGTCGAGCGCCGCGACCGCGATCGTGAACGGCCGGACCCCGAGGAGCGGGCCGCGATGAGGGTCCAGGTGAACCAATTCACGCTGCCGCCGGAGGCGATCCTGATCCGGCGGATGCACGGCATTGTCGCCGTGGTTTTGGGACAGCTACGCGCTGGCGCAGACTGGGGCGCGATCGCCGCCGAGTACCTGCACGGCGAGGCGCCCGCGACGCCGCTGGGGGAGGCCGAAGCCGAGTTCCTCGCCGAGCTCGGTCGGACAGCAGGGGCCGCCTAACTAGGCACGGCACTTGTCGTCGTAGCGCCTAGTACCGCTTTGGTACCGGATGCATCGTCCTATGTGTCCAGAACGTCCACGGACGTGGACATAAAGGACGGGGTGGACGCTCCGGGACGGATCTACACCAACCGCCTCTCGGCTGGGCGCCGAAAGGTCGCTGGTTCAAATCCAGTCGCCCCGACTGACTCGAGTTTTTGCCGGTGCGTCCCCGGGCGTTCCCACCGTCCCCGAGGCCTGGCATTGGCACCGCTGCTTTGCATGGAAAGCAGCGGTCCCTGGCGAGATACTGAGCGGGCTATGCCGAAGGAGAACGTCGAAATCTGTCGACGGTTGTTCGCGGCCCTCCAGGCGGCATTAGCTCGCAACGATCCTGGCGCCTGGTTCGATTCCGATGGCCTCGCCGCAGATGCAGAGTGGGTCATGTTTCCCGGGTTTCCTGGGCCTCAGAGCTATCGCGGGCGCGACGGATTCGTCGAGTTCATGCACACCTGGACGGAGAACTTCGAGGATTGGTCGATTGAGTTGGAGCGGCTGATCGATGCCGCTGATGACCGAGTCGTCGCGCTGTTCCGCCAGACGGCAACCGGCAAGGGAAGCGGTGTGCCAGTCGAACTGCACTTTGGCCAGGTCCACGAGCTGAAGGACTCTCGGGTGATCAGGGTCCGGAATTATCCGGACCCGGCCGAAGCCCTCGAGGCCGCCGGGCTGTCGGAGTAGCGCTTTGGACGAGAAGCAGTAGTGCTTCGCATGCAAGGCGGCTGCGTCACCAAAATTGGTATTGCGGGGCGTCCGTAAACGCTGCGAGGATCCGATAGGGGCAGGGACCCCAGAGGAAAGGGAGAAGGATGAAGCTCAGGGGAGCAGTAGCTCTAGCTCTACTTGCGGTCTCGGCTGTTGCCGTCACGCCCGCTAACGCGGCCTCGACTCGCGCCGAGTACATCGCGCAGGTAGATCCGATCTGCCAGTCGTTTGTGGGCCCGAATGACGATGCTTTTCGCGCATGGCGCAAGAACGAGAAACGCCTGGGGTCCGTGGCAACAAACGGAACGCCGAAGCAATTTGGCGCTCAGACCAAACGGGTCGCCCGCTCCCTGAAGCGGATCGCCCAGATCCAGGCCAACCTGACCAATCAGATCGCGACGGTCCCGCCCCCGACAGAGGATTTCGCGACGGTTCGCACGTGGCTCAACTACCGCAGGCAGGAGGAGGCGGCTCTAAGGTCGGCTGCTTCAATCCTCGTCCAGTTCAGGCCGTACAAGCAGTATTTCCACAAGCTCAACATGGCGGACGCCGCCGACCAAGCGGCCACGAGGACGGTCTCTGGGCTTGGTTTTCAGGTGTGCGAGGTGATCGTCTAGGAGGAGATTGCAAATCGCACCACGCCGCCGCTTGGGACGAGAAGCGGCAATGCAAATCACACCTCTAAGCGGTGAACGGGCGGCCACCAGGCCGCCTCGGTTACTAGGCCCGTAGCCCGTCGATCAGCTGGATCAGGGCCTCCTCGACCTCGGCGCGGGCCTTGCGGGGGTGATCGGCGTGAGCGATCACGAAGGCCGCCTCGGAGAGGGCGGCGACGAAGAGGTGCGCCATCGGCTCGACGGCGATCGGCCGCATCTCCCCGGCGTCGACCGCTCCCTGCAGCGCGGCGCGGGTCAGGCCGAGGCCGTGGCGGTTGTCGATCTCGCGCCACTCCTGCCAGCCGAGTACCGAGGGGGCGTCGGTGAGGGAGATCTGCTTGACCGCGGGCTCCTCGCAGGCGTCGAGGAAGGAGCGCATCCCGGCGATCATCAGCTCCCAGGGATTGTCGCTCGCCTCCATGCGGGTCCCGATCCGCTCCATCAGGTCGCCCTCGACCGTCTCGAAGACGGCGCGGAAGAGATCGCGCTTGTCGGCGAAGTGGTGGTAGAGCGCCCCTCGCGTGACCTTGGCTCGCGCGGCGATCTCCTCGGTCCCGACGTCGGCGTAGCCGCGCCTGCTGAACAGCTCCAGCGCAGCGCGGATGAGCGCGTCGCGGGTGGCCTGGGCCTCGGCCTCTCGCCGGCCGGGAGGGGCGGGGGTTGCGGTTGACATACAGCCTGTAGGTTAGGCCTCCAGCCTTAACGGCCGCCACAAACACCGCGGCCGGATATACCGCTACCGTCGACGCGGATGTCCCCGGAGCGCTTCACCACCCTCCTGGAGGCCGCCAGGCAGGGCAGTGAGGCCGCCTGGCAGGAGCTCTACGACGGCCTGGCGCCGGTCGTCCTCGGCTACCTGCGTGCAAACAACGCGCCGGACCCGGAGGACGTGCTCAGCGAGATCTTCCTCCAGGTGGCCCGCGACATCTCCACCTTCGAGGGAGAGGAGCCGGGCTTTCGCTCCTGGGTCTTCACGATCACCCACCATCGCCTGATCGATGCGCGCCGCTACTCGGCACGCCGGCCGGTCGAGCTCTCACCCGAGCCGCCCGAGCCGAGCGGTCACGCGGACGACGCGGCGGACGAGGCGCTGGCCCGGATCGGCGTCGAGGAGGTCCACCGCGTCCTGGCGCTTCTTTCCGAGGACCAGCGGGCCGTGCTGCTGCTGCGCGTGCTCGCGGACATGAGCATCGAGGACGTCGCGAAGGCGGTTGGCAAGCGGCCCGGGGCCGTCAAGGCCCTGCAGCGCCGAGGCCTGGCCGCGGTGAAGCGAGAGCTGGCGCGGCGCCGGCCCGAGGCGCGAAGTGGAGGAGGCGCTCATGGGGAGTAACTCCGTGAACGGAAACGGCGCTTATCCAAGTGATATGCAGGAGGCGATCGTCTACATGGACGCACTGCGCGCTGCGGTGCCGACCGAGCCCGACCCGCGCCTGCGGGCCGAGCTCGTGCCGCGCCTCGCCGCCACCGCCCGCGGGTCGACCCTCGAGGCGGAGACCCGGTCGATGCGACGCGGCACCCCGATTACGGCCGTGGCAGCGAGGCGCCCGCGCTCGCGCCGCGCCCTGGTCGCCAGGGTCGCGATCGCTGTCGCCCTGATCCCGCTCCTCTTCGCAGGGCTCGCGGTCGCCGGTGTGACCGTGCCCTCTCCGGCGCGCTCGGCCTTCGAATCGGTCGGGATCGACCTGCCGAACCAGCCCGCCGACAGGACCGGGACGAGCGAGACCGGGACGAGCTCCCAGCCTGCGACAGAAGGCACCGCGACGGAGGACACGACCGGGACGGGCGAGAGCACTGCCCCGAGCAAGGGCAACTCCGAGGCCGCCCACGACCACGCCCGCGCGCAGCACGTGAAGGCCAAGGGCAAGGCGCTCGGCCACGAGCGCGGCAAGGCCATCGGGCTCAACGAGGGGACGCCGCCCGGCCACACGGGCCAGACCGGTCCACCTGCCCACTCGAACGCCGGTGGCAACGGCGGCGGGTCGTCGAACAGCAACTCCTCGAGTCGCGCCCCGAAGGCCACCCCCGCGCCGAAGGGCGTCGCCAAGGGCCTCACGAGGACCCCTCCGGGCCGCTCGAAGTAGCGAGCGAATAGGCTGCCTCCTCCAGGGATGGAGGAGAGGGAATGAGGCTTCGCACACGCATGCTCGCCGTGCTGGCCGGGACGGCTCTGCTGGCGCTCGTCGCCGCCGCTCCGGCCGTACCCCGCGAGCGGCTGATCTCGGTGGCGACGCCGGCCGGCCCGGGCCCGGCGGAGTTCAACCACGTCACCGTGCACCAGTTCGGGCCGAAGTCGGCCAAGCGGGTGCTGGTGCTGATGCCCGGGACGCAGGGAGGTGCCGGCGACTTCACCCTCGATGCCCGTTATCTGGTGAAGCGGGTGCCGGGGCTCCAGGTGTGGGCGATCGACCGGCGCACGCAGGCGCTCGAGGACACGGCGACCTTCGCGGCCGCCGACGCGGGCAAGATCCCGCTCCAGCAGGCGTTCGACTACTACCTGAACCTGCAGGGGTTCCACATCCGCGGGCCGGACGAGGATCCCTACGCGCGCGATTGGGGGATGGCGGTGGCGCTCAACGACGCCCGCGCGGTCGTGCGCAGGGCGCGAGCGCACGGCCGCCGCCAGGTCGTGCTCGGCGGGCACTCGCTCGGCGCCTCCCTGACGGTCGCCTACGCGGCCTGGGACTTCAACGGCCGGCCGGGCTACAAGGACCTCGCCGGCCTGGTCCTGATCGACGGCGGGCTGCTCGGCAGCTTCGACGCGTATGACCTGGCCCAGGCCCAGCAGGCGATTGCCGACCTGCAGACCGGCAGCCCGTTCCTCGACCTGCTCGGCATCGGGATTCCGGAGGCGGCGGGACTGTTCGCGGAGATCGGGGGGCTGTACGCCGAGAAGGCCCCGACGGCCTCGGCCACCACGCTGCAGAGCTATCCGCTCCTGCCGCCCGAGTTCAACCCGCCGTTCCCGGTGACGAACCGGGCGCTCTTCGGCTACGCCTTCGACCGGGACACCTCACCCGCTGCGCTCAGCCTTCTGCACATCAACGGCGGGGGACTCGCGCCATCCGGCGATCCGCGCGACTGGGTCGACGGCGGGGTGACGCCGGTCAGCCGGCTGGCCGAGACGTTTGGCCAGGAACCCAGCAACGCGGTGGAGTGGTACTTCCCGAAGCGGCTCACGATCGACACCAACGGCGCCGACCAGATGACGCGGAACGACGTGGGGAACTTCCTCGGGCTGCGCCTCTTCCACACGCGCAAGGTCAAGCTGCCGCTCTACGCGATCGCCAGCGACCTCGCCGGGGCCCACGTCCTCGATGGGGCGCGCAACTTCATCCGCCTCTCCCGGACGACCCGCAAGGAGTCGATGCTGGTCAACCGCAACCCGGGGATCAGCCATCTCGACCCGCTCACCGCGGCGCCGAGGACGAATGCGTTCCTGAAGACGGTCGTGCCCTTCCTAGCGGCCATCAGGCCGCACCATCATGAGCGAAGGGCGAAGCCCTGAGCGGTTCTGTGAGGCGGCCGCTAGTGGCCGCGCTCTGATGGCGAAGCCGTCTAGCTAGTCCTCGAACAGCGCGTAGCCGTACGAGCCACGCCTGTAGGCGAGCTTGGCGAGGGCGGTCATCCGCTCATCGTCGTTCGACTCGATCTGGTCGAACCTGCTTCCCACGCGGGCCGCCGCCCGCTGGCAGAACGTGTCCGCGATGTAGCGCTCCTGGCCCGAGGGCTCGACGCCCTGGTCCTCGAAGATGCCGGTCACCCGGGAGAGCACCGCGATCTGGGCGTAGATGTCGGCGATGCTGTCGGCGAGCCGCTTCTGCTGGAACTGCCGTTCGATGATGTCCTTGCGGTGCTCGCGGAGGAGCTTCTCGGTGAGCCCGGCCAGGCGCTTCACCTGATCGGAGACCGAATCGGCGTGATCCGAGAGCTCCTCGTGCGCCTTGGTGATCCTGTCCGGGCGCACCTCGCGCTGGATCCGGTCGCTCGCGTACTCGATCAGCACGCCGATCGAGCCGATCGGGTCACCCAGCTCGATGCCGGAGAGGCCCTCCAGCTTCTCGCCCACCGGCTTGATCCCGCCGAGGGCGATGAACGCCCGCATCACGTCGTTGGCACCCTCGAAGATCGGATAGATGCGGGTGTCGCGAAGCACCTTCTCGTAGGGCTGGTCGCGCATGTAGCCCTCGCCGCCCGCGAGCTGCAAGGCGCGGTTGGCCGCGTACCAGAGGAACTCCGTCCCGGAGACCTTGCAGAGCGCGGACTCGAGCGAGTAGTCCGGCACGCCGGCGTCGACCAGCCCGCAGGTCAGGTAGTTCATGGACTCCAGGCCGAAGAGGTAGGAGACCATCCAGCCGATCTTGTCCTGGACCAGCTCGAAGTCGGCCAGCGGACGGCCGAACTGACGACGCTCCTTGACGTGCTCGATGGAGAGATCGAGCAGCTTCTTGGCGCCGCCCACCGAGCCGGTGCCGAGGCCGATGCGGCCGTTGTTGAGGATCTGCATCGCGACGCGGAAGCCCTGGCCCGGCTCGCCGAGCACGTTCTCCGGCGGCACCCGGACGTCCTTGAAGTGGAGCCGCCGCAGATCGTTGGCGCGCAGCCCCATCGTGTCGTAGCGCTCGCCCACCTCGAGGCCCTTCATCCCCTTCTCGAGCAGCAAGGCGATGTGCTTGTCCTCGCCGTCCACCTCCGCGCGGGCGAAGGTCGTGATCACGTCGGCCCGCGAGCCGTTGCCGATGTAGCGCTTCTCCCCGTTCAGGACCCAGGAGCCATCGGGCTGCTCGACCGCCCGCGATCTCACGTGGTAGGCGTCCGAGCCGGCCTCCGGCTCCGTGAGCGCGAAGGCTGCGAGCTTGCGGCCGGTCGCGAGGTCCGGCAGGAAGCGCTCCTTCTGCTCGTCCGTGCCGAACAGGGAGATGCCCTTGAAGCCGATCGACTGGTGGACGCCGAGGACGATCGCGAGCGTGGCGTCGATCTGCCCGACCGTTTCGAAGACCCGGGCGTAGCCGGTCTGGGAGAGGCCCTGTCCGCCGTACTCCTCGTCGACGTAGAGCCCGAGCGCGCCGATCTCCCCGAGGTCGCGGAGCACCTGGTCGGGGATCCAGCGCTCCTCCTCGGCCTGCCGCGGGTCGTAGTGCTCGGCGCAGTAGTCGCGGATTCGGGCGTTCAGGTCCCTGACCCGGTCCTGTTCGTCGGGATCAGGCTCGGGCCAGGGGAAGACCAGTTCTTCGTGGATCTCGCCGAGGAAGAGCGACTTGGCGAACGAGGAGACGCCCTCCTCGGCCTCAGCCTTCCGCGGGATCGCTTCGCGGACCGCCACCCCCGGAGCCTACCCAGCCCCCTACGGCGCCATAACCCACTCGACGAACAGCGCGCTGCTCGCCGCCATCAGCACCCCGAAGGTCACCAGGACGCTCCGGTAGCGGCCGCGTTCCTCCGTACAGAGGGCCAGGGCGATCCAGAGCGGAAACAGGACGAACATGAATCGCGGCAGCGACATCAGCGCGTTGCCGTGGGCGGGCACCGAGATCGGGAGCGCCAGACCGCAGACCGCGTATGCCGAGTAGGCCAGATTGAGTCGCTTCGCGGCCTCGTAGACGAGCCAGAGGCCGAGCAGCAGAAACCCGAGCATGAAGACGTCGCGGAGGGCGAGGAGCTGCGGGGCCACCAGGCTCGGGCCATCGAGCTGCCGTGTCACTCCCGGGACCAGCAGCTCGAAGGCGCCCGAAAGCCCGTCCCAGATCCCGAGGGCGAGCCCGCCCAGCGGGATGAAAGTGCGGCCCCACTGGTCCTGCGCCGTGAAGACGGCGCTCGGGTCGCCGAGGTTCATCCCGAGGTACGCCATGTACGCGATCAGCCCCGCCGGGACGGCGAGCAGCCAGAGGACGCTCGGCCGGAGCGGATATCGGAAGCGGAGCAGCGAGCGCCCTGACGAGGCGACCGCGTCGAGCCGGGGGCCGTAGAGGTAGAGGATCAGGAGCGGGACCAGCAGGAGCACCCCGCCGCTGCGTGACGCCGCCGCGACGCCCCCGAGGATCCCGGCGACCGGCCACTTGCCGAGGCGGGCGGCGTAGATGGCACCGACCGAGAGGAGCAGGAACAGGGACTCCGTGTAGATCGCGGAGAGAACCAGCGCCCCCGGGAACCAGGCCGCGAGCCAGACGACCGCCTTCGCGTGACGTGCATCGAAGTCGAGGGTCACCAGACGATGGAGGAAGTACAGGCCCCCGAAGCCGCAGAGCGATGAGAGCGCGATCCCGGCCACTACCTGGACGCTGACCGACTCCCCGAAGAGCTTGATCACGGCGGGCAGGAGCGGGAAGAAGGCCGGCCGGCCGGTGGCGTCGTAGCCGTGGTGGGCGATCGTCAGGTACCAGGCCGAGTCGAAGCGGATCGCCGGCGCGACCAGCAGGTTCGAGAAGGCGTCGTCGAAGGGCAGCGTCAGGAAGAGCGGGTCGAGGCGGGTCGCGTTGTGCTCCGACCAGCCGAAGGCGAGCACCGCCGCCATCCCCGCGGCCCAGATCAGGACCCGCGACGACCAGAAGGCGCCCCAGGCGTCCCGCACCGCCTCCCTGCGCTCCGCTGTGAAGCCGGGCAGTGCCCAGAACTCGGCGGTCTCCGTGCGGGGAGAGGCCACGGCGATTCGAGAGGATAAGGTCGCTCGCTGTGCGGCGGGTCATCACCTTGTTACTGGCCGTTGTGCCCTTGGCCGCGCTCGCTGGATGTGGCGGCGGCGACGGGGGGGACGCGCCCCTGGAGAACCCCGACGCGCTGCTCGACTCGGCCGCCGCTCACCCGGTGCGCAGCGCCGATGTCGAGGGGCAGGCGAAGCTCACGCTGGAGGGCTCAACCGTGCTGTCGCAGCCGGTCACGCTGCGGGTCCAGGGCCCGTACGTGAGCGGCGGCGGGGAGCGGATCCCGAGCTTCGACTGGAAGTTCAACGTCAAGGTGCTGGGCTTCGGCGTCGGCGGCAAGATCGTCTCGACCGGCGAGAACGTCTTCATCAGTCCGTTCGGGGACAACTACGAGGTCGGTCGCGACGTGATCGCGGCAGTCAACCAGCAGGTCGCCGCCACGTCGACACCCGCCCGCGACCTGTTCGGCGCCGCGCGCAACGAGGGCAATGAGGAGGTGAACGGCGTCGATACCCAGCACGTGAGCGCCGAGATCGAGGGCAAGAAGGTCTCCGAGGCGTTCCGGCCGCTGCGCGACGCCCTCGGGCTCAGCCACTTCCCGGCCCCGGTCGGGCGAATCGGAGCCTGGATCGGAGTCGACGACCGGACCGTTCACAAGCTCACGCTCGACGCGGACTTCGGCCTATCGCCCGCGGACCGCGCGAGGCTGGGCGGGGCGAGGGGCGGCAATCTGCAGGTGGAGGCGGTGCTCGACGAGATCAACGAGCCCCAATCGGTGCGCATTCCGGGAGGCGGCGGCTACAAGCCGATCGGGGACCTCCTTCTCACACTCCAAGACCTGGGCGCGTTCGCCCCGTAGCGTCACCCAAGTCGCATAGATTTTGGGCCGATCGAGGGAAGTGGGAGAACACCCGAGGAACGACGCGCCGCTGCCGAGGCACGCGCGCGAAGCCGCCGCGGCGAACCGCCTGCGACCGGCGACGAGGAGCTGCTCGAGCCCGCGGGCGAGCGTGGGGCCGAGGGACCGATGTCGCGCTATGGCGGCGGGATGGACGTCTACCTGCGTCGCAGGCTGATCGCGCTCGCGGTGGTCATCGTCCTGATCGTGCTGGTCTTCCTGCTCGTCGGCGGCTGCTAGACCAGCATCAAACGGGTCGCGCTGACGCGCGCCCTCGCATCTACGCGGCCTGATCGGCGATCAGCTTCGCCAGCGCGAGCGAGGAGGTCGCGGCGGGCGAGGGCGCGTTGCGGATGTGGAGGGCGCGCTCGGTGCGGTGGACCACGAAGTCGTCGACGAGGCGGCCGTCGCGGTCCAGAGCCTGGGCCCGGATGCCCGAGGGGCCCGGCACGACGTCGCCGACGTCCAGCTCGGGGACGAAGCGCCGCAGGTCGGAGACGAAGGAGCTGCGGCTCGCCGCGTGGCGGAGCTCGCCGAGGCCTGTGTGCCAGAAACGGCCGGCGAGCCGCCAGGTACCCGGCCAGGCCAGGTTCGAGGCGAGGTCGCGCCAGCGCACGCGGCCGAGCCGGTAGGCGTCGCGGGCGGCGACCATCAGGGCCGAGGGGCCGAGCAGCACCTCACCGTCGATTCCGCGGGTCAGGTGACCGCCCAGGAAGGGGAGCTCGGGGTCCGGGACGGGATAGATGCTGGCGCGGACCAGGTCGCGGCGCTCTGGACGAAGCCGGAGATAGCCGCCTC
>JBKPND010000054.1:0-12235 GCA_046732465.1 Actinomycetota bacterium
GCCGGTTCCGCGCATCAGGCCCAAGGACCGGCTCGAGGTCGACGACCTGGGCTTCAAGGACGACCGGATCACCTTCGTCCGCGCCAAGCACGGCTACGCCGAGGAGTACAACGTCCCCAAGCTGGTCCGGCAGATCGCGAAGGCCGGCGTCGAGTGCCCCGTCGATGCCCGCGAGGCCTCCTTCTACCTCTCGCGGGTCCAGCTGCGCGCCACCGACAAGCCGGGGATGAGCCGCTGGCGCAAGCGCGTCTTCCTCGTCACGGCCTTGGTCGCCGCCGAGCCGTCCGACTACTTCCAGCTGCCACGCGAGCGGACGATCACGCTGGGCTCGGAGATCGAGTTCTAAGAGGCTGTCCGGACTTTGGGGCCTATATGGCCCTCAACTCCGGACAGCCCATAAAGTCGGGTCTGTGAGCCACGTCGTCAAGCCCAAGCCGGCCTGTCGTCACTGCGGCGCGACGCTCGAGCACGGCTGGAGTCGCTGCCCACGCTGCGGGCGGCGTTCATTGTTGGCCTTAGTGCTCCCGCGGGGTCCGCGGACCTGATTCTCTGCCGCTACCGCCGCATCAGCACGTACACCAGCGCCACCGCGAATGTGAGCTGGCCGACGCCGAGCGCGGTGCCGAAGTTCTTGGCCCCGAACAGCTCGGCTAGGCCGACCCCGACGCCGAACGCCGCCAGCACGATCACGAGCTTGCCGAGCACCGCGGGGACTCTAGATGGCGCTCGTGGTCGGTAGCTTGGGCCGGTGCTCACCGACTACCACCTGCACCTGCGCCAGGACGACCTCGAGGCGACGGCCGCCGAGCATTTCACCGAGCAGAACGTCGACCGATATCTGGCGGCGGCCGAGGAGCACGGCATCGAGGAGCTCGGGGTCTCCGAGCACGTCTATCGCTTCGCTCAGGCGCTCGAGATCTGGGATCACCCCTTCTGGCGGGAGCAGGCGAGGGATGACCTCGACGCTTACGCCGAGTTCGTCCGCGACACCCCGCTGCGACTTGGCCTGGAGGCCGACTACATCCCGGGCGCCGAGGACCGAATCTCGAACCTCCTCGGGGCACGTGACTTCGACTACGTCGTGGGGTCGGTCCATTTCCTGGGCAACCGGGCGGTCGACCACGAGGGCTACGACGTCTGGGAGGACGAGGGAGACCCGGACCGCGTCTGGAGGCGGTACTTCGAGATGCTCGCCGAGGCCGCGCGCTCGGGGCTGTTCGACATCCTCGCCCACCCTGACCTGGTCAAGGTCTGGGGGAGGGGCCGTCCCTTGCCTGAGCGCGACCCCCGCTTCTACTACGAGCCCGCGGTGGAGGCGATCTCCGACTCGGGAATAGCGGTGGAGATCTCCACGGCGGGACTGCGCAAGCCGGTGGGGGAGCTCTATCCATCGCGGCAGTTCGCCGAGATGTGCATTGAGGGCGGGGCCGACTTCGCCCTCTCCTCGGACGCGCACCTTCCCGATCAGGTCGGTTACGGCTACGACCAGGCGATGGAGTTCCTCGATGGGCTGGGGGTCAAGCGGATCTGCGTCTTCGAGGGGCGCGAGCGTCGCCTTGAGCCGATCGGCCGCGGGGACGGCGCGGGTCAGATCTCAAGCTCGGGCGAGGCGGCGGGCTGATGGCGCTGCGCGTCGGCACCGGCTACGACAGCCACCGCCTCGTCGAGGGCGAGCGCCTCGTGATCGGCGGGGTCGAGATCGACCACGACCGTGGCCTGGCCGGGCACTCCGACGCGGACGTGCTTACCCACGCGGTGATCGATGCGCTGCTCGGCGCCTGCGCCCTCGGCGACCTCGGCGAGCTCTTCCCGGACGACGAGGATCAATGGCGCGACGCCGACTCGATCGACCTTTTGCGGGTGGTCGTCGGCCGCCTGCCCGGCGCGGTCGCGAACGTCGACGCGACGGTGATCTGCGAGGAGCCCAAGCTCGCGCCTCACAAGCCGGAGATGGCCGCTCGGCTGAGTCAGGTCCTCTCGGCCCCGGTCAGCGTCAAGGCGTCGACCAACGAGGGCATGGGCGCTATCGGGCGGGGCGAGGGGATCGCCTGCGTCGCGGTGGCCCTGGTCGATACCGGGGCATAAGCTGTCCCGGATGGCGCAGGACGGGCTGAGAGAGGGCATCGCGGGCCTCGCCACGCGGATTCCGACCGCGCTCGGCGACGCCGCCTTCGAGCTCAGGGTGTTCAACGAGGTCGGCCTGATCCGGCCGATGCGGCCGGACAAGCTCGCCAGGGTCGCCGAGCGCTACATCCGCTGGGGTGCGGCGCCGGCGCTCGGGTCCGCGGCCAACGCGATCACCCACCCGGACCGCACCGCGATCATCGACGAGGCGGGCGCGCTCACCTGGCTGGAGACCCACCGGCGCTCGAACGCCCTCGCTCGGGCTCTCCGCGACGAGGGCATCGGCGTCGGGGACGGCGTCGCGATCATGTGCCGCAACCACCGCTACTTCATCGAGGCGACCATGGCGTGCTCGAAGCTCGGCGTCGTCGCCCTCTACCTCAACACGTCATTCGCCGGCCCGCAGCTCGCGGACGTGATGGAGCGCGAGCACCCCGGCGCGATGATCTATGACCAGGAGTTCACGGAGCTCCTCTCCGGCGTCGAGGGCGGGATGCGCCGCTACGTCGCCTGGGAGGACGAGGTCGACGAGACCGACGAGACCACCATCGAGCGGCTGATCTCGGGCGCTCACGGCGAAGACCTCGAGGCCCCTCCGGAGCACGGGCGCTACATCATCCTCACCTCGGGGACCACCGGAACGCCGAAGGGAGCGCAGCGAAGCCAGCCCGAGGGCCTGAGCGCGTTGGCCGCGCTGCTCTCCAAGATCCCCAGGCGCTACGGCGAGACCGCGATGATCGCGGCGCCGCTCTTCCATTCCTGGGGCTTCCTGCACTTCATCCTCAGCCTGCCGACGGCGGCGACCATGGTGCTGCGGCCCCGCTTCGACCCGGAGGACACGCTGCGCGCCACGGCCGAGCACCGCGCCCGCGTGCTCGCGGTGGTCCCGGTGATGATGCAGCGGATCCTCGCCCTCCCCGACGAGGTCAAGCGCCGCTACGACCTCTCCGCGCTCGAGGTCACCGCGGCGAGTGGCTCGACGCTGCCCGGGGAGCTGGCCACGAAGTGGATGGACGAGTTCGGCGACAACCTCTACAACCTCTACGGCTCCACCGAGGTCGCCTGGGCGACGATCGCGACCCCGGAGGACATGCGCGCCGCGCCGGGCACGGCCGGCAGGCCGCCGCGAGGCACGCTGATCCGGATCGTCGATGAGGACGGCACCGACGTGCCGCCCGGCGAGACCGGCCGCATCTTCATCGGCAACCAGCTCGCCTTCGAGGGCTACACCGGCGGCGGTGACAAGGAGCACCTCGGCGACCTGCTCTCCTCGGGCGACGTCGGGCACTTCGACGACGACGGCCGGCTCTTCATCGACGGGCGGGACGACGAGATGATCGTCTCGGGCGGCGAGAACGTCTTCCCCCGCGAGGTCGAGGATCTGCTCACCGATCACGAGGCGATCGAGGAGGCCGCGGCGATCGGGGTCGAGGATGAGGAGTTCGGGCAGCGCCTCCGCGCCTTCGTCGTCAAGGAGGAGGGCAGGGACATCAGCGTGGACGATCTGAAGGACTACGTCAAGCAGAACCTCGCGCGCTACAAGGTGCCCCGCGAGATCGTCTTCGTCGACGAACTTCCGCGTAACGCGACGGGTAAGGTCCTGAAGCGCGAGCTCGCGGAGCGCCAGCTCGCCGACTGAGCGACGACCGGAGGACCCATCCGAGCGGAGATCGACCAGGCTCGCGCCGCGACCGAGCGGTTCCGCGCCAAGGCAACGGAGCTGATCCGGGAGCTGCGCGCCCGCGAAGCCCAGGCTCGCGAGGAGGCGATCGCCGCGGAGGCCGCGGCTGAGAGCATGCGCGCCGCGGCGAGCGAGGCGATCGAGCGCGCCAGGCGGATCGAGGGGGAGCTGACCGCCAAGGCGCGGCGGGCGGTCGAGAAGGCCCGCGACCGGGCGGAGCGGGCCGAGCAGCAACTCGCCGAGACCGAGGGGCGATCCGAGCAGGTCGAGGAGACCGAGCGGCGGGCGGCTCGGCTCGATGAGGCGCTGAAGGACGCTCTGGAGCGCCGGCAGCGTGCCGAGACGAGGGCGGGGGAGACCGAGAGGCAGCTTCGCGAGCTCACGACCCGGCTGAACGAGGCCGAGCAGCGCGCGATCGCCGCCGAGGAGCGCGCGGAGGCCGCCGCCGAGGCGGAGAGCACCGAGGTCGCCCGTTTGCGGAAGGAGATGGAGCGACGCGTCCGCGAGGCAGCGGATCAGGCGCGCCGCGAGTCGGAGGAGCGCGTGCGGAGGCTCGCCGATCGGGTCGCCAAGGAGGCGGAGGCGCGCGCTCGCGCCGAGGCCGAGGCGGCCCTCAGCCAGGAGGCGGTCAAGCTCCAGCGTGAGGCGGAGGAGCGAGTCGAGGCGGCGCGGCGCAGGGCCGAGCGGCAGGTGCAGGAGAAGGTCGACCGGGCCCGGATGGCGGCGCTCAGCGGGGAGCCGGTCGACGAGGGGGACGAGCCCGAGGCGGGGCTGGACGACCTGGCCCGCCGGCGGATGGCGGAGCAGGCGCCGGCCGAAGAGCCGGCCGGCACGCGCTACGTCGGCGGCCGCCGGCTGCGGACCTACTGAGGCTGCGCGGCGACCTCCGCGGCGCGCTCCTCGACCGCGCGCTTCAGGTTGAGCAGTGAGACGCGAAAACGGCGGTTGAGCGAGATGGCCGCGACGCGCTCGGCGATCAGGCCGGGGATCCCCCCTCCGGCCACCCCGTACTGAAAGCGGAAGGTGACGCGGGTGCGCTCTTCGTCCAGCTCGCGCAGGCGCCAGCGCCCCCGCTGGTCGACCCCGGTGACCGAGCTCCAGGCCATGTCGCCCTCGGGCTGCCACTCCACGATCTCGATCAGGCCTCCGACGTCAGCGGCCCCGACCCTGATCAGCATGCGGTAGCGCGCGCCCAGGCCGGTGTGACGCTCGCCGGCGACGTCCCAGCGGGTCAGTCCGTCGATGAACACCGGGTAGTTCGCCGGCTCGGTGACGTACTCCCAGACCAGCGGCCGGGCTGCGTTGACCGTGACCTTCTGCTCGATCCTCACGCCGACCCCTACCCGACCACGGGCAGGCGGCGCTCGGCGGCGAGCTCTGTGAGCTGACCCTGCATCAGCGAGGTGATGTCCTCGTAGATCCGATCGATGTCAGGCGCCGGCCCGTATCGCTCGCGCAGGTCGATCGGATCCATGACCTGCACGGTGATCTTGGCGGGCAGCGGCAGATGCCCGAGGAAGTCGCCGATGTTGAGGACCCAGGGGAGGGAGAGGTTGACCGGCAGGGTCTTCAGCCGCAGCAGCTTGTCCAGCCGCAGCAGCTTGGAGAGCCGCTCGCCGTGTGTCAGGAAGATCGCGGTCTCCTGTCCGCCCACCGAGACGACGGGCACGATCGGCACCCCCGCGTCGAGCGCGAGCTTGATGAAGCCCTTGCGACCGGCGAAGTCGACCCGGTTCCCCTCCCAGGTCGGCCGGTTCACCTCCCAGTCACCCCCGGGGTAGACGAGGACCGCGGCGTCGCAGTCGAGCGCCTTGCGGGCGTTCTCGTGCGAGGCGGCCACGGTCCCGAACTTCCGGAGGTACGGGCCCACCGGGGAGGTCAGGACCAGGTTGTGGGCGAGCTGGTAGAAGGGTCGCTCCACCCCAAAGAAGGTGTTGAAGGCGACCGTGAAGACGATCGTGTCTGGGGTGATGTTGCCCCCGGAGTGGTTGCCGACGAGCAGTACCGGGCCCTGCTCGGGAACCCGTTCCATGTTGCGCACCGCGCCGCGGAACCAGATGGTGGCCAGGAGCCAGCTGAGCGAGAGGTTCTCGCGGATGAAGTCCGGGTCGCGGTCGTCGAGGTCGGCGGTCAGCCGGCCCTGGACCTCGTTGGCGAAGCGCCGCAGCAGGGAGGGGCGCCCGCGGTCACCCTCATCCGGGCGTCCGGGGTCTCCTCCGTTCTGGCTCTGCCTCTCTCGCTCCCGGGCAGCAGTACCTGCGCCGCTCTCTGGCATAGCCTCGCGATTCTAGGTGGTCGCTCTGCCTAGGCCGCGTCGGCGGCGACCTCGGGGCCTCCGCCGCTGCGGTCGGTGCCGTGGAGGGCGCCTGCGCCGTTGATCCGGCCCTGGAGGCGGCGGGCCGCCCGGCCGAGCCGCTTCGCCGCGCGCTCCCGGGCCGACGCCTGCGCATGGCCGATGAAGTCGTGGACGAGCGCGTTGGCGTCCACCGGATGCTCGACCTGGGGGACATGCCCGCATTGGTCGAGGACGACCTGACGCGCGTCCGGCAGCGCATCGGCGACGTACCGCGAGAAGGCGAGTGGGACGAGCGGGTCCTCGTCGCCCCAGACGAACATCGCCGGCGGCTCGAGCTCCCGCAGCCGGGTGTAGAAGCCGCGGGGGCCGTTCGGCTCCTCGAGGTAGATGTGGCGCGCCGAGGCGCTGAACGCAACCCGGGCGTTCACCGAGCGATAGGTCCGCAGGAACTCCTCGACCGCGACGTCGGCGGCGGTGGGGTGAATGCGCTCGGGCCGCGAGAACATGCCCCAGAACTGCTGGCGCACCAGGGCGCCGCCGAAGCTGTGGGGGATCGCCGCCAGCTCTGGCCGCAGCAGCTTGACCAGCGGCACGAAGTGACGCCGCCGCCGCCAGGCCATCGAGGGGCAGAGCAGGCTGAGGCTCTGCACCCGGCCGGGCTCGCGGAGGCCGACCTCGATCGCCACACGCCCGCCCAGCGAGTTGCCGACCAGATGGGCCCGCTCGATTCCCATCGCGTCCATGAAGCGGGTGACCGAGCGGGCGAACCAGGCGGCGTCGTACGGCGCGCGCAGCGGCTTGGACGATGAGCCGAACCCGGGCAGGTCGATCGCGTGAACCGTGTGGTGCGGGGTGAGCGCCGAGACGGTCTCGAAGAAGCTCGTCTTGTTGCTCCCCAGGCCGTGGATCAGGATCACGGTCTCGATCCCGTCGCCGGCGGTCAGCGTGGAGATTCGCGCCTTCCCCGCTCGCACCTCGTGGATGCGAAGCAGGGGTGGATGGCCGTAGGGGCGCTGGAAGAAACCCTCGAAGGCGACGGCCAGGTCCAGGTTCCCCCTCGCCCAGAGTCGCCGCGAGCGAAAGGCGTCGAGCCCGGAGAGCCGGCCCTCGCGGAGCTCGAGCCAGGTCGCCGCGTCCGTTCCGATGACCGTGTCCGGATCGCGCTCCGGCGAGACGGTGACCGTGCAGCGCCTCTCGTCGAGCTCGACCGCCCAGCTCAATCCGAGATCGTCGAGCTCGATTCGGTAGCTGGCGTGGAAGCCAGGGTCCGCGCCCAGATAGCGCTCATGGAGCGAGGCGAAAGCCTCATCCACCTCGCGCAGCAGCTGCCCCTCGGAAGCGACCTCGGTCAAGGCGCCGCCAGAGTACCGCCCCGAACGGTTGTTCCCGCCCACTCCCACTCTCTTAACCGATTTCACCCGGAATATGCGCCGCTTTGAGCGCCAATAGCATCCGGGCCGTGAGCCCCATCCGCATCCAGGACACCCTCACGGGGGAGGAGCGCGATCTCCGCGCCGGCGAGCGCGGCGAGGTCGGCATCTACGCCTGCGGGCCCACCGTCTACGGGCGCATCCACATCGGCAACGCCCGTCCGTACGTGGTCTTCACGCTGCTCAAGCGGTTCCTCGAGCACGAGGGCCTGAAGGCGAAGTTGGTCATCAACGTCACCGACATCAACGACAAGATCTACGACGCCGCGAGGGACGCCGGCGAGCCCTCCGACCGCTACGCGGCCGAAATGACCGCCGCCTATGTGGCCGACACGGACGCGCTCGGCCTCGAGCGGCCAGACGCCGAACCCCTGGCCTCGGGGACGATCGAGGAGATCGTCTCGTTGATCCAGTCCCTGATCGACTCGGGCCACGCCTACCAGGCGAACGGCGACGTCTACTTCCGCGTGCGCAGCTTCGAGGGCTACGGGAAGCTCTCCAACCGGAACGCCGATGAGATGGACCAGGGAGAGGAGGCGGGCACGGCCGCGCTCAAAGAGGACCCGCTCGACTTCGCGCTCTGGAAGGGCCACAAGGAGGACGAGGACACCTCGTGGGACTCGCCCTGGGGCAAGGGCCGGCCGGGCTGGCACATCGAGTGCTCGGCGATGTCGGAGAAGGAGCTGGGCCCCGACTTCGCGCTCCACGGCGGCGGGATCGACCTGGTCTTCCCCCACCACGAGAACGAGATCGCGCAGACGGAGGCGGCGCGGGGCCTCCCACTTGCCGAGATCTGGATGCACAACGGCCTTGTCCAGATCGACGAGGAGAAGATGTCGAAGTCCGTCGGCAACATCTTCCAGCTCTCGGAGGCGATCGAGCGTTACGGGGGGCAGACGGTTGTCGCGTACCTGATCTCCGGCCACTATCGCCAGCCGCTCGCCTTCTCCGACGAGCAGCTCCAGGAGGCCGCCGCTCGAGTCGAGCGGATCCGGAACTACCTGCGAGACGCACCCTCCGGCGAGCCGGACCAGTTCCTGGCCGACAGGCGCCAGGCCTTCCTCGACGCACTGGCCGACGACTTCAACACCCCGCAGGCGTTCGCGGTCCTGTTCGAGATCGTCGCCGAGGGGAACAGGCGCGAGCTGACGGGGGCACGAGAAGTTCTCGGCGAGCTCCTGCCGCTGCTCGGGCTGGATTCACTGATCGATGAAGAGGGGCAGGCTCCGGCGGAGGCATTGGCCCTGCTCGAGGAGCGCGAGAAGGCCAGGGCGGCGAAGGACTATGGCCGCGCCGATGAGCTGCGTGACGAACTCGCCGAGATGGGATGGGAGGTCCGCGACGAGCCGGGCGGCGCGCGGCTGGTCAAACGGACCTAGTGGCCGAGCTCGAAAGGATCTACGGCCGCCGCCCCGTCGCCGAGGCCGAGCGCGGGAAGCGCCGGGTTCATCGCGTCTGGCGCGCGCCCGAGACGCCGGCCGAGGAGCTCGAGCGTCTCTGCGGATCGCCCGATCACCAGGGCGTCGTTGCGGAAGTCGACCCGTATCCCTACGCGGACCCTGATGGCCTGATCGAGCCCGATGACGCCCTGGTCGTCGTCCTCGATCAGGTCCAGGACCCACACAACCTGGGCGCGGTCTGCCGTGCGGCGGAGGTCGCGGGGGCCGCAGGGGTCGTGATCCCGGAGCGCCGCGCGGCGTCGGTGACCGCCGCGGCGTGCAAGGCGTCGGCGGGGGCCGTCGAGCATCTCCACCTGGCCAGGGTCCGAAACGTCTCTGACTGGCTCGCCGGGGCGAAGGAGGCGGGCGTCTGGGTATACGGCGCGGCGGCCGATGCCGACCGTCCCTACACGGACGTCGACTGGTCGGGACGCGCCGTACTGGTCCTAGGCTCGGAGGGCTCCGGGTTGCGGCGACGGGTCGCCGAAAGCTGCGATGAGCTCGTCTCGATCCCGGTGGCCGGCCGGGTGGAGTCGCTGAACGCTTCCGTGGCCGCGGCGGTGATCCTCTTCGAGGCCCGCCGGCAGCGGCTGGAGGGGAGCTAGGCCGCGACCTGCTCGGGCTCTTGCGAGCCGCCGACCTGCTCGGCGAGAGCGACCAGCTCGTCGAGTATCTCGACGTAGCGATCGCGGAGCTCGATGTCGGCCAGTCGCCCGTCGTCGAAGGATTCGTGGACGTGGCCGACGGGGAGGTCGGTCTCGATCACCCGGGCTCCGCTCGCGCCGAGGGCCTTCCGGGTCTCGGCCTGAGACCAGACCGCGCCGAACATGCCGGTGCTCGCCCCGACCACCGCGACGGGCTTGCCCCACAGGGCGTTCCGCCCCTTTGGCCGGGAGGCCCAGTCGACGGCGTTCTTGAGCTGCCCCGGGATCGAGGAGTTGTACTCGGGGGTGGCGATCAGGATGGCGTCGGCCGAGTCGATCGCCTCGCGCAGCCGGCGCGCCCCGTCCGGGCCGTCGCCGACGTCGTCGTCCTCGTCGTAGGGCTCGACGGCCTTCAGGCCGTCGAAGATCTCGAGCTCCGCGGACGGCGGCAGCAACTCGGCCGCCGCCCGCAGGAGCGTCGTGCTGTGTGAGTCTCGGCGCAGGCTGCCCGAGATGCCGAGGACCCTCACCTTTAGTCCTTGATGAGCTCGAGGTGAACGGTCAGGGTCACCTCGTCGCCGAGGATCTTTGAGCCGTCGGGCATGTCCATGTTCCAGTCGAGCCCGTAGTCGTGGCGGTCCACCGTCGTCTCCAGCTCGATGCCGAGGCGGTCCTTGCCGTCGGCGCCCGGGATCGGTCCCGTGAGCCTGCCTCGCGCGGTCACCGGCTTGGTGATGCCCTTGACGGTCAGCTCACCGTCGACGACGAGCTGGTCTCCGTCCGCGGCAACCCTGCCGGACTCGAAGGTGATCTCCGGCGTCTGGTCCTTGTCGAAGAACTCGGGGGAGAGCAGATGGGTTTCGAGGTTCTCCTCCTTCACCTCCACGCTCTCGACGGGGACGCGGCCGCTCAGCCGCGGCTCGCCGGATGCATCGCTGAGGCTCGCCTCGAACCGACCGAAACCGCCTCGAAAGGTCCCGACCGCGTGCCTGACGGCGAATCCGACGGTCGAATGGACCGGATCGGATTGCCAGGTGCCGGCTGGGATGGTTGACTCTGCTTGTGCTGTCGACATTCACGCCTCCTTGAGGGGCTAAGCTTTACTTGACCTGTCAAAGAGTTTAGCAGCGAAACTTGAGCACACAACAGTTGACAACTAAAACACTTCCCTCGACCGACGTCTTCGCGACCCTGTCGGCGGCCTACTCGAGCCTCACCCGTGAGCTCAGCGCCTCTCTCGTCGAAAAGCATGGGCTGACCATCAATGACTACGGGTGCCTGCTGCTCCTGTCGCGATCCCGCGAGGAGGGCATGCGGCGAATCGATCTCGCCAATGAGCTCCGCCTCTCACCCTCCGGGATCACCCGGCTGCTGGACCGCCTCGAGGACCAGGGACTGGTGGGCAAGGGCGCCTGCAAGGAGGACGCCCGGGTGAGCTACGCGGTGCTCACGGAGGAAGGGCTGGGCAAGCTCAGGGACGCCGCGCCCGGGCACATCAAGGACATCGAGAGCCAGCTGGCGAACGTGCTCGACGAGGACGAGATGCGCACGCTCACCGAGCTCCTCGGCCGCATCGGCAGCGCCCGAGGGGAGGAGTGCACCCCCGAGGAGTAGCCGGCCGCTAGGCGGCTGGTGCCTGAGGCGGGGGCGGCTCCGACGGTGGCGGTTCCACCGCTGACGGGTCCGCCGGGGATGCCTGCACTCCCCGTCCGCCTCCGAGATCGAAGAAGAGGATGCTCGCGACGAGCGCCACGATGGGCTCCGCGAGAATGCCGGCGATGATGCTCAGGATCACCACGCCCGCATCGCCTATCGCGGCACCGATCAAGCTCGCCACGATGTAGACGGCGATCAGGATCAGGAAGGCGAGCACGATCACGCCGAAGACGTTCCAGCCGTTGCCTCGAACGAGCTCGCGGCTGCGTCCGAAGGCGTCGATCACGCCCTTGTCCTCGACCACGATCGCGGGCGCCACGACGGCCCAGATGGTGATCAGGATCAGACCGGGGATGATCAGCAGGGCGAGCCCGATTGCCACAGCGATCCCGAACAGGATCCCGTTGAGGATCAGCGTCCCGATGTAGGGGGCCGCGGCTGAGAGCAGCTCCCCGGAGGTCTCGTCCCGGCGGCCGTCACGCACGTCTTGCACGAGCTTGACGACGTAGCCGGTGTAGAGGACGTGGGCGACGAGGGTGACGATTGCGGCGACCACCGCGAGGACGAGGTTGCCGGTGGCACGGAGCAGCCCGGTGGCCAACGCCGACCCACCGAAGATCGCCACCGCGACCAGGATGACCGCGCCGGCATTGTTTCGGTAGGTCTCAAAGGCTTCACCGATCACCCGGCCGGGCTCGATTCTGCGCGTGGTGGCTTCCATCGTGACTCTCCTCCTTGGTTGAGACGAGATCCTCACGGCTTCGCGGCGAAGGGCATCCCTCCTGCAACGGCGATTGCATCGGCCCCGAACGGTGGTTGACTTTCCCGAAACCGGCGTTAGGCTGCTGCGCCAGAAAAGGGTGAACCTCAGGTCGAGCCTGATGGGCGCACCCATATCCGGCGCCTCAGGGGAGGAACTGGGCGCCACAGAACTCTCGTCAAGAGGAGGTTGCTGTGGCAGTTCC
>JBKPND010000055.1:0-13791 GCA_046732465.1 Actinomycetota bacterium
GAGCGCCAAAAGCGTCTGGGGAAGGGGGATGGCCGGAGCGGGTGGCGAACCGACCCCGTGGCCCTCGTTCTGCGTCGAATTCGGTCCGGATGTCGGACCCGAATCGACCCAGAAGCCGTAGTAGAGGCCGAGGCCCACCACGAGGGCGGCAGGGATCAGGACGCCGGGGACGAGGATCCCGAAGGCGCCGAGTAGCTGGAGCAGAATCGTGAGCAGCGAGACGGCCAGGACGGCCTCCGCCAGCCGGGCCGGAGCTCCGACCCAGCCCGGGAGCAGGCGCCGCCGCAGGCGCACGCCGCCCATCGCCATCGGGACTGCGACCAGAGCCAGCCCGATGACGCCGAAGGCGTAATCGCCGAAGCTCACTGGGACGAGGACGAACCTGACCCCACGGCCTTGACTCCTTGATTGACGCGGTAGCCGGCGCGAGTACAGGCGCTCGCGTTGAGGGGGAGATCGAGCCGGAAGACCGAGACGTCGTCGGTGATTTCGATGCGGGTTCCGCCGGCCGCCTCCGTCCAGGTCGCCTCGATCGGCGGGAGCGATTGGATGCGCTGGTCGGGGCCGATCACCGCGTATTGGTAGGCGCCGTCATTCAGGGCGGTTATCCACTCCTGGCATTGGGCCACGAACCTCCCTGGCTGCGCCGGTGACCCGGGGGTCTGGGACCTCTGTGCCGCCTCACTCGCGATCGGCAGATAGGCGCCGTGCGGGCCGTGCTTGGCGACGTACTGCACGTAGTTGGAGAGGTCGTCCCCGTAGAAGATGTACTGCTTGAAGCCCGGCCGACCGCCGACGACGGCGATCCGGGAGTCGTGGGGGTCGGCCCGGTTGAACCAGGCGAGGGCGGCCTTCATTCCCGCCGGGAAGTCGTGGGGCGCGGTGGAGGCCTGGTAGCGGTCCTTGACGTAGTCGTCCGAGTTCGGCCAGCCGATCGCCACCACCAGGGCCAGGGCAACCGCAACGCCCGCCCCCAGAGTCCACGGATCCCAGCCCCGCCGGCCGAGCAGCGCCAGCCCGACCGGGACCAGGATCAGGAAGAACGCCAGCCCGACCGCGCCGAGCAGGAAGTGCCGGGTCCAGAGGTGGCCGTGGAGATCCCAGACCGGGACCGCCTGCACCAGCAGCAGAATCACCAGGGCGCCGAGCAGCCAGGGCTGCACGCGCGGCTTGAGCAGGCCGGCATCCACGGCGAGCAGCATCGCCCCCAGGCCGATCGCGGGCGAGGCGTATCGCAGGTTGGTGGTGAAGGCGGTCGGGTCGCCCTCGGGGCCGGCGGCGGTCAGCGGCGTCACCAGGTAGGCGAGGCCGCTGAGCAGCGCGACGATCCCCAGCATCCGGATCATCGGGGTGCGGCCCCGGAAGATCGCCAGCAGAAAGCCGCCGATCACCGCCACCAGCACCAGCGGCCAGAGGTCGCCGAAGCTGTCGTGGAGACCCGGGACCAGGTGATGGCGGATGACGCTGCCGTCCGGTGGCAGCAGGTAATGGGCGACGTTGGCCGGGTGGCGGATGTTGATGTCGAGCTGGTCGGGCCCCGGCAGTGGTCCCTTGTCGAGCCAGGGCAGCGGGTTGCCCGCATTGACCAGGTTCCTGGCGAACCAGAATCCGCCGGTGATCAGCGAGCTCGCCACCCAGATGCCGGTCGCCCGCCACCGGTAGCCGGCGCTGATCGCGATCACGCCGAGGGTGAGGAGGCCGAACGGCGCGAGCAGATTGAGCTTGGTCCCCAGCGCCAGTCCGGCGGCGAGGCCGGCCACGATCAGCGCGCCCGTGGGGAGCATCGGCCGCACGCCCGCGCCGGAGTACAGGCCGCGCTCCGTGACGTCCGCCCCGGCGACGCCGCCCGCGATCGGCCTGGCGGCCCCGGCCATGGCGCGAGCCTGAGCATCGGCGTTGACGAGCACGGCCGCTGAAGCGAGCAGGAAGAAGAGGCCAGCGGTGTCGTTCTTCGCGTCCCCCGGCTGATAGAGGAGCAGCATGTTCGCGTCGAGGACGAGTGCGATCGCGAGCACCGCGATCGGGCCCCCGCCGTACGGACGCGCGAAGCACCACGCCGCCAGGAGGCAGAGCGACATCCAGCCGATGTTGATCAGCGGCGAGAGGAAGTCGTTGCCCAGGAAGAGGACGCCGGCCGAGTGGAGCAACTCGGAGTTCTGCGGGTAGAACCAGACGGTCAGGTTGAGCACCTCGGTGAAGTGGAGGGCGCCGATCTGGTGGTCCTGGACGAAGCGGGCGGCGAAGGGCGCGTTGTGCCAGGTGGTGTTCGGCAGGTACATGCCGATGTCGAGGCCGGTCTGGGTCGGCATCGCCCAGTGAGCGGCGACCAGCAGCGCCGCCGCGACCGCCACAGCCAGCGCGATCGGCGTCACCGCCGGGGACGGCAGCTCGAGCCCCCGCCGAGGCGGCCTGAGCGCCAACCCGATCCCGACGCCGACCACGATCGCCGCCAGCAGTACCCACCCCGGCCGGTAGAGGCCGACGACGCCCACCAGCTCGAGAGTCACAACCAGCAGCGACAGGCCGAGCACCACCTCGGCCAGGCGCGCCGACGCCCCTGACCAGCCGGGCAGGAGGCGGCCACGGAGACCGACGGCCGCGTAGGCCATCGCGGCCGCGACGACGATCAACTCGATCGAGCCCTGCAGGTAGTCGCCGAAGCTCATGCGTTCGCCGCGTCGCCGAGCTCGGCGCAGGTGGAGGGATCG
The DNA here is from genome assembly GCA_046732465.1 of Actinomycetota bacterium. Lineage (GTDB taxonomy): Bacteria > Actinomycetota > Thermoleophilia > Solirubrobacterales > 70-9 > DASUPK01. Next base: position 2,709 of record JBKPND010000055.1, read on the forward strand.
AGCGGCCCCTCGATCCTGTAGACGGCCGCCGGGCCTGACTGGATCACGGTCCGCACGTTCTTGTCAGCGGAGGTCCAGAGGTTCTGCGGAGGCGCCACGGTCTCGATCACGCCGATCGCCGGGGTCGTGACGACGTAGTCGTAGTCGCCCCGGTTGATCGTCTGGCGCCACTGCGCGCACGTGTAGATAGGCCGGAAGGTGCCGTGGTCGCCCTCCTCGCCGAGGTACTGGACGTGATTGGTGAGGTCGTTGCCGTAGAAGAAGTACTGCCCGAAGGCGGAGGCTCGTCCGAATACGGCGATTCGCTGATGGCTCGCCTCGCGCCCCCAGTCCTGAAGCGGCTGCCACTCCGGAGAGGCGCGGAAGCCGCCCCCGAGCGGCGGCCGCGAGGCCGTGACGTAGCGGTGGTCGAGGTAGTAGTCCTCGCGCACCCGGCCGAGTGCGACGGCCGTGATCGCCATCACCAGCCCGAAGGAGACCAGGAGGATGGGACTCAGGCGGGCCCGGAAACCCGCCACGAGCAGGGCGGGGACCCCGACGATCAGGAAGGCGAGCCCGATAGAGGCGAGATGGTGCTTGAACTCCCAGTTCGACTGGATGACCGTCCCCTGGATCAGCAGGACGGTGAACAGCCCGATCAGGATCCAGGGCCGCCTGCCATGCCGGAACCAGGGGATCAGGGGCAGCAGCAGGAAGCCGACGGTGAGGACCGGAGCGACGTACCGCAGGTTCGCGTCGAACCCGCTCCCGTCGTAGGGGTCGCCCGATGCCGTCAGCGGGGTGAAGATGTAGGCGATCCCAGCCACCATGCCGGTGACCGCGAGGATCCGCATCAGCGCGCTGCCGCCCTTGAAGAAGGCCCAGACCAGGGCGACGATCACCACGGCGAGGATCACCGGCCAGAGCGGCCCCAGCCGCTCATGCAGGACCGGCGTGAGCTTGTGGGTCCAGACGAGGGGATCGTTGTAGTACTCGGCCAGCTTGTGGGGCGGGCGGGGATAGAGGCTCACCTGATCCGGCCCGGGGAGGTGGATCGGGCCGATCTTGCGGATCTGCGGGAACGGATTGAGCGCGTAGACGAAGTTGCGCCCGTACCAGAAGCCACAGGTGATCACGAGGCCGCCCAGCCAGATGCCGAGCGCCCGCAGCCAGTGCTGACGCCCGCCCAGGATGATCACGCCAATCGTGAACGCTGCGATCGTCGCCAGCAGGGTGATCTTGGTGCCGATTCCCAGCCCGGCCGCGAGGCCCGCCATGAAGAGCGGCCCGGCGCCAACGGTGGCGAGGGCGCGCGGATCGCCCTCCACGGGAACGTCCTCGACGACGCCCAATTCGAGCTCCTCCGTGCTCGGGTTGCCGTCCCCGGGGTTGGCGGCGCTCGCCGTCAGGGGACGGCCCTGATCCTCTTCGTTCGCCGCGACCCTGCGCGCCTTGATCGCCTCCCGCGCGGCGTGCGCGCTCGCCGCGCCGTCCACCAGGAAAGCCAGCGCGGCCATCAAGAAGAAGAGCCCGGCGACGTCGTTCGGCGCCTGGCCGGCCTGCGATCCGACCATCATGTTCGAGTCGAGCACGACGGCCGCGCCGAGGACGGTGACGCCGCCGATCGCGTAGGGCCGGCCCACGCACCAGGCCGCCAGCAGACAGAGGGCGCACCACATCAGGTTGATCAGGGGCGAGAGGAAGTCGGTCTTCAGGAAGACCATCCCGACGCCGTGGAGGAGCTCCGAGTTCTGCGGGTAGAACCAGGCCGCCAGCTTCAGCGGGTCGGTGAAGTGCAGCGGCCCGATGTGCCCCGTCTGGAAGAACCGGCCCGAGAAGGACATGTGGTACCAGGTGGTGTCCTGGTAGTACATCCCCTGGTCAAGCGCCTGGCCGGTCGGGTGGGCCCAGTGCACGACGACCAGGACGGCGGCCGCGATCCCGATCCCGATCATCAGGTAGCTCGAGCGGGCCTCGGGAGCCTCCACCGGCTTCGGGAGCCCGCGGCGCCGCGCGTAGTACATGACGCCGAGGCCGGCGGCGACGCAGCCGACCAGCAGCGGCACCTGCTTAAACAGCCCGAGCACGCCGACGATCTCCGAGACGAGGACCAGCATCGAGATCCCGATCACGACCTCCGCCAGGCGTGCCAACGCCCCCATCCAGGCTGGCACGAGCAGGGCTCGCAGGTGGTAGGCGCCTAGGCCGAGAGCGGCTGCTATCACCGCCAGCTCCGCCGCGCCGAGCAGGTACTGGCTCGTACTCATCGGCTCAAATCACACAAAACGCGCACAGGCACATGCCGTGCGCGCGGGCGCGGAATCATATCCGCGGACTAAACGGCAAGGTGGTTAAGCCGGGCTCAGGGCCGCTAGTCGTTGCCCAAGCCGTGCACGATGTAGGCGTGCTCGCCTGGTTTGATCATGCCCAGGCGGCGCGCCTCGCGCTCGAGTGCGGCTGGGCTCGAGACCTCCCGCAGCCGGTGAGAGAGCTCGACCCTCTCCTGCTTGAGCTGGGCGAGCTGCGCATCACTGGACTTGGACCCCTGCCAGGCTTGCAGCAGGTTCACCAACGGGTTCAGGTAGGAAACCAGCACCAAGAACAGCACCAGCACCAGCGCGATCCGGCCGAGGCGATCCCAGCGGATCCGGCTCGAACCGGTCCTTCTGCGCACCCGTCGGCCTGCTGGCATGGCTCCCGATTCGCCATCTCGCCGGGCTTTCCTACCGCTCGAAGACGGAGGCGCCCGGGAAGCGAGCGCGGTCGCCGAGCTCCTCCTCGATGCGCAGCAGGCGGTTGTACTTCGCCACCCGATCCGACCGTGCGGGCGCGCCGGTCTTGATCTGGCCGGCGCCGGTTCCCACCGCTAGGTCGGCGATCGTCGTGTCCTCGGTCTCGCCCGAGCGGTGCGAGATCACCGTCGTGTAGCCCGCGTCGCGGGCGATCCGGATCGCCTCGAGCGTCTCGGTGAGCGTTCCGATCTGGTTGACCTTGATCAGGATCGAGTTGGCGACGCCCTGATCGATTCCGCGCTGCAGCCGCTCCGGGTTGGTGACGAACAGGTCGTCCCCGACCAGCTGGCAGAGATCACCGAGCCGGTCCGTTAGGAGCTTCCACCCTTCCCAGTCCTCCTCGTCCATGCCGTCCTCGATCGAGACGACGTGGAAGCGGGCCCGGACGTCGTGCCAGTACTCGGCCATCTCCTCGGGCGTCAGGCTGCGCCCCTCCGCCTGGAGCACGTAGTTGCCGTCCTTGTAGATCTCGCTGGTGGCGGGATCGAGCGCGATCACGACGTCGTCGCCGGGGGCGTAGCCGGCCTCCTCGATCGCCGCGATTAGGAAGTCGAGGGCGGCCTGGTTCGACTCGAGGTCGGGGGCAAAGCCACCCTCGTCCCCGAGGCCAGTCGAGAGCCCCTTTTTGCCCAGCGTGCCCTTGAGCGAGTGGTAGACCTCGGTGCCGACGCGCAAACAGTCGGCAAATGAATCGGCGCCGGCCGGCACGACCATGAACTCCTGGAAGTCGACGTCGTTGTCCGCGTGGGCGCCCCCATTGAGGACGTTCATCATCGGCACCGGGAGCAGCTCCGCCGGCCCGGCGTCCTTCGCGCCGGTCGCCGCGTAGAGCTCCGCGAAGTATTCGTAGAGGGGCTGGCCCGTGTCGGCGGCGGCGGCCCGTGCGGTGGCGAGCGAGACGCCGAGGATCGCGTTCGCTCCCAGCCGGCCCTTGTTCGGCGTTCCGTCGAGCTCGATCATCGTCCGGTCGAGTGCCGACTGCTCGGCGGCCCGCGCGCCCTTCATCGCGGCGGCGAGCTCGCCGTTCACGTGGGAGACAGCCTTGGCGACCCCCTTTCCGCTCCACTCGTCGTCCCCGTCACGCAGCTCGACCGCCTCGAATTCCCCGGTCGAGGCGCCCGAGGGCACGATCGCGAGGCCCCGGGCGCCCGAATCAAACACCACCTCCACCTCGACCGTCGGGTTCCCCCGCGAGTCGAGCACCTGGCGGCCATGGATGGTCTCGATCGTGCTCACGCGTCGGGAAGTCTTTCAGGGGACGTCTTTCTGCAACGGCGTGGTAATCCGTGGCCAGAGCTGAAGAGGCGCCGCAAGCGGCGCCTCTTCCGATCGCGTTTGGTCCGCTCTAGTTAAGCGCAGATCGCCCAGACGTCCGTCGTGAAGGCATTCTGGGCTCCGCTGCGCATACGCACGAGCCAGCCGTCCCCGGTCCCCAACGGGCGGTTCTGCATCACGTTGAAGAGATTCCCGATGCTGTCGGCCACGTCGTAACCGCCGGCGAGCACGTGGGGAACCGATGCCGGGCACGTAACAATCCCGGTCGCGAATGAACCGCCGGGCGTCGCGAAGCTCCCGGTCGTGACGAAGGTGCTGGCCGGGCCGGCCGGGCCCTGGATTCCCTGAATTCCCTGGATGCCCTGGTCGCCCTTGTCGCCTTTGTCGCCCTTGTCGCCTTTCACTCCCTGGGTGCCCGCCGGGCCCTGATCGCCCTGCGGGCCCCGAGCGCCCTGTGGGCCTGGACGACCCGCGGGTCCGGGAGGGCCGGGAGGGCCGGGTGGGCCACGCCTGGCCTTCTTCTTGGCTGCTACCTGGGCGGACGAGCCCTTGGACGATTTGTCGGAACCAGCAATCGCCGTCGAGACCAGCGCGATCGCCGCGAGCAGGCCGAGGCCGATGAATACGTAACGTCGCTGCATCAGGCGTCCTTTCCTGAGGGGGAGATGTGCTCTCCGGCGAAGCTAGGAGCGAGCGCTCATCAAGCGCTCATCAAGCGCTCATCAGCGCAACGCGAGCGGTGGACGTTCGTTGGCTCAGTCGCTCTCGACGAGCCGCCGTGTCGCCTGGCGTAGTGCGAGCTCGGGATCGACGCCGAGCTGGCGCGAGGCGGCGACCGCTTCCAGGAGCAGCGTTCCGATCAGCTGCTCTGCCTCCGCCCGCTCTGCGGGATCCGCTCCCGGTCCGCCCGGCTTGTCCTCCCCGGCCGAGCCCTCCGGGTCGACCCGCCGCAGCACCTTCCGCGCGTAGAGCAGGGCCGGCAGGTTCTCGGGCAGGTCAGCCAGCGGCTCTCGACGGCCGCCGCCCTCCACCTCGCGCTTGATCTCCTCCCACTGGGCCAGCACCTGACCGGCGGTCTCCAGATCGCGGTCCCCATAGACGTGGGGGTGGCGCCGGATCAGCTTCGCGGCGCACGACTCGGCGACCGCCGCGAGATCGCCCTCGCCCCGCTCCTCGAGCAGCAATGAGAGGAAGAGGACCTGAAAGAGGACGTCGCCGAGCTCGTCGACCATCGCCTCGGTGTCATCACGATTCGCGGCGTCGGCCAGCTCGTAGGCCTCCTCGACCGTGTGCGGCACGATCGAGCGGGCGTCCTGCTCGCGGTCCCAGGGACACTCGCGGCGCAGCCGGCGGGTCACCTCATCGAGGTGCCGGAGTGCCTCGAGGTAACGCGGCTCCTCTATCCGCCCGTCAGGCCGGGAATCGAGATGCCGCCGCCCGGCGAGGTGCTCGTGCCCTCTCCCGCAGGATGGGGGCCCTGCGGCGCTCCGCCGGTGACGGGGAGGAAGGGCTTGAACGATCCGGGCGCGCCCGGGGTCGGGCCCGAGCCGGTGCACTGGAGCTGGCCCGGCTGGCCACCCGTAGCCGCGGAGCCCTCCTGGCAGCTGGCGAAGACCGGGGCCGGGCAGCCGGTGCCCTGGCCGCCGCCGGGCTGCTGGGCGACCTTGTCCGGGTCGCAGGTCGGGCCGCCGCCGTTGAAGTTGTCGCACCCCTGGACCAGGTAGTCGCTGCCGCACTGGGTCAGGTTGGTCCAGTAGTCACGGAAGTGCTGGCCGAAGGCCGTCAGCGCCTCCTGCTGCTGCTGGCTCTTGATCTGGGTCTTGATCTGGTCCGAGACCTTCGAGGGCGCCCCGCCCTGGGCGCTGCTGACGGTGTCGTCGAAGCCCTGGACGGACTCGGGCGTCGCCGTCTCGACCTGGAAGACGAAGTTCGCAGTGGAGGTGTGGACCGGGCCCCGGAGCTCGTGTAGCGGCGCGCTGAAGATGTCGTCGTCGAGCGGCTGCTGGAAGGAGCCGGGCACGACATCCGTGCGCAGCCCGCCCTTGTCCTTCGAGGTGGGATCGGTCGAGTACTGGGCCGCCACCGTCTTCCAGTTCGCGGCCGACTGATCCGTGCGGAGCGCCTGGTAGGCGAGGTTGATCTGGTGGGCGTCGTTGTTCTGGATGATCCGGATCGTCCGCTTGGCAGGCTGTGTGAACTGCTGCTTGTTGGCGTTGTAGTAGTCGCGGGCGTCGCTGTCGGAGACCTCTCCGACGCTGTTCGAGATGTTCTCCTGGATCTTGTTCTGGATCAGCTGGAGCCGAGCCCGCTCCCGAACGTCCTGCTCGGTCAGGCCGGCCTGATCCCGCGCCTGCTCGTACTCCTGCTGGGTCTTGAACTGGGACCTGATCTGGTTGTAGGACTGCTCGACCTGGGTGTCCGTGAAGTCGAGCCCCTGCTTGTTCGCCTCTCCGACGATCCAGCCGATCTGCAGCGCGCTCTGCACCGCCTGGTCCTTGAGCTGCTTGTACTGCGGATCGCTCGGCTGCGGGACCTGTTGGAGGTTGTTCTGCTTCGCGGTCTGCAGCAGGAAGCGATCGAAGTTCGTCTTGCTGAGGTGCCCATCGTCGAAGAGGCCCGGAACGTCGACGGAGTCGTCGTCGATCACCGCGACGTCGTCGGAGGGCACGCTCGGGTGTCCGATGCCGATGGCGGCCGCGACGATCACGACCATCAGCACCAGAGTGGCGCCGAAGAGGATCGCCATATTGCGCTTCGAGAAGAGTCCCCGGCTCACAGAGGCGGCAGCATAGCCATCCGCCCCTAAGAGGGTGCTTAAGAAGCGGCCTCCGCCGCGGTCAGTCCGGCGCGGGCCGCGCCGAGGCCATCAGCGAGAGCGAGGAGCGCACCCAGCCTGGCGCCCGGGTTCTCGGGCACTGGAACAGCGATCGTGCGCTCGCGCCACTGATAGATCGCCTCCGGGAGGCGCTCGTTGAGCACGCTGACCCGCTCCGAATCGAGCTCCACCGGGGAGACCCGCAGCCGCCCGGCGCGGAACTCGACGCCACGGGCGCCCGCGTCGCCGAGCGCGATCCTGGCCCGCTGCAGGTCGAGCAGGTTGGAGACCGATCCCGGCAGCGGACCGAAGCGGTCCTCGAGCTCCTCCGCCAGGGCCCGGAGCTCGCCCGGCTCCCGGGCGGCGGCGACCCGCCGGTGGACGTCGATCTTGGCCGCCTCGAACGGGATGTACTCGGAGGGCACGTAGGCGTCGACGTCGACGTCGATCCGCACAGGCTCCCGCGGCTCCTCCGGGAGCTCCTCGGCCCCAGTGCGGAGCGCCTCCGCGGCGTCCTCCAGCATCTGGCAGTAGAGCTCGAAGCCGACGGCCGCGACGTGCCCGGACTGCTCGTCGCCGAGCAGGTTGCCGGCGCCGCGGATCTCGAGATCGCGCATCGCCACGCGGAAGCCCGAGCCGAGCTCGGTGTTGTCGGAGAGGGTCGCGAGGCGCGCCGCGGCGTCCGGGGTGAGCGTCTCGGCCGAGGGATAGAGCAGATACGCGAAGGCCCGCTCGCGGCTTCGGCCGACCCGGCCGCGGATCTGGTACGCCTGCGCCAGGCCGAGCTGGTCGGCCCGCTCGACGAGCAGCGTGTTCGCGGTCGGGATGTCGAGGCCCGACTCGATGATCGTCGTCGCGACCAGGACGTCGTGCTCGCCGCGGACGAAGGCGAGCATCGTCGCCTCGAGCTGGAGCTCGTCCATCTGGCCGTGCGCCTCGGCGAAGCGGACGCCCGGGCAGAGCGCTCGGAGCCGCTCGGCGGTCTCGTGGAGGGTGTCGATCCGGTTGTGGAGGAAGAAGACCTGGCCGCCGCGCTCCTTCTCGCGCACGATCGCCCGCTTCACCAGGTCCTCGTCATTCGGCCCGACGTGGGTCCGCACCGGGCGGCGACCCTCGGGCGGAGTCTCGATCACCGAGATGTCCCGCAGCCCGGCCAGCGACATCTGCAGCGTGCGCGGGATCGGCGTCGCGGAGAGCGAGAGCACGTCGACCTTGAGTTTGAGCTGGCGGAGCAGCTCCTTCTGCTTGACGCCGAAACGCTGCTCCTCGTCGACGATCATCAGGCCGAGGTCCTTGCCCCGGACGTCGCGGGAGAGCAGCCGGTGGGTGCCGATCAAGACGTCCACCCTGCCGTCGCGGAATCGCTCCAGGACCTCCTTGACCTCGGCCGGCTTGCGCAGCCGGGACACCATCTCGACGTTGAACGGGGTGTCCGCGAACCGCTCGCGGAAGGTCCCGAAGTGCTGCTGGGCGAGGATCGTCGTCGGCACCAGCATCATCACCTGCTTGCCGTCGGCGGCGGCCTTGTGCGCTGCCCGCAGAGCGATCTCGGTCTTGCCGTAGCCGACGTCGCCGCAGATCAGGCGGTCCATCGGCCGCTCGCCCTCCATGTCGGCCTTGACGGCGTCGATCGCGTCCATCTGGTCGGCGGTCTCCCGGTAGGGGAAGGCCTCCTCGAAGCTGAGCTGCATCTCGCCATCGGGCGAGAACGCATGGCCCCTGCGCACCTGGCGCTCGGCGTACAGATTGATCAGATCACCCGCCATCGCCTGGGCGGCGCGGCGCGCCCTCGACTTCATGTTCTGCCAGCGCTTCCCTCCGAGCGGGCTGAGGGCGGGCTCGTCGCCGTCGGCGCCGACATAGCGGCTGATCCGGGCCAGCTGATCGGTGGGGGCGAAGACGCGGTCGCCGCCCCGGTACTCGAGCTCCAGGTAGTCGCGGGTGACCCCGGCGAGCGTCTTGGTGTCGAAGCCGGCGAAGCGGGCGATTCCATGGTCCTCGTGGACGACGTAGTCGCCGACCCGCAGCTCGATCGCGGCCGCGAGCCGCGCCCGGGCCGAGACTGGCGCGGCAGCCGCCCGGCGACGGTGGACGAGACGCTGCTGCGGGATCACCGCCAGCTGCAGCTCCGGGGAGAGGAAACCCTCGCGCAGCCTCGCCTCCGCGAAGCTCACCCCGGGTTCCTCCGGGACCCGGTCCGCGAGGAAGGGCACGTCGCGCCGGCTCAGGTTGTAGCGGGTGCGCTCCGCCTCGCCACGCCCCTCGAAGGCGACCACCGTCCGGTATCCGGATCGGACGAGCTTCTCGAGCTCGCCCTCGGCCTCGGCGAGAGTCCGCGAGGGGAACTCGGCTCGCTGCGCCCTGAAGGAGTGCTCCTGGCCGGCGTCGGCGCCGAGCGAGAGCCGGGCGCGCCTCCGCAGCGGCTCGTCGACGCCGGCATAGAACGGGCGGACCTCGGCCTCATCGGCAGCGGCCGTGACGTCCTCCCAGAAGTCGTGCAGCGCCCCCGGGATCTCCTCAGCGGCGGCGATCACCACCAGGGCCTCGGCGGGGATGAGGTCTAGGGCGGCGAGAAATCTGGCCGGATCCGCATTCCCGCGGTGCTCGGCCGAGAGCTCGGCCGCAGGGGCGAGCTCGACCCTCTCACCCTCCCCCAGCGAACGCTGGGTGAAGACGGAGAAGCGGCGCATCGACTCGATCTCGTCACCGAAGAGCTCGACGCGGATGGCCTGCTCCTCGGTCGCCGGGTAGACGTCCAGGATCCCTCCGCGAACGGCGAACTGACCGCGCTCCTCCACCTGATCGATCCGCTCGTAGCCGGCGTCGGCGAGCAGCAGCGTGACGTCCTCCAGGTCCACGCTCTCGCCCCGGTGCAGGGCCAGGGTCTCGGGGCGGAGGGATGGATCGGGGATCTTCTCGGCCAGCGCGATCGCGCTGGCGACGACCACCGCCGACGGATCGGCGAGGGCGTTCATCGCGGCGATCCGCAGCCCCGCGAGGTGGGGCGGCGGGTCAAGGTGGGACTCGAAGGTGGTGCCTCGCGATGGATAGATGTGGACCGGCCGGGGGGCCAGGAACGCCTTCAGGTCCCTGGCCAGATCCCGCGCGGCTCGGTCATCGGCCGCGACGATCAGCGCGGGGCCCGGCGCCACGTCCTCGTCGCCTCCGATCAGGGCGGCCAGGAGGTAGGGCCGCATCGAGGCGGAGACGTAGGCGTCCACCGTTCCATCGGATTCGGCCACGGCCGAGCGGAGCGCGCGCAGGCGCTCGTCCTCATACGCGATCTCGAGTAGCGGTCTCAGCGACATGTCTTCATCTGGGCACGACGAACGCCCGGATCGGCCGATCCGGGTCGCGCATTTCGAGCTTAGCTCCCGCCCATCACGGGGTAGGTTGCGGGCATGCCGACGCGACGCGTGATCATCGACCACCTGAAAATCGGCGCCTCCGATCTCGAGCGGAGCCGCCGCTTCTATGCGCAGGCGCTGGAGCCGCTCGGCTACCGAGACCTCGAGCCGTCGAGCGACGAGGACCCGGGTCGCGAGGTCTCATTCGGCGTCGAGGGCGTCGACGACTTCGCCATCTCGGAGGAGTACGAGGTGGGCGGTCAGGTCCACATCGCCTTCGCCGCGGACACCAAGGAACAGGTCGATGACTTCCACGCCGCCGCACTCGCGGCCGGCGGGAAGCACAACGGCGCACCGGGTCCCCGGCCTAGGTACAGCGAGGGGTACTACGGCGCCTTCGTGCTCGATCCCGACGGCCACAACGTCGAGGCCGTCTTCCACGGCTAGCCCGCTGTGGGCTAGAGCTCTCGCAGCAGCTCGCGCGCGACCTCGCGGTCATCGAAGGGCCCGCTGCCCCCGCGTGCGTCGTACGCCATGGTGGGCAGGCCGCCGCGACCGAGGATCGCCACCAGGTCACCCGCTTTGGCGAGTTCCAGTCCCCGGGCGATCGCGGCGCGCCGGTCGAGCGCGACCTCCAGCTCGCCGCAGTCGGCGTCGCGCGCCCCGATCAGAAGGCCCTCGAGGGCGACCAGCGGGGGCTCGCCCCGCATGCTCGAGCCGCAGAGGATCAGGTGATCCGCGCCCTCCCGAGCTGCCCGCCCGGTCTGCTCGCGGGTCGGCCGGTGGCTCCGGCCGATCGCCCCCATCACCGCGATCACCCGCCCGCCCCGCGGCTCGGTGAGGCCCCGTGCGGTCTCGAGCGCGCGGCTGACCGC
>JBKPND010000056.1:0-6403 GCA_046732465.1 Actinomycetota bacterium
GCAGGGCGACGGCCGGGAGAAGGTCCATGGACTTGTCCATGCCCACGGTCGCCAACGATCGGCTCATCGGTATCCCATCGGTGCGACGCAGCATCAGTCCCTTGGCCAGCTCGCCGCCGCGAATCGGCAGCAACCAGTTCAGAAAGGTGGCGACCTGGTAGATAGCGGCCGCACGCGGCACGCTGACAACAGTGGGCCTGAGGAGACACCGCCAACGCATCGCGCGTACGAAGTACGCCGCGAGGAACGCCACGCCGCACAGAAGCGCAAGTCCGATGCTGAGGTGCTCGAGCCGCCGGAGGACGCCCCCTACGTCGAGGAGCCGTAGGAAGGTCACGATCAGGATCGCGCCCGCCAGCAGTCCCACCACGGTGCGCAGCGCCAGGGTGTGGACCCGCCCGGAACGAACGCCGGATACGGAAGCTAGTTCCACGACCCCGATCCCAAGCGCCGCGCGTGCGCGGCGCGGTGGCAGGGTGGGCAGAGCGAGATCAGGTTCTCCGAGCTATACGACGGCAGCAGCCACGGCTGTCGCTCCAGGTGCGTTCCCACCTGCGCTCCTCTCGTGCCACACCCCTGGCAGGTGAGGTCATCCCGCCTCAGCGCGGCACTACGTGCCTGGTCCATGCGCGCCTGGTGGAATCTGTCCAGTGCGACGTGCAGACCCATGCCCAGGGCGACCGCGAGCAGCTGTGGCCGGCGAGCGCCAAGCAGAAGAACCGCGAGCAGGGCAAGCGGGCTGTGGAGGCCGCGCGTGGCGGCATGTTGCGGGGTGTGGGCCCCGTTGAAGTACTGGACGGCCGACACGGGGTTCAAGCGGCGCGCCCGCACGCAGAACCAGATGTAGTGATCCACGTCGATGAGCACGGCCCCGGCCCAGACGCTGACCACGTCGCGGCCGAGCCGGCGGCTGAGCAGCGCGGAGCCGGCCGTTGAGAGCGCGACGTGGTCTCGAACCCTCATCGACGGCTCAGCGCAAGCCGGCCGCCGAGCACTTGCCTCTCGGGCAGATGCCCCTCGCGGCGATACCAGGCCACGCTTCGGGCGGCTCCGGTGGACAGGTCGGTAGCAGCGCGGAACCCGAGCACGCGCCGGGCCTTGCCGACGTCGTACACGCGCTCGTGGATGAGGAAGTCGAGCCGATTACGGGTCAGCGGAGCTACCTGACGGAGACGATCCGGGAGTAAATCGACGACCATCGCCACCGCACGAGCGGCGGGTAGCGGGATGTATCCCGGCGGCAGTTCGGTGCTCCCGGCCCGCGCGATCGCCGCCGCCAGCTGGGCGAGCGGCACGGGCCGCCGACCGGCCAGGTGAAAACACTCGCCGAGCGCAGCGGGGTGCCGCCCGCAGAGGATCAGGCCCTCGGTCAGATCGTCGATGTAGATCGGGTGTAGCCAGATGTCCCGCCGTCCGATCCGCCGGAACCGCCGGCGAAGGATCGACCGAAAGAAGCCGATGAGGTGAAGATCTCCCGGGCCATAGACGAGTCCCGGCCTGGCGATCACGGTGGGCAAACCGTCTAGCGACGCTCTGCGCACCGCCAACTCCGCCTCCGCCTTGGTGGCCTCGTAGATGTTGGTGGGCCTGAAGGGAGAGTCCTCATCGGCCGGTCGACGCCCCGTGATCCCGAGGACGCCGGTCGTGCTGCAGTGCACGAAGCGTTCGAGCCCCGACTCCTCCCGGCATCGCGCAAGCAGAAGCCTGGTTCCGTCGACGTGCGTCCGGCGGTACTCGGCCTCCGCCACCCCCGGGACGAGCAGCCGGCCGGCCAGGTGATAGACCGTCGTCACCCCGTCGACGGCGGTCGCAACCGCATCCTCGTCAGCGATGTCGCCGACGACCACTTCGGCGCCGCGGTCGGTCAGCGCCTTTGTCGAGGGGGGCGATCTCACCAGCACCCGAACCCGCTCGCCGTCGTGGAACAGGCGACGCAGCAGGCTCGTTCCCAGGAAGCCAGTCGCGCCGGTGACCAGCACGGTCCCCTCCCGCACGGTGCTCAGCTCCAATCCTCCACAGGGCAGCCTGCAACAGCCCATTCCTGGGCCACCGCCACCGTGTCCTCATAGTGGATCTGCGCGCTGCGCACCCATTCGCTCGCCAGGTCGCAGGGATCGGACTCGAATCTGGAACGTGCCGCAGCCAATTCACGCCGGGCCGCTTCGACCTCCTCGGTTGCCTGAGCCGCCGTCACATCTCCGCGCGAGCGAGACGCCGCTGGCGCGAGGTGGCGCGTGACCGGGCGACATCGGCAGTCACCTTCCTGACCGTGGGCCCGTGGGTCAGCATGTTCGTATAGGCGGCGTTGGCCAGCGGGCAGTAGCACTCGCGATTCTTGATGCTTCGCCTGAGCTGCTTGGCTTTTCCCGTCCGCCAGACGGAGCCGAAGTCGTAGCCGTGCTCCCGCAGGTTGCCCATCGACTCCGCTCGGACGCAGCAGGTCCAAACGTCGCCGTTGGGCGCGATCTGTGCGGAGGCGACGCCTGCCATGCACGGGATGACCTGGCGCTGCTCGCGAAGCGTTCGCTTGACGAGCTCGTAGTAGCGCCGGCGGAATGCCTGAGCCACCTCGGCGACGCCCGTGAGCCGCTCGTCGCGCATGCGCTCGAGGAGTGCGTCGATCGCAACCGTGTACTTCTCAGCCGTAGGCGTGATGCCCAGGCCGACGGTGTCGAGCTCGACCCTTTCCTCGGCGATCTCGGTGATGTAGGAGTCGGGCTTCAGCTCGCGCTGGACGTACTCACACAGGTCGGGGAACGAATCGACGTTGTAATTCGAGATCACCGTGTGGATCCCGAGAGTCAGATGGCCGTAATCCTTCTGCAGATCTTTGAGTGCGGCGTAGGTGGCCATCGCTCGGTCCCAGTTGTTCCGGACCCCACGAATATCGTCGTGCTTCAGCCCCACCCCATCGAGCGAGAGGTTGATGATCACCTCCGACTTCGGCGCCACCTGCAACACGCGCTCGACGCTGCCGGGGATGATCTTCTGCTGGATCCCGTTGGTCGGGATGTTGATGATCCCGGGCCGGCAGTGCCGGTACGCGCTGCCCACCATGTCGGGCAGGTCCTTCCGGAGCGTGGGCTCCCCGCCGCTGAACGTGAACCAGTAGGGCGCCCGGCCGAGTGACTCGAAGGTCCGGTCCCACTCCTCCAGGGTCATGTCGTCGTTCGGCAGGAGCCAGACGTTGCACGTCTTGCAGCGCGAGTTACAGCGGTAGCTGCCGCTGACGGTGATGTTCACCGGCAGACTGAGCACGCGGCCGGTCCTGTACGTGGCCTTGAGGGCCGGAATCCGAGGTATGACCTTGGTCAGGCTCACCGCATCGGTCCTAGGCGGCGATCGACGTTGCGGGTTCCACCTCGAGCATCGGCTCCGGGACCGAGGTGGCGAGGGGAGGCCCCCCCTCCGGGAAGGCGATGACTCCGCAGGTGAGATCGACCTGTGCCGTCCCGTGACCGTTGAGTGACAGCTCAGCACCCTCGAAGCGATCGAGGATCTGACGGGCCGTTCGCGCCGCCGCTTCGCGATCGCCGGGCAGGATGGCGACGATGGTCCCGCTCCGCTGGATCGAGACGATCGCCTTGGAGCCGAGAGTCCGCTTGATCTGACCGGTGATCCGACGTGTCAACTGGCGACTCGCATGGGCACCGAGCTCGAGCTGCTGATGTTGAAAGTTGGCGATGTGGAAGACGAGGACGTTCTGTTCCCCTCCACCGCTGACCCCGGCCGCGATGTCTCGCTTGGTCGTGGCCGATATCTCCCAGACGTGCTGCTGCCGGTGACGCACGACGTCGTAGTGCCCAAGTGCGCGGGCGATGAGCTCGAGGGCGATCGTGCCGAGGCTCCACGCGGCAGCTCGTGGAGTTGAGAACGAGCCGGAACCGCCGAGTGCCCGGAAGATCCGCCAGGTGCTCATCGTCGGAGCCTCGTAGTCCTGCTGGTCCCGAATGCGCAGATGTCCGGCGTATATGCGGCGCCGTTGTCGCAGAAAGTCGCCGACCGTAGTGGGCCCGCGGTTGTAGACCACCGCCTCCGGGTCGTACACCAGCCGATAGCCGAGATGGGCCACCAGCCCCTGGATGGAGAGCTCGTCCACGGCCGTGTCGAGCGGGATGCTCGGGACCACATTGCGAAAGGCGACGATCTCACCCAGCTTCGGCGACCGGCGCGCGATCCGGTCGTGGAGCCGCCACTGCAGATGAACCGCATGGCCCATGAAGGTGGTCTCGTCGTTGACCGGCGTCGGGTGTCCTCCCACCATTCCGACCGCGGGATCGTTGAAACGAGCCAGGAGAGACCCGATCGTGCCCTGTTTCACGAGCACGTCGCCGCTGACCATGATCAGCACAGGGGAGCGGGCTTCGCCGATGAAGAGGTTGATGGCCGATGCCTTCCCCTCGCGCCGCTCCTGGCTGATCAGGCGCACGCGAGAGTCGTGGCTGGCGAGCTCGGCCACGATCTCGGTGGTTCGATCCTCGCAGCCACTCGCCACGACGATCAGCTCCGTGATCTGCCCCGAGGGGAGCCTCTGCTCGAGAATGCTCTCGATGGCATCGCCGATGTTGGCCTCCTCGTTGTAGGCCATGATGCCCACGCTGCAGTCCAGCTGCCTGCCATCCGGAAACTCCCGCTCCGGCGAGGCTCGATCCCTCTCCATTACCGCCATTAGCGGGCATCCTCCGCGCCGGGCATTTCAGCCCTGTTACAAGTTCATTCCGTTAAGCCGCTTTCGGGACGGTCGGGGGCGGGACCTTCGGACAGGGGGCGAGCCGGGTGTCCTCGATCATGCGCAGAAGGTCCGTGCCGGCTTGGAAGCCTCTTGGTCGTCCATCCCGGCGGGGCATCCGCGACCCTCGCTTCCCTCCTTCCCCTTAGGCGAAAGAGAGACTGTCCTAAGGCAAAAAGCAGACTGTCCCGCGCAACCCCGTGCGTCTGGAACCGTCCTGGAACCGCGACCAGACAGCATCGAATCCGAACGAACGGCCTCAGCGAAGAGAGGGACAGAACCATGCGATGTCCACAATGCGGCGCAGAGACACCGGATGAGGAATGGAGCTGCGTCGCTTGCCGGATGAACGTCTACTGGGCGAGCCAGCACTACCGGGACCTCGCCGGGATCAGACGACGAGAGGGGCTCTCCGCATCCGCATCCACGCCGCGCTTCCTGGTTGAAGCGCACGCCAGGGCGATGGACGAGCGCGCGGAGCGAGGCGGCCGGGTAGAGCACAAGGTCCGGCAGATCGCTCGGCGGGCGATGCGGCGGCAAGCCTGAGCCCCGCCGGCCTCGAGCCGAGGGCATCCGATCGTGACTGTCCCTTAACCGCTTTTCCGAAGTTGTCTGGAACAGCGGTGGAACTCGATCTGCCGATGCTCGAAGGGACACCGATGGGACACTGATTTGCTCCAGTCCAGGCTCTCATCTCGTGCCCGCCGGGTGCTGGTCGTCCTCGCGCAGCAGGCGAACGCCGAGGGCATAGCGCGTCCGGGATACCGGCGGATCGCGCATCTGACCGACCTCAACAAGAACGCGATCCGCGGCGTCATCGACGAACTCGAGCGGTCACGGAGGATCGTCGTCCTCCAGCGGGGCCACGGCGGGTGTCGCTATCGGGTCGTCAAGCGGCCCGATCTGCGCGGGGCACGCGCCGAAGAGCCGTTCCCGATCCACGCGAGGGCGAGAAGAGCGGCGCGAGACGCACTGAGCGGGGCCACGAAGTTCGCCCGTGCTGGGCTGCCTCGCGCGCGTGGGCGGATCACCTCTCCCGTCCTCGTCGTGGTCCTGCTGCTGTCAGCCACGGCCGCCACCGAAGCGCTGTGGATCCACAGCGGCCTCCTCCTCTACCTCCTCTATATCGGAGTCTCCCTACTCCTCGGTGGAATGGCGGCCACCACCCTGGTCTGGATGATGGACGCCTGGCGCACCCCGGAGTCTTCTGCGGAGCGGGGAATGAAGCGTGTCGAGCTCGATCCCGCCCACTCCTTCTCGCTGATCGTTCCCGCCCGCCACGAGGAAGCGGTACTCGAGGCGACACTCTCGCGACTCGTCAGCACTGATCACCCCGCCTTCGAGGTACTCGTCGTCGTAGGAGCCGACGACGAGGCCACGCGCGAGGTCGCGGAGGCCGTCGCCAAACGCCATCCCCACCTGGTGAAGCTAGTCGTCGATCCCAGTTGGCCGAAGAACAAGCCGAGGGCGCTGAACGCGGCGCTTCCTCATTGCAGCGGCACCATCACCGGCGTCTTCGATGCCGAGGACATCGTTCATCCCGCACTGCTTCGGCGGATCGACCAGACCTTTCAGAGGACCGATGCGGACGTCGTGCAGGCCGGCGTCCAGCTGATGAACTTTCGCTCCAGCTGGCTGACCGTTCGGAACGTCCTCGAGTACTACTTCTGGTTC
>JBKPND010000057.1:0-43414 GCA_046732465.1 Actinomycetota bacterium
TCGACGGGTTGTCGGCCTTGCGGGCGATCTTGTCGATCTCGTCGATGTAGATGATCCCGGTCTCGGCCTTCTTCACGTCGAAGTCGGCGGCCTGGATCAGCTTCAAGAGGATGTTCTCGACGTCCTCGCCGACGTAGCCGGCCTCGGTCAGAGCCGTGGCATCGGCGATCGCGAAGGGGACATTGAGGATCTTGGCGAGAGTCTGGGCGAGCAGCGTCTTGCCGCAACCGGTCGGGCCGAGCAGCAGGATGTTCGACTTCTGCAGCTCGATCTCCTCGGGGCTCTGCTCCGGGGAGGACGACATCTGGACGCGCTTGTAGTGGTTGTAGACCGCGACCGACAGGGCCCGCTTGGCCCCCTCCTGGCCGACCACGTACTCCTGCAGGACGTCGTAGATCTCCCGAGGCTTCGGCAGGTTCTCGAGCTCGAACGTCGGAGGAGCGGTGAGCTCCTCATCGATGATCTCGTTGCAGAGATCGATGCATTCGTCACAGATGTAGACGCCGGGACCGGCGATCAGCTTCTTGACCTGGCGCTGCGACTTCCCGCAGAAGCTGCAGAGGAGCTGCTCGTTGGATTCGGTGGGACGTGCCAGCGGATTACTCCCTCGGTCTCGCTTCGCCCGGCCGGCTCCTTCCTCGCTTCGAAGCTTAGACGCCCGCCGGCCTCGGCCTGACGGATCCTCGTTACGCCGTGAGGGAGCTGTTTCCTGCTACAGGCCGCGGTCGATGACCGCCTCGGTCACGCGGTCGTCGATCGAGCTGACCGGCGACTCCGTCCCCACCCACGGCCCTCCGCCGGACCGGGCCCGGGAAACCGATCGTCTCCCTCTCCGAGCTCTCCCCCTTCGAGCATCTGGTCGCCTCCGTCGATCGCTCGACCCGCGAATCGATCGCGATGGAGGCGGCCGCCCTGAGCGAGAACGGCAATGGCGCGCTCCTCCCGACCCTGCGCGCCTACCTCGACTGCGACCTGGACGTGAGACGGACCGCCGCCTCGCTCTACGTCCACCCCAACACCGTCCGCTACCGGCTGCGCCGGATCTCCGAGCTGACCGGGCTGGATACGCAGAGCTTCTCAGGCATGGTCGAGCTGCTCACGATCGCGCGGCTCGCCGAGCCCTCCGCGGCTGACTAGCTGGACAGCGCCTCGATCACGTCCTTCGTGTGGGCGACGGGGATCCGGTTCCCCTCGAGCTCGATCCGCGAGCCGCTCTCGGGATGGATCAGCTCGATCACGCGCACGTTGACCCGTTGGTGAACCTTCACCTCGAGCCCCTCGCGCTCCGCCTTGAACACCATCGCGCCCGGCATCTTGCTGCGCGAGCGACCGTCGAAGCCGTAGACCCGATCCGCGGTGACCCCGACCAGTATCCACTGAGGCATCCCGCTCGCCGCCGCGTTCGCTCGCATGCCGCCCGCGACGCCGGCGATCTCGCCGACAGCTTCGCCCGCGGCACCCCCGAGCTCTCCCACTTCGCCTCCGGCCAGACCGCCGGCGAACATCGATCCCGTGTGGCCGCGTGGGTTGAACTGGCCGGCGGCCAGCACCTCCTCGGCGATTCCCTCCCGCGCTAGTGCCTCCTGCACCGCGTGCTCCATCCCTTCCTCGGACATGTCGCTCCTTTCAGCGAGGGTCAGCTGTAGCGATCCCAGGCACGAAGATAGGGCTCCGGGTCCACCGCGCGCCCGCCGACGTGGATCTCGAAGTGCACGTGGCAGGGCGTCGATCCCGCGTTCCCGGTCCGGCCGATGCGGCCGACGATCTGGCCAACGTGGACCAGGTCGCCCTTCTGGAAGCGGGACGGATGGATCATGTGGGCGTACCAGTACTTGCGCCTCTCCCCCAGCCCCCTGATCACGACGTAGTTGCCGTCGAGGCGCGGGTCGTACGCGCGCTTCACCACGGTGCCGGTGGTGGCGGCGGCGAGCGGCGTTCCGCAGCGGCCCGTGATGTCGAAGCCCTTGTGGACCCGGCCGCCGTTACGCGGCGCGCCGAACTTGCCGACGGCGCCGCGGGTGCCGTGCGGGCCGCGAACCGGGAAGAAGTGGCGATGGAGCTCCACCTTTCCGGCCTCCTTCTCGTTCCCCCCGGCGACGGCAACGACGACGCGGTAGGTCCCGTCCCCGACCGGCCTGCCGGCGTTGTTGAGACCGTCCCAGCGCTCGGTCCGGTCCTTGTCGGGCTGAACGGCGGACAGCTCGATCCGCCGCACCTCCTTGCCCGACCCGGCGATCTTGATGATGACGTCGGCCGGGGCCGAGCCGCCGATCCGGAACTCGACCCGCACTCCGTCGACCGAGTCGGTGAACCCGCGGCTGGGAGAGACCGACGCACTGCGGACCACGGCGTCGTCGGCGATCGCCGGTGCGGCGACGAGCGCCACGAGGGTGGCCAGGAGAAATAGAGGGGCGAAGCGCCTCAAGCGGCGCGCGAGTCTAGTGCAGCCGGCGGCGAGCTACCGATGCTCGATCACGCGGTCGACGATCTTGTACTCCTGCGCCTCCTCGGCGCTCATGAAGTAGTCCCGCTCGGTGTCCTTGGCGACCTTGTCGAGCGGCTGCCCGGTGTGCCTGGCAATGATCTCATCGAGCCGGCGACGGACGTCGATGATCTCCTTGGCGTGGATCTCGATGTCGGTGGCCTGGCCGGAGAAGCCGCCCGAGACCTGGTGGATCAGGATCTTCGAGTTCGGCAGCGCCATCCGCTTGCCCTCGGTGCCCCCGGCGAGCAGCAGCGCTCCCATGCTCATCGCAACGCCGACGCAGATCGTCGAGACGTCGGGCTTGATGAACTGCATCGCGTCGTAGATCGCCAGTCCCGCGTAGACCGAGCCACCGGGCGAGTTGATGTAGATCGAGACGTCCTTGTCTGGGTCCTCGGACTCGAGGTGGATCAGCTGGGCGACGATCAGGTTCGCGATGTCCTCGGTCACCGGCGTGCCGAGGAAGATGATTCGCTCGTTGAGCAGGCGCGAGTAGATGTCGAACGCGCGCTCGCCGCGCGACGTCTGCTCCACCACCATTGGGACGAGGGGACTCATTGGGTGCGCCAGCATAGCGACCACCTCGCACGGGCCACCGAGCGGGAGAATCCGCGGATGGCGTCCGAAGGGGAGATCCTCACGGTCGGCCACTCCAACCACGAGGAGACGGAGTTCGTCGAGCTGCTCCGCGGCGCCGGTGTCGAGCTGATCGCCGACGTGCGCCGCTATCCCGGCTCCCGTCGCCAGCCGCACTTCGAACGGACGGCACTGGCGGCCGTCCTGCTCGAGGCCGGGATCGGGTACCGCTGGCTCGGCGAGACGCTGGGTGGCCGCCGCCAGCCACTGCCCGATTCACCCAATGGCGCGTGGGAGAGTGACCAGTTCCGCGGCTACGCCGACCACATGGCGAGCGACGAGTTCGCCGCCGGGCTCTCCGAGCTCGAGGACCTGGCCCGCGGGCAGCGGGTCGCGGTCATGTGCGCGGAGGCCTGGTGGATCCGCTGCCACCGCCGCCTGATCGCCGACGCGCTCACGGCGCACGGCTGGCGCGTCCTGCATCTCGGCGCGAACGGGCGGCTGGAGCAGCACGAGCTCACCGACTTCGCCGTCGTCGAGGACGGGATCGTCACCTACCCGGAGGTGCAGACGAGCCTCGGCCTCTAGCTGCCGCTGGGCGGATCGCCGTCCGGCTTGCCGTTCTGAGGGTTGACCAGGAACGGCATCGACTTCCGGAGCTTGTGGATCTCGATCGCCCTGATGACGTAGAGGACCAGCAGGGAAACCATCAGGACGAACGAGACGAGGCCGGCGATGGCACCGACCTCCTCGACCCACTTGGGTAACGCGCTGGCGAGCAGGGCGGTCAAGGGAGCGATCGTAGGGCGCTAGTCGGATCCGGGCGTCCACAGACCGCCCTTCTCCTCGCGTTCCTTCTCCGGGGTCCAGATCTCCTCGCGAGCCTGCGCCTGCTCCATCGGGATCGGCGTCGCCCCCTCGGCTATCAGTTCGAGCGCTCGGCGCATCCGCAGGTCGTCCTTGAAGAGCTCCTCGCGCCCGCTCTCCCGGATCTCCCTCAGGGCGTCCTCGGGCTCCGGGTGGCCGTGGTCCTCGTGCCCCGGCGGGATCTGCAGGGCCTCGAGCTCGTCCTCCTCGGTGATCTCGATCCCCTCCGCTTCGGCGACCGCCTCGAGGACGGCCTCCCGCTTCAGGGCCCGCTCTGCGTCGGGGCGGGCCTGGGCGATCATCTCCTCCCGGGTCTTGCCCTGGAGCTGCAGGTAGTTGTCCGGCTCCATCCCCTGCTGGCGCAGCTGGCGCTCCACCCTGCGCCACATCTCCTCGGCCCTCGCCTGGATGACAGGCTCGGGCAGTTCGACCGTGGCCTTTTCGACCACCGCGTCCAGCGCGTCCTCGCGAAAGCGCTCCGCGAGCTGACGGTCCAGGATCTCCCTGATCTTCTCGGTGATGTCGTCGCGCAGCTCGTCGAGCGTGTCGAACTCGGAGGCCTCGGAGGCGAAGTCGTCGTCCAGCTCCGGGAGCTCCTTCTCGCGGACCTCCTTGACCGTGACGTCGAACTGGGCGGTCTTGCCGGCCACCTCCTCGGCGGGATAGTCGTCGGGGAAGGGCACGGGCACCTGGCGCTCGTCACCGGCCTCCGCCCCCTCGAGCCCCTGCTCGAGCTCGGGCAGCACGCGGCCCTCGCCGAGCTCCAGGAGATAGTCCCGGGCGGTGCCGCCCTCGAACGGCTCGCCGTCGATCTTGCCCTCGTAGTCGATCAGCAGCACGTCTCCCTGCTTCGCCGCTCGCTCGACCGGGTTGAGCCGAGCGAATCCCTCGCGCAGCCGGTTGATCTCGGTCTCTACGGCCTCCTCCGGGACCTCCGGCTCGGGGCGGCCGACCTCGAGGTCCTTGTACTCGCCGAGCTGGGCGCCCGGCCGGACGGCGACCTCGACGGAGAAGCGCAGGGGCTTCCCCTCCTCGGGAAGATCGGAGAGGTCGAGCTTCGGGTCCCCGACCGGATTGACGCCCGACTCGAGCATGGCGCGCTCGTACCAGTCGCCCAGCGAGGACTCGAGCGCCTGGGTGAGCACCGTCTGGCGGCCGAGCCGCTGCACGACCATCTCGGGCGGCACCTTGCCCTTGCGGAAGCCTGGCAGCTTCATGTCCTTGCCCAGCTGCTGGGCGGTGCGGGCGATGCTGCCCTCGACGTCCTTCGCGTCGACGTCGACGTCGACGCGGACCCGCGAGTCGGGAAGCTCCTTTACCGTCGTCTCCATGGAGGAGACCACCTTAGACACCGGCCGGGGCCGACGGGTGCGCGCGAGCGGCGCCGATCGCCTCGGCGCCTGGCTCTACACCGGAGCCCCCGGCCGGCTCGCCTCCTTCTCCATCGACCTGGCGCTTTCGCTCGCCGCGCTCGGCGTCTGGTCGACCCGACGGCTCTGGCGCAGGCTGCGCCGCGATCAGTCACCGGCCGCGTAGCCGAGGATCGAGCGGTCGATCAGCCACTCCACCGGAGCGCGATCGTCGGTGTAGACCTCGCCGCCGTCCAGGGCGGGGCCGAGCCGCGCCGCCTCGACCCTGGCGATCGTCTGCAGCTCCGGCGCGAGACCCGCGGCCGTCTTGCGCAAATGCTCGCCCGACCCGCGGTCGCCGCCGATCATCAGCGTGTTCTCGTCCTCGATCGGATCGCGGATCACGGTCGGGAACGCCTCACCCATCGTCCGGCCGATCACCTTCTCGAGCTCGTCCGATCCGTCGGGGTGCCCGACGTTGACGATCACCAGCCCGCCGGGCGCGAGGCGATCGCGGGCGAGCTCGAAGAACTCGCGGGTGGCGAGATAGAAGGGGATGTAGGGCTGGCGGTAGGCATCGAGGACGATCACGTCATAGTCGCCCTCGGCCTTCCGCAGCCAGGGACGGGCGTCCTCGTCGTGGACCTCCAGATGGGGCGCGTGCATGTCGAAGTAGCGCCGTCCGATCTGGGCCAGCTCGGGGTCGATCTCGACCGCGTCGATCCGGGCCGCCGGAAAGTAGTGGCCATAGGCTCGCGCCACGGTGCCGGCGGCGTTGCCGAGGATCGCGACGCGTGAGGGGACGCGGGTGAGGCTCGCGAACGGCGTGACGAGCAGGCCGTCCCAGTAGTTGCCGGTCAGGTAGCTGCCCGGTCGGTACAGGGAGTGTTCGGCCACGCCCTCGTTGAGCTCGAGCTTGCGCGTCCCGTCCGGCTCCTCGATCACGCGGGCGTACTGGAGCCGGGTCTCGGTCTCGTAGATCACCCGGTCGCCCGAGTCCGTCTTCGCCTTGACGGTGCCCACCGGGACCGCGATAACCGCCGCGACCGCGGCCGGGACGGTCAGATAGCGCCAGCCGAGCCCGGCGGCGGCGGCCAGGCCGAGCGTCAGGGCGAAGATGAGGAAGGTGCGCTGGGTGCCGACGAAGGGGATGAACAGCAGCGCGGCCGACATCGTGCCGACGAGCGATCCTGCGGTCGATATCGCGTAGAGGCGCCCAGCAGTGCGACCGGAGTGGTCCACGTCGGGTGTGGCAAGGCGAACGGCCCAGGGCGAGCAGGCTCCGAGCAGGACGATCGGCACCGCGACGAGCGCGAGGACGCCGACCAGCGAGCCGACGAAGGCGCCGGCGGAGATCTCGTCCAGCGCGTCCACCGAGATGGAGAGGAACGGCCTCGCCGCGAAGGGGACGAGCGCGAGGAGCACCGCTGCCACGGCGACGAGGGCGCAGAGACCGCGCAGGTGTGGATGGCGGTCCCCGAGCCACCCGCCAAGCCAGTAGCCCACCGACAGCGAGACCAGGACCACCGCGATCGTGTTCGCCCAGACGATCGTCGACGCGCCGAAGTAGGGGGACATCAGGCGAGCCGCTGCGATCTCGGCGCCGAGGCTCGCCATCCCGACCACGAAGACGAGCGGGTAGAGCAGCCGCTGCTCCCTGCTCAAGTCGACCCCTTGATCCGCTCCTCGAGCCGTGCACCCTGCCCGGCGGCGGCGGCGCGACCGGCGCGGCCCTCGCTCAGAGGCACCCCGCGCTGCTCGGCGAGATCGAGAAGGCGCTGGCGCTCGGTGTCCTGCTTGGCCCACTCTAGGAACAGCCACGCGAGCAGGCCCAGGGTCACGAAGGTGCTCTCGACCATCATGATCACGCCGGCCACGCTCTGGTCGGTCACCGCCGAGAGATGCCACTTCGCCTCCCCGGCCGCGTAGTCCGGGTAGAAGACCGAGTTCGACCACATGAAGACGTTGCCGAGCACGATGCCGACGAAGCGGACGCCGATCAGGTAGCCGATCTTGGCCGGGATCCCGAACCACTTCGGCTGGGGCAGCGGGCCGACCAGCGGCATCCACATCAGGACCCCGAAGCCGATGAAGCAGCTGTGCTGGAGCGCGTGGATCGCGCCGTGCTCGGTCGCCGCCTGATAGAGGACCGGCACGTGCCAGACGTAGAGGTCGACCGCCCAGAGGGGCAGCGCGACCAGCGGATGCCCGAGGTGCCGCATCCAGCCGAGCCAGCGGTTGTGGAGCACGGGCTGGAGCAGGGGCCCGGTCAGGCCGAGGACGATCAGGAGCGCCCCGATGTCCCCCATCAGAAGGTGCTGGCTCATGTGCGCGAGCACCAGCTCGCCGTCGAGGTGGCCGAGCGGGGAGAGGAAGGCGATCGCGATCAGCAGAAGGCCAAGCGCGAAACAGACCGTTCGCCAGGTGGGAACGGGCCGCCCCTCCTGGGCGAGCGACAGCGTGCGGAACGCGTAGGCGGTGCCGACCAGGGTGAGCGCCGCAACCTGGAGGGGTTCGAAGGCCGGGCCGCCTACATGCGCGAGTGGAAGCACACACGCATGGTAGGTCTGCCTACAGCCAGCCGATCCTTCTGAAGAACCCAGCCAGGGTGACGACGCAGATCGCCATCAGCCCCAGAGCCAGCGCGTACCCGAGGTGCCAATGGAGCTCGGGCATGTTGTCGAAGTTCATTCCGTAGACCGACGCGATGAAGGTCGGGACCGCGATGACGCCCGCGATCGCGGAGATCTTCTTCACGGTCTCGTTTTGGTTGACGCTCACCAGGGCGAGGTTCGCCTGCAGCACGCTGGTGAGGAGCTCGCGCTGCGAACTGACCTGCTCGTCGACGCGCTGTGCGTGGTCGTTGACGTCTCGGAAGTAGCTGCGGAGCTCCTCGGGGATCCGCTCGTCGGCCCCTTGCTCGAGGTCGCGCAGCGGCGCGAGCAGCGGCCAGGCGGCGCGGTGGAACTCGATCACCTCGCGCTTCAGGTTGTAGATGCGCGCGGTTGGCGCCGGTATGTCGTCGTTGAAAACGTCCTTCTCGACATCCTCGATGTCGTCCTCGATAGCGTCGACCACCGGGATGTAGTCGTCCACGACCTTGTCGAGCACGGCCCAGAGCGCCGACGCTGGGCCCAGTCTCAGCAGATCCGGCCGCGCTTCCAGACGCTTGCGCGCCGTTCCGAGCTCGCTGCCGGGACCGTGGCGCACGGTGATCACGTAGCCGGCCGCGGCGAACATGTGGATCTCGCCGAAGTGGACCTCCTCTCGGTCCTCGTGGTAGTGCGCCGTCTTCAGCACGATGAAGGCGTGCTCGGTGTACTCCTCGATCTTCGGCCGCTGGTGGGCCTGCTGGGCGTCCTCGACGGCGAGCTCGTGCAGGCCGAACAGGGTCGCGAGCTGGTCGAGGTCGCCCGCCTCGGGCTCATGGATTCCGATCCAGACGAACTCGCCCGAGCCCGCCTGCTTGGCCAGCTCGGCGGCCCGCTCGGGCGTCAGCGCCTCCTCATGCTGGCGCGCGCCGTCCTTGTAGTGGGCGCTATCGATGATCATGGTCCGGCTCCGGGTTCCCTCTTCCCCTCACGGAGCCGCCCTCCTGCCGCTGATCGCGCGCCTGCGCGTTTCGAGTGCCTAGATGTCCCTCTCGGCGGCGAGCCGCCCGGAGTCCACCGCCGCGGCGAACGCCTCGTAGTCGCGCTCGTTCTGGTCCGCGTACGCCTCGGCGAACTTGCAGATCGCCTGGTCGAAGGCGTCACCGCCGCCGAGGTAGGAGCCGATCGCGATCCGGTCGCCCGAGCGAGCATGGCCCCTGGCGAGGGTGCCTCCGCAGAGCGCCGCGTAGACGCGCAAGCCTTCGGCATCCATGGAATCGATCTCGGCGGAGCCCTTCCCGTCCCAGAGCTGCCGGACGTAGAAGTGTCGGTTTTTGCCGTCGATGCCGTTCTCGACGGTGAGCCAGCCGAGCATGATGTCGCTGGCGGCCTGCATCAGGCGCTGGCCCTCGACGACGCGGCGTCCCTGATGCTTGTAGCGCCCACCGCCGTTGAACGGCGCGAGCACGGAGGGCCCCGCCTCCTTGACCTGGAGGAAGAGCGGGTCGTCCCCGTCGCGGCCGAGCAGGAGCACGATCCAGCATCGGGTCCCGACGCTGCCGACGCCGACGACCTTGTGAGCTACGTGGACGTAGCGATAGCAGTCCGCAAGCCGGCGGACGTCGGGGTGGAGCGTGCCGCGGTACTGATCGATGAGTGCCGTCAGCTCGGACTCGATCGATGCCCTCATCTTCTTCTGCTTGACCAGCTCCTCGAGCGGGACGATCAGCGGGGGGCCGCTGACGATCCGGAGGGAGTCCCCGTCGGCACGCGTCAGCTTGGTGAGCGCGCGCAGGCTGTCCTTGCGCTCGGCCTTCGCCACGCTCCTGCTCCATTGCTTGCGGCGCTTCCCGGAGTTGGAGAGGTCCTCCAGGTAGGTCTCCAGAGCATCGATGTCCACGCGGGAGTACCAGACGTCCATGTCGCGCAGCCCGGCCAGCCGCCTGATCTCCTCCCGGTAGCCGGCGGCCGAGGCGGCCACCGCGGACCGGCACTGCTTCCCCTTCAGCCCAAGGGCCCGGCCGGCGACCGCGAAGCTCGCCGCCAGCCGCTTTACGTCCCATTCGAACGGCCCTGGGTGAGTCTCGTCGAAGTCGTTGACGTCGAAGATCAGCCGGCGGTCGGGCGCCATGAAGGCGCCGAAGTTGGAAAGGTGCGCGTCGCCGCAGAGCTGCACATTGAGTCCGCAGCTCGGCGTGGCGGCGAGGTCGGCGGCCATGACGGCGGCGGCGCCGCGATAGAAGGTGAACGGGGAGACGACCATCCGCCCGTGTCGGATCGGGACCAGCTCGGGGACCCGGTTCGCATCCTGACGCTCGAGGGTCTTCACCGGGTCGAGTCGCTTCCGGTCCGGCTCCCAGGCGGCGTGGCTCTTGCGCGGCGCCTTCGTCCTGGCGGCCTTCCCGGCTGCCTCACGCTCACTCGCCGTCCCTAGCTGAGTCGAGGGCACGTGCACAGCCTCTCACCAAACAGCTGGTTCGGCAATGCCCTGGCTAAGGGAGAGGCGGCCTGGTGGCCGCTAGCCGAGAGCGGCTTCGACTTCGCCGATCGCGGCGCGCTCGGCGTCGCTCACCCGCTCTCCGCTGAGTCCGAGGAAGCCCTCCTTGCGAGCCTCGGCGACCTTTTCGGCGAGGCCGAGGATGAACTTCTTGTACTCGGCGACCTCCTCCTCGGTCGCCTTGCCCTGGAGCAGCGCGACCCCCTGCCTGACGTTGTCCAGGTTGTGCTGCTTGAGCTCCTCGGGAGAGCCGGCGCGGGATCGATCCATCTCCGGCTTGGCGGCGGCGATCTCGTCGAGCAGCTCGCTCTCGCCGTGCTGCTTGCGAGCCTCGGTATAGGCCTTGGCCATCGAGAAGGTCTCGCGGATGGAACCCCCGCGGTCGGAGAGGATCACCACGAGGCCCGCGCTTGGCGGCGCCTCGAGGATCGTCTTCCACTCCTCCTCGGTGAAGTCGGCCTTGGCGGTCACCGTCTCAGTCTCTCAGACGAGCTCGTCCGCCGGCACCCAGGCGGAGTCCATATCGACCCGGGAATCTTTGAACGGCACCCCCTCCGCCTCGAGTAGGCGTCGCTGCTCGCTTCCCTTGGCGAGCGAGCCGTCGGCTCGGACGACCCGCTGCCAGGGCACGGTCGGGTCGTGGCACTCCGAGAGCACCTGACCCGAGAAGCGCGGCGCCCCCGGCGTGAGGTCTCCGTAGGTCGTGACGTGCCCCTCAGGGATGCGCCGGATGCGCTCGAGGACCTCCCTCGCCCGCGGCGAGCTCAGGTCAACCGGCGTGCCGACCATATGCCCAGAAGGGTTGCGGGGAGGGCGGCGCTCAAACCGACGCGGCCCGCGCTTCGCTCTCCCGACCGAAGGGCGGCGGCGAAGGCGATGGCATCGCCGGCGTCGGCGGTCGCGTTGGCGACGGTCGCGCTCAGGAGACGCTCACGGTCGCCGAGGGCGCCGAGCGTGACCCCACCGAGGACGAAGTCCCTGACGCCCGCGAGCCGGGTGACCACCTTCGTGGCTCTGCTCGCGTCCTGGAACCCGAGGGTGCGGAGAGCGAAATCGGGTGCCGTGAGCATCGCGATGCCGAAAGCGACCCGACCGAGGCCCGAAACCAGCGACCAGGCCCGGACCACCGGATCGGTGCCGTCCGAGCGGCCCAGCAGCTCATCCCCGGACATTGCGGTCATTTGATGCACCCTAGCGAGAGCGAGCGCGGCCGCAGGCCATCTTCCGATGTAGGTTCGCCCCCTCAAAGAGGCGCTGTTGCCGTGTCTAAGAGAGGGGTGGCATCGTGAAGCTGGTGATCGGCATCGTCCGGCCCGAGCGCGCGAACGACGTGCTCGAGGCGCTCTACAGGGCCGAGGTCCGCGGGATCTCGATGAGCAGGGTGCAGGGTCACGGCGGTGAGCTCGACCGGGTCGAGACCTACCGGGGCAGCACGGTCAAGGTCGAGGTGACGGACAAGGTTCGCTTCGAAATCGGGGTCTCCGACCAATTCGTGCAGCCGACCGTCGACGCGATCTGCGACGGCGCCCGGACCGGCGAGGTCGGCGACGGGAAGATCTTCGTCGTCCCCGTCGAGCGCGTGGTGCGGATCAGAACCGGCGAAACCGACGAGGCCGCCGTCACCCCGGTGGGTGCCTGATGGGCGCGCCGCTAATCGCGCAGGCGACTGGGATCGACACGGGCGACACCGCCTGGATGCTCGCCGCTACCGCGCTGGTCCTGCTGATGACACCGGCGCTCGGTCTCTTCTACGCCGGCCTGGTCCGAGCTAAGAACGCGCTCAACACGTTCATGATGTCCATCAGCGCCATCGCGATCGCGGGCCTGATGTGGGCGCTGATCGGATACTCGCTGGCGTTCGACGGCACCGGCGATCTGATCGGCGGACTCCACTACGTCGGCCTGCACGACGTCACGTTCGCGCCGCGCGACGGGACCACGATCCCGCATCTGGTCTTCTTCGCCTTCCAGGCGACCTTCTGCATCATCACGGTGGCCCTGATTTCGGGCGCGGTCGTCGAGCGGATGCGCTTCGGCCCGTGGATGATCTTCGCCGCACTCTGGTCGGTGCTGGTCTATTCCGTCCTCGCCCACTGGGGGTTCGGGGGCGGCTGGCTACAGGAGGGTGGGACTCTCGACTTCGCCGGTGGCATCGCGGTCGAGATGGCATCGGGCTTCTCCGCGGTGGCCGCCGCGATCGTCGTCGGAGCCCGGAAGGACTACGGCCGCATCGGGCTCCTCCCCCACAACTCGGTGCTCGTCCTGCTCGGCGCCGGGATGCTGTGGTTCGGCTGGTTCGGGTTCAACGGAGGCAGCGGGTTCGGGACCGGAGACCCGAGCGTGCTCGCGTTCACCAACACGCTGCTCTGTCCCGCCGCGACCCTGTTCACCTGGATGATGCTCGACCTGATCCGCGACAAGAAGGTGACGGCGATCGGCGCCGCGACCGCGATCATCGCCGGCTGCGTGCTGATCACCCCAGCGGGCGGCTTCATCAGCCCAGGCTGGGCTCTGGTCCTCGGAGTGCTCGGGACGATTCCGGTCTACTACGTGATCGCCTACAGGCCACGGACGC
Organism: Actinomycetota bacterium; assembly: GCA_046732465.1. GTDB lineage: Bacteria > Actinomycetota > Thermoleophilia > Solirubrobacterales > 70-9 > DASUPK01. Next base: position 12,941 of record JBKPND010000057.1, read on the forward strand.
GGGTCGACGAGACCCTCGACGTTCTCGCCGCCCACGGCACGGCCGGGTTCCTCGGGATCCTCTTCATCGGATTCGTCGCCCAGCAGTCGTGGAACGGCGTCTCGGACGGCTGGTTCTACGGTCACATCGGTCAGCTCGGAGACCAGGCGCTCGCCGCGCTGGCTACGCCGCTGTACGCGTTCGGGATGACCTTCCTGTTGCTGAAGGTGATCGGGGCGGTGATGCCGCTGCGCGGCCCGGAGGCCGACGAGTCGATCGGGATGGACGCGATCTACCACGGCGAGGAGGCCTACCCGAGCGGCGAGGGCGCGATCCTGGTCACGCCCGAGGCGGGCGAGGAAGAACCGGTGCCGGTGGCCCAGCCCTAGCCACGGGTCACTCGTACGCGAGCGCCTCGAGCACGTTGAGCCGTGACGCCCGCCGGGCGGGGGCGATCGCCGCGACCACCCCGGCGATGGCGGCGACGATCAGGATGAAGACGAGCTGGCCGACGGGGTAGCTGAGCACGAAGCCCTCGTCCTGCAGCGGGACGGACATCAGTGCGGCGAAGATCAACCCGAGCACCATTCCGAGCACGGCCCCGATCAGCGCGGTGATCACGGACTCGTATCGGATCAGCCGGCGCACCTGGCGGCGCGACATCCCGACGGCCCGCAGCATGCCGAGCTCACGGGTCCGCTCGTAGATCGAGAGCGCCAGGGTGTTGGCGATCCCGAACAGGCTGACGACGATCGCCAGCGAGAGCAGCGCGTAGACCAGCCCGAGCAGCGGGTTGATCTGGTTCTCCTGGTTCTGCTTGAGCTCCTGCTGGTTCATCACCTCGGCCGTGGGGAACCGCTGCGCGAGTAGACCGTCGATCCGGTCCTGGACCGTGGACGAATCCGCCCCTGGCGCGAGCTTCACGAAGTCGAAGGTGTCCTGCGTGACCGCGAAGTCGCGGGCCATCGCCGTCTGCGTGACGACCATGCTGCCGAGCAGGTCGGCGTTGTCCTTCACCTCGCCGACGATCCGGAAGCTCGCCCGGGCCCCGGTCTGACCCAGCGTGCGGATCTCATCGCCGACCTCGAGGTCGTTCGAATCGGCGAAGGACTTGTCGACGATCGTCTGCGAGTCGGTCAGGCTCCGCAGCGTCTGCTCGGTGGTGTCGCCCTGGAAGTCGAGCTTCAGCACCTGCGAAGCGGTCGCCGGATCGAGGCCCGTGGCCCGGGGCTTGCCCCCCACCCCGTCGACCTTGATCTGGCTGGCCTGCAGCGTGGAGACCGTCTGCACGCCGGGCACCTGGCGGACCGTCGACGCGACCGCGGTCGGGATGGGGTCGTAGCCGTTCGTGTTCTGGATCTCCAGCTCGCCCTGGAAGTTGTTCTCGATCGCGTCGGCGATCGAGGCCTTCAGCCCTGCCGCGAAGACGGTCACGAACGAGACCAGCGCCAGTCCGATCATCAGCGCCGCCGCCGTCGCCGCCGTTCGGGACGGGTTCCGCTGCGAGTTCTCGCGCGCGAGGCGGCCCGTCAAGCCGCGCAGCCTCTCCAGCGGCGCACCGATCGTCCCGGCCAGCGGCCGCACCAGCCGCGGGCTGTAGAGCGAGACCCCGAAGAGCACCAGCGCCGCGCCGCCACCGAGCATGAGCGCGGAGTCGCCGGTCTTCTGGTTGCCGAACAGCCCGAACAGAACGAGGGCGAGCCCGCCGAGCATCAGCAGCCAGGCGATCGCCACCGTGACGATCGAGCGGCGGCGGCTGGTGGTGAGCTCGAGGTCCTGCATCGCCGCGATCGGCGGCACCCGGGTCGAGCGCAGGGCCGGGTTGAGCACCGCGACCAGGGTGACCAGGATGCCGATCACCACCGAGATGATCACCGTCCGGGTCGCGACCACGAGCGCGGTGGTCGGCAGGCCGATCCCGAGGGCGTCGAAGAGCGACTCGATTCCCTTCGCGAAGAGGAGGCCACCCAGCACCCCCGCGACCGCTCCGACCAGACCGATCAGCGCCGCCTCGACGAACACGGAAGCGAGGACCTGCTTGCGGGACGCGCCCAGCGTGCGCAGCAGCCCGTATTCCCGGATCCGCTGCGAGACGGTGATCGAGAAGGTGTTGAAGATGACGAACGCCCCGACGATCAGGGCCACGGCCGCGAAGACGCCGAGGAAGATCGGCAGGAAGCTGAGCGCATCGTGGATGTCATCGGAGGAGCGGTTGGCGTTCTGCTCCGCCGTCTCCACCCGGAGGGTCGGCGGCACGACTCGCTCGATGCGCGTCTTCAGCTCCTCCGGCGAGACGTCGGGATTCAGTCCGACCGAGATCTGGTTGAAGCGGCCGACGTTGCCGGTGATGAACTGGGCCTCCGGGAGCGTGAGCTGCGCGATGCTGGCGCCGCCGAACGAGGTGCCGCCGAGCTCGGTCAGACCGACGAGCCGGTAGGTGCGGACACGGCGCTCTCCGGCGATCCGGATCGGATCGCCGACCGAGAGGCCGGCGTCATCGGCCGCGGCCTTGTCGAGGGTGGCCTCATGGGAGTTGGTCGGCCGGTGCCCCTCGACCGTCTTCAGGGTCTCGATCTGCGGCGGCAGCACGGCGGAGACGAACTTGGGGGCGAACTGTGTGCCCACCTGCTCGTCCCCCTTGAAGATGCCCCCGCCGGTGAAGATCGTCCCGGCCGCCAGCTTCACCCCCGGCACCGCCCGCACCTTCTTGAGGACGCCGGCCGGGAAGCTGATGGAGGTGTTGGTCTGCTGGGTGACCGGCTGCTTGTTGGTGATCACGACCGCCGTGCCCTTCAACGAGTCGTTGAAGATGTCGTCGAAGGCCTTGTTGATCGTGTCGGTGATCACGTAGGTGCCGGCGATCAGCGAGACGCCGACGAACACGGCCACCGTGGTGCCGAGCGCCCGCAGCTTGCGGGCCCAGAGGCTCTTGATCGCGACAGCCGTCACAGACCGAGCTGCTTCATCAGCTCGATCACGTCATCCGTCGAGCCCGGTGCCGCGTCGGAGACGATCTCGCCGTCGCGGAGCGTGAGCAGGCGATCGGCGTAGGCGGCCGCCTCGGGTGCGTGGGTGACCATCACCACCGTCTGATCGAACTCGTCGACCGCCTGCCGGAGCAGGCGCAGGACGTCCTCGGAGGCCTTGGAGTCGAGGTTCCCGGTCGGCTCGTCGGCGAAGACGACCGCGGGCCTCGAGATCAGCGCCCGGGCTACCGCGACCCGCTGCTGCTGGCCGCCCGACAGCTCGGAGGGCAGGTGGGTGCGGCGGTCCTGTAGGCCGACCGTGTCGAGCAGCTGCTCGAGCCACTCCTTGTCGGGCTTGCGGCCGGCGATCGACAGCGGCAGGACCAGGTTCTCCTCGGCGGTCAGCACCGGCAGCAGGTTGAAGAACTGGAAGATGAAGCCGAGCTTGTCGCGGCGGAGCTTGGTGAGGTCGGCGTCGTCGAGCGCGGTGATGTCGGTGCCGTCGATCAGCACCCTGCCGCTCGTCGGGCGGTCGAGCCCGGCGAGCACGTGGAGGAGCGTCGACTTCCCGGAGCCCGACGGCCCCATAATCGCGGTGAAGCGGTCCCGCTCGAAATCGGCGCTGACGTCGCGGAGCGCATCGACTGCCGCGTCGCCCTCGCCGTAGCGCCGACTCACGTCGACGGCCTGCACGATCGGACGCTCGCCGGTCACCGCCGCGGCGCCCGCTCGTGCCTCTGTCTGCTCGTTCACTGCATCGGTCATCCGTGACAACCCCCGCGCGTTGAAGGACCGGCCGGAAGCTAGCGATTCGGACCCCTCGCCGTCCATACTGGATGTCCCGATGTCGGTCGAAGGAACGGTTAGGGGCGGCTACGGGTTGTCCCCAGGGTCCCAGTTCGCAGGATTCAGGATCGAGCGCACGCTCGGCCACGGCGGTATGGGCATCGTCTACCTGGCGCGCCAGGTCCGGCTCGATCGTCTGGTGGCGCTCAAGGTGATCAGGCCGGAGCTCGCCCAGGACGACCACTTCCGCGCGCGCTTCCAGTCCGAGTCGCGGACGGCCGCTTCGATCGAGAATCCGCGCGTCGTGACCGTATTCGGCGCCGGGGAGCGCGACGGCCTCCTCTACGTGGCGATGCAGTACGTCCCGGGCCGCGACCTCGGCCGCCTGATCTCGGCGCGAGGGCCGGTGGCCGCGGACGACGCAGCCCAGTTGATTGCACAGGTCGCAGACGGGCTCGACGCCGTCCACGAGGCCGGGCTCGTGCATCGCGACGTCAAGCCCGCGAACGTCCTCGTCGGAGAGCCCGAGACATTCGGCGACGAGCCGACGGCCTACCTGACCGACTTCGGCCTGGCGAAGCTCGCAGCCTCGACCAGCGGCCTGACCGCGACGGGCGAGGTGATAGGCACGATCGACTACATGGCGCCGGAGCAGATCGAGAACCGGCGCGTGGACGCCCGCACGGACGTGTACGCGCTCGGCTGCGTCCTCTTCCACGCGGTAACGGGCGAGGTGCCGTTCCCGGAGCGCGAGAGCTCCTCGAAGATGTGGGCGCACCTCAACGAGGCACCGCCCTCCGTAAACGGCAGGCCCGTCGGGCTCGACCCGGTGATCCGCCGCGCGATGGCCAAGGACCCGGGCGACCGGTACCCATCCGCGGGCGACCTGGGACGCGCCGCGGTGGCAGCAACCCACGGCGAGGCGGTGACGGAGCCCGAGCACGCCGTCGGCACCGGTGAGGCGGCTCTCGCCGAGACCGTGCCGCTGGCGGTGACCGCGCCAACCGAGCGCCAGTCCAAGCCCCGGGGGAAGGGCCGTCGCCGCAAGGGACGTCTGCGCCGCTTCCTCATTCCGGCGCTGACGCTTCTGATCGCGGCTGCTCTCACCTTCACCGCGCTGATCGTCGTGCCGAGGCTGAACGACTCGAGCACGACCCCGCCGAAGCCGGATGGCGTCACCGTCCCGTCGCTCGTCGGTCAGCCGCTCGACGTCGCCGAGCAGCGCCTCGATCAGCTCGGACTGCGCTCCACCGAGGTGGGCGGAGGAATCTTCGGAGTCATCTTCGCCTCGGACTGGGAGGTCTGCGAGACCTCGCCCTCCGCGGGCGCGACCGTCCGCCCGCGCTCGAGCGTCAAGCTGCTCATCGATGATCTCGGTTCCTGCTGAGTAGTACTGTCGGCTGGCAGCAGCTCATCCGGATCCTGCCGTCCTGAAAGGAGGCTCCCATGGCCACAGCGACGGCGTCGAAGGAGATTCTCGAGGCCCATCCGGCTCCTGCCCGGCTCGATCGCGACCTCCTGGCTCGGTGCATCGACGAGTGCCTCGTGTGCTTACAGACCTGCACGGCGTGCGCCGACGCCGACCTCGCCGAGGCCGACGTCGCCGAGATGCGCAGATGCATTCGCCTCTGCCTCGACTGCGCGGACGTCTGCGACGCGACGCTGCGCCTGCTCAGCCGCCAGACGGAGTACGTGGCGGAGGCTGCAAGGGCGCAGGTGGCCTCGTGCTGGGAGCAATGCGCCCTGTGCGCGCGCGAGTGCGAGCGCCACGCCGATCACCACGAACACTGCCGGATCTGCGCCGAGCACTGCAGGCGCTGTGAGGAGGCCTGCTCGGCGGTGCTGGAAGCGATCGGAGAGCCGTCATGAGCGCGGGAGACTTCAAGGACGCCCTCCACGACCGGAGCGAGGTCGAGCTCACCGTGACCGGCCGCAAGTCCGGCCAGGAGAGCACGCGACCGATCTGGTTCGTCGAGGACGAGGATCGCCTGCTCCTCCTGCCCATCCACGGCACGGACACGAACTGGTACCGGAACATCGTGAAGACGCCGGAGATTCAGCTGACCGCTGACGGCGCCGAGATCCGTGTTAGCGCCAAGGCGGTCGAGGATGCCGGCGCGGTGGCGGCCACGGTCGAGAAGTTCGGGGAGAAATACGGCGCGGAGCGGGTGAACGAGTATTACCCGAAGCAGGACGGCTTCATCGAGGTCCCGCTCGGCTAGCGGCCGCCCCCTTCAACGCATGGAGGTGTGATTTCCCGGGGGCGGTCGGACTGCTGCTTCGCATGGAAAGCTGCGGCTGGTGCCGTTGTTGCTTATCCAGACTGGCAGGCGTAGTCTCGCGCCCAAACTCCCCACCACGGAGGTGCTGATGACCACCACGAGCCCGCTCCCTGACGTCGGGATCGAGCTGCGGGAGGGTCACGCCGAGGTCGGCGATGTGAGCCTGCATTACATCGAGGCCGGTGACGGCCCGCTGATCGTTCTGCTGCACGGCTTCCCGGAGTTCTGGTTCGGTTGGCGGCTGCAGATCGCGCCCCTCGCGGCTGCGGGCTACCGGGTCGTTGCACCCGACACCCGTGGCTACAACCTGTCATCGAAGCCGGAGGACTTCGAGGCCTACGGCGTCGACCTGCTCGCTGCCGACATCAGCGGTCTGATCGGAGAACTCGGCGCCGAGTCCGCGCGGTTGGTCGGTCACGACTGGGGTGGAAGCATCGCCTGGACCGTGGCGATGAACCACCCCGAGGTGGTCGATCGACTCGCCATCCTCAATTCGGCCCATCCGCGGCGGCTTTCCGAGGGACTGCACCACCCGAGCCAGCTCCGGAAGTCCTGGTACTTCTTCTTCTTTGCAACGCCGGGGCTGCCTGAAGAGGTGGTGCATCTCCGGGACTGGCACTTCTTCCGGCACTTCCTCAATGAGGCGAACCCGCCCTACACGGAAGAGGAACTCGAACGGTACGTCGAGGCGTGGTCGCAGGAAGGGGCGGCGGCCGGGATGATCAACTACTACCGCGCCTCGGTGAGGCAGTCCCAGAAGGAAGCCGTGGCAAAGCTTCGCCCGATTTCGGCCCAGACACTGGTCATCTGGGGGGAGCGCGATTCCTACCTCGGCTCCGAACTCGCCGAGCCCGACCACGACGATGTGCCCAACCTCGACCGGGTGGAGCGCCTGGCCGACGCCTCGCACTGGGTGCATCACGACGAGGCTGAACGCGTCAACCAGCTGCTTATCGACTTCTTCGCTCCCCCGGTGTAGGCGATAGCCGCTTGACGATCCAGGGGTATCCACTTCGAGCCCCCTCAGGCATGTGCGTGGAAGGGGCGGCCGCTAGTCGGCGGTGCTCGACGCCGCGGGCGTGGCGGCCTTCGCCCGCTCCTGAGGCTCCTCAATCGGCGCCTTGACGCCGGCGACCTCATAGGCCTCCTGCTGGTCGAGCGTCTCGCGCTCGAGGAGGGCGCCGGCGAGGGCGTCGAGCTGCTCTCGGTGTTCCTGGAGGAGGTTGATCACATCTCGCTCCGACTCCTCGACGATCCGCTGGACCTCCTTGTCGACCAACTCCTGTGTCGTGTCCGAGGCCGGATCCACACCCGGCAGGAGCGCGCCGTCCTGGCGACCGTCGGTGACGGCGATCGGGCCGACCGCGTCGCTCATCCCCCAGCGGCCGACCATGCCACGCGCCACCCGCGTGAGGTTCTGGATGTCCGACTCCGCTCCGGTTGAGAGATCGTCGAAGACGACCTTCTCCGCGGCGCGGCCGCCCAGCGCCACCGCGATCTGGGCGAGGAGCTCCTCGCGCAGGTAGTTGTAGCGGTCGCTCTCGGGGGTCGAGAGCGTGACGCCAAGTGCCTGGCCCCGCGGGATGATCGAGATCTTCCGCACCGGATCGGCACCCGGCGTGAGCATCCCGACGAGGGCGTGGCCGGACTCGTGATAGGCGGTGCGCTTCCGGTCCGCGTCTGTCATCACGACCTGGCGCTCGGCACCCAGGATGATCTTCTCGATCGCATCCGTGAAATCGCGCTGCTCGACGGCCTTGTGGTCACGCCGGGCCGCGAAGAGGGCGGCCTCGTTGACGAGCAGGGCGATGTCGGCGCCGGTGGAGCCGGGAATCGATGCGGCCAGGCGCTGCAGGTCGACGTCATCCGCGAGCGGCACACCGCGCGTGTGGATGTTAAGGATCTCCACCCGGCCATTGCGGTCGGGCGGGTTGACGGCGATGCGCCGGTCGAACCGCCCCGGGCGCAGCAGCGCCGGGTCGAGGATCTCGGGCCGGTTGGTGGCGCCGAGGACGATCACATTGGTGCCCGGCTCGAAGCCGTCCATCTCGGTGAGGATCTGGTTGAGCGTCTGCTCGCGCTCGTCGTTGCCCCCGCTGAGGCCGGCGACGTTTCCCGATCGCGACCGCCCGATCGCGTCGAGCTCGTCGATGAAGACGATCGCCGGCGCGGCCTCCTTGGCCTGCTTGAAGAGGTCGCGAACGCGCGAGGCCCCGACCCCCACGATCGCCTCCACGAATTCCGACGCCGAGATGGAGAAGAACGCGGCGTGCGCCTCGCCCGCCACCGCGCGGGCGAGCAGCGTCTTGCCGGTGCCTGGCAGTCCATACAACAGGACGCCATGCGGGACGCGTGCGCCGAGCTTGCTGTAGCGCTGCGGGTTCTTCAGGAAGTCGACGATCTCAACCAGCTCGTCCTCGGCCTCGTCGATCCCGGCCACGTCCTTGAAGCTGACCCGCTGCTGCTCGTCGGCCTGGGCCCGCCGGGCGGTGGAGCGGCCGAAGCCGCCGAGCACGCCTCCCCGTCCGCCTCCGGCCTGGCGGCGGATCAGCCAGATGAAGAAGCCGATCAGCAACAGCGTGGGCAGGAACCCGAGGAGAATCGTCCCGAAGGTCGAGCGACCGCTGTCCGGGGCCTCCGCGTTGATCACCACGCCGTGCTGTGCAAGCAGCTGGGTGATCGAGGCCGGGTCGATGAAGGACGGGACCTCGGTCTTGAACTTCGTGACCTTGATCGGCTTGTCGTCGCCGGGTGGGTCGTAGGTCGCCTCGGCCTTCAGCTCGCCTTCGATCGAGTCCTCCTTGGAGCTGATCTCCTTCACGTTGTTGGCGTTTACCTGGTTCGTGAAGAAGGGCTGGTAGGGGACGCGCGGACGGCTCGCGGGCCCGCTGGTGAGGACCGAGAGCAGGATGTTCACCGCCAGCAGCCCGACCAGGAAGGCGATGAACCACCGGCTCCGCGGGACCATCGGCGGCTTCTGCTGCGGCGGCGCCCCCCGTCCGTCGGGAGCGGGATCGACCCGCCACCCGGCCGGGTGCTTCTCGGACGGCGTGGGACTCCTCTGCTGCGGAGTCGAGCTGTCGGCTGGCGAGTCAGGAGGCAAGCCTCGAATGTACTCCCTCGCTAGAGCGAGACCACCGTGCCGGTCGCCGCGCTGCGGCGCGCCGCGTCGAGGACCTCGAGGCCGGCGACCGCAGCCCGGGGATCGACAGGTAACGGGGAGTCCTCGCGCAGGGCCCCTTCGAGCTGCGAGTAGAAGCGCGGCCAGTCCCCCCGCTCGCTTGGAACCAGCTCGCTCCCCTGTCCGGTGGTCAACCGGCCCCACCTCTCCCGGGGCTCGGTGCCCCAATCGCCCGTGTCGTCCGGTCGGGCGCCCGAGACGAGCGCCTCCTCCTGGCCGTCGACATCGGTGACGACGTAGGCCGCCTGGTCGCCGAGCACGCGGAGCCGCGGGCCGGGCGATGCCGCCAGCAGCGAAGTCCAGATGTGGCTCCGCACCCCGGAGGCGTGCTCCAGCGCAACGAAGGCGTCATCGTCGGCGGCGCCGCCCCGGCGGTTGAAGAGCTCCCCGTAGACGCCGGTGACCTCACCGAAGAGGAGACTGGCCTGGTCCACCAGATGGGTGCCGAGGTCGAGCAGGATGCCGCCGCCCGCCCCCGGCGCGGAGGTCTCGCTCCACGGCCTGGGCTCGGAGAGGGCGGGTCGCCAGCGCTCCAGCCGCGATTCGTAGCGCAGGACATTGCCCAGCCTCCCTTCCTCCAGCAGGCGCCGAAGGGTGAGCTGGTCGGAGTCCCAGCGCCTGTTCATGTAGGGGGTGATCGGGACACCGAGCTCCTCCGCGCGCTCCACCAGCGCCCGGGCCTCGTCCGCCGTGGGTGCGAATGGCTTGTCGACGACCACCGGCAGGCCGGCGTCGAGCGCCTCGCGCGCCAGGGTGACGTGGACGTCGTTGGGTGCCGCCACCACCACGAAGTCGTGGTCCGCGGCGCGCTCGAAGACCTCGCCCGCGTTGGAGGCCACGACCGCATCGGGATACGCCCTCGCCGCCGCGGCCTGGCGCTCGGGGTTGCCGGTCACCACGGTGCTCACCCTCAGCCCGGGTGTCGCGGCGATCAGGGGCGCGTGAAAGACCGACCCCGCGAGGCCGTACCCGATCACCGCCCCTCGCAGCTCCGCCATCACGCCAGACTAAAAGGGCGGGGCGCCGCTTCGTCCTTCTTTCGCCCGAATCGGGGTATCCGGGTAGCCGCCCCGCTTCGACCGGGACGCCCGCTTTCACGCGAAGGGAGGCGCGAGCGTCTTGCTAGGTGAGCAGGGCGTCCATCTGGCCGACGGCCTGTCGCAACCCCTCCGCCACGCCCGTGCTCAGCAGCTTCTCCATGTCCTCGCGGGATTCGAGCATCAAACGCATCTCCATCCGCGTGCCACCGTCGCGCTTGGTGAGCTGGACCGTGACCGTGCTCACCGGCATGTCCGCCATCGGCCTCCCGTCCGTATCGGCGAAGGCGTCGGTGAACTCCAGTGACGTCGGCGGGTCGACGGCCTTGACCCGCCACATGCCCCGGCTCGATTCGCCGTCCGGACCGGTCATGAAGTAGGCGACCGCACCGCCCGGGCTGAGGTCGTGCTTCTCGACCGTCGCCGGGTCCGTGGGCGGCCCCCACCAGCGTTCGAGCTTGCGCGGATCCGACCAAAGCTTCCACACCTGCTGGATCGGAGCGTCGAAGTCGGCCACTAGGGTGATGGTCAGGTTGTCGTAGTCCGTGTCGACGCTGGTGATGCTCAACCGGTTCCTCCCATTCTTGAGTTCTTGGCTTCTGGCTCCGTGCCCTCGACGAGCAGGTCCGACATCCGGTCCACTCGCCCACGCCAGGTGGCCTCGAGCTCGTCGAGGGCCTGCCGCGCGCGGCCGACCACCCCAGCATCGGTACGCACGAGCTGCTCCCGCCCACGCCGCTCCTTGGTGACCAGGCCGGCCCGCTCCAACACGGCGACGTGCTTCTGCACCGCTGCGAAGCTCATCGGATAGGCCCGCGCGAGTCGCGAAACCGAGGGCTCGCCGGCCATGCAGCGGCGAAGGATGTCGCGGCGGGTGGTGTCGGCGAGAGCATGGAACAGCTCGTCAAGCGCCCTGTTCGACAACTCATCTACAACCATTAGGTTGTAGATTACTCCACGTCCACTCCCAGAACGCGAAGGAGGTCCGATGAAGGTCGGAACAGAGCAGGACTGGCAAACGGCGCGCAAGGAGCTGCGGGTCGCCGAGCGGGAGCTGGAGGATCACACCAAGCGCGTTGAGGAGCAGCGGCGCGAGCTACCGTGGGTGCCGGTCGAGAGGGAGTACCGGTTCGCGACCGAGGAGGGGCCGAAGTCGCTGCCCGAGCTGTTCGAGGGACGCTCGCAACTGCTCATCTACCACCTGATGTTCGGGGATGACTGGGCGGTTGCGTGCCCGGGCTGCTCGTCGGTCGCCGACGGGCTGGGCGGCGTCGTCGTGAATCTGAACGATCGTGACGTGACGCTGCTCTGTGTATCGCAGGCGCCCCTCGAGAAGCTTGTCGCGTATAAGAGGCAGCGCGGTTGGAGAGTGCCGTACGTGTCGGCCCACGGCGACGATTTCCTGTTCGATTACGACTTCGCGTTTCGCCGCGAGGAGATGTCCGGCATCGTCCGAGAGGAATTCGACATGGGAGAGATGCTCCGCGAGGCGCCGCAGGGGCTGCGCGACTACCGCGAGGAGGTCGGCGCGCCGGACCTCGAGTCGGCCATGTCCGTGAGCGCCGGCTGGAGCGTGTTCGCAATGCGGGACGGCGCGGTCTACAACACCTACCGGGTATATCCGCCCTCGCGCATCGTCTCCCCGCTGTTCTCCAGGCTGCTCGAGCTGCCGCCCAACGAGGAGTGAGCCGACGCACAGCGAGTGCTCGCCGCTCACCCCGCTGTCGGCGTGGCTGCGGGGGTGGCGGTCGTGTTCGCCAGCGGGTGCAGCAGCTGGTTGCCGCGGCTGCCCTTCTTGGTCATCAGCGCGTACAGCAGCGACTGCGAGTCGGCGCCCTTACCGTAGTCGCTGATACTCCCGCCTGCTCCGCGCGAAAAGCGAGCGTGCCCCGATCGCGCTCCAGATCGCGCTCCAGGGGCAGCTAACCGGATATCCCCATTCGCCGGAATCTCAGACGAGGAGACCGTGGCGAACGGTGTTCTCGGTGACGCACCGCGCTTCCACGAAGTGCAAGAGATAGTCGGGTCCGCCGGCCTTCGGCCCGGTCCCCGACATCCGCGCGCCACCGAACGGCTGACGCCCCACCCTCGCGCCCGTGATCTCCCGGTTGACGTAGAGGTTCCCGACCGGAAGCCGAGCCATTGCCTCCCTCACCGTCGCCGGGCTGCGCGTGTACAGGCCGCCGGTCAGGGCGAACCTCGAGTCCTCCACCACCGCACACGCCTCGTCGACACCGGCGATCGTCTCGACCGTGAGGACGGGTCCGAAGACCTCCTCGAGCAGGGCGGGAGCCTGCGGATCCGGCCGAACCAGGATCGTCGGAGGGACGTAGAAACCGGCATCGGGGACGTCGCCGCTCGCGTACACCTCCGCGCCCGGCGAACTGGCGGTCACCAGCCGGCCGATGCGGTCCCGCGCCTCGGCGTCGATCACGGGCGGCACGTCGGTCGCGAAGTCCTCGGCGGGCCCAACCTCGAGGGTCGCGCGGGCCCCCTCGAGCCGAACCTCGAGCTCATCCGCGACCTCCTCGTGCACGAGGAGACGCTGGGCCGCCGAGCACTTCTGGCCGGCGAATCCGAACGCCGACTTGATGACGCCGGGAACGACCTCGTCCAGATCCGCGTCGGCGTCGACGATGATGCAGTTTCGCCCGCCCATCTCGGCCACGACCTTCTTCAGCTGATGCTGCTCCGGCGAAACCGCTGCGGCCGTCCGGAGGATGTCGACCCCGGCAGCGGAGGACCCGGTGAAGGCGATCGTCGCGACGCGAGGGTCGGACACGAGTGCGCGGCCCGGCTCGTCGCCGCCCGGCAGGAGGATGAGCGCGTCCTTCGGCACGCCGGCCTCATGAAGGGCTGACACCACGGCCTGACCGCAGGCCGGCGTCTGCTCGGCAGGCTTGACGACCGCGGTGTTGCCGACGGCCAGAGCCGCGGCGGTCATCCCGCAGAGGATCGCGAAGGGGAAGTTCCAGGGAGCGATCACCGCGGCCACGCCGCGCGGCGCGTAGTGCAGCGAGTTGCGTTCTCCCGGCGGGTCGATCAGCGGGTGCTCCTCGGCGAGGCGCTCGGCGCCCGCCGCGTAGAAGCGGAGGTAGTCGATCGCCTCGCAGACGTCCGCGTCAGCCTCTTCCCACGGCTTGCCGGCCTCTCTGACCGCGAGCGCCGCCAGGCTCAACCTGCGGTCCTGCAGGAGCTCCGCGGCGCCACGCAGGACGTCCGCTCGCGCCCGCGCACCCAACGCGGCCCACTCCGGGTACGCGGACTCCGCCACCCCGACGGCCTGGGTGACCTGCTCGCGGGTCGCGGCATGCGCCGAAGCGACGACCCGGTCCGGCGCGGACGGGTCGACGGAGTCGAATGCCGACCCTTCGACGGTCCTCTGGCCCAGGATCAGCGGAACCTCGATTGGGAGCTGCGCATCGAGCTCCGCAAGTGCCGCGACCGCCCGCTCGCGGACAGCCTCCCGGCGGAGCTCGAGCAGGGGCTCGTTGCTGAACTCGCTCACGGCGCCTCGAGAAGCATGTCGATCTCCTTGCCGCTGTGGTGGGCGACCAGGAACGAGTCGTTGCTGGTGTTCTCCAGGAGTCGGCGGACCAGGTAGGCCATCCCGGCGACCAGGTCTCCGATCGGCGAGTAGGAGCGGACGCGATGCCCGGCTGCCGCGAGAGCGACGGCCGTCTCGTCGCCGAGGCCGCGCAGCACCTGGAATTCGAGGGTCCCCGGAGCGGCTCCCCTGAGCTCGGCGTAGGCGGCCGCCGCGCTCAGCGAGCGCAGGTTGTGCGACGCGATCGCCGGGCGGACGCGCGGGAAGGCGTCGATCAGCGCCCTCGAGAGCCGCTCGAAGTTGCGGTCACACTCGCGGCGATCGGTGAAGACAGGCGGCGGCCAGCCTGCCTGCTCCGCCTCAACCACCTCCTGATCCCAGTACGCACCCTTGACCAGGCGGATCGTCAGCGGCGGCTCCCTCTTCACCTCCCCGGCCCACTCGAGGAGCGTCCCGAGATGCTCCGGCGAATCCACCAGGTAGGCCTGGAGCACCACTCCCGCCGACGGCCCGTCGCGGAACTCCGGGTCGCCGAGCAGACCGAGCGTGACGTCGAGCACAGATTCCCGGGTGTCCAGAGACTCCATATCCACGTGCAGGTGCGCATCCAGCTCTCGGGCCACGCGCAGCAGGTGGCGCAGGCGCTCCCGGGCCCCATCGGCGCCGCGGCGAGGCGCCAGCGGTCTCAGCTCGGAGGTCAGGGCGGAGACCTTGACGGAGAGGTTCACTCTGGGAAGAGCTCCGATCGGGTCCGCCTCGAGCCGGCCGTTCGCCGGCCACTGGACGGCGGCCTGGCTCAGGGTCCGCAGGGTCTCCTCGCAGCGGGCGGCATAGCGGTCGGCCTCCGCCTCGGTCACCGTGGCTTCGCCGAGCAGGTCCAGCGTCGTCCCGACTCCCCGACGCCAGAGCCCGCCGATGGAGTCCATCGCGGCGCTCGCGTCCTCTCCCACGATGAACCTCCGCGCCACCCGCCCGACTCCGAGAGCTGCGGTCGCCGCAGCCAGTGGCCGGGCCGGTGGCAGGCGCAGCGTACGGGCGACCCGCCGGGCGACCGGAGAGCCGCCGGCTTCGAGCAGCATCTGCTCCAGGTGGCTGACCAGCTCGGCGCTGCTCCGGCAAGCGGGACGCACATCCACGAAGCGGAAGAGGGCCGTCCGCAATGCGGGATCGGCGACCAGCCGCTCCATGAGTCGATGCTCGGCGACGGCAGCGGGTCCCCGCCCCGGCCCGGGCAGCAGCTCGGCGAGCTCGCGACCGATCGACTGAATCCGCGCCTCCAGCTGATCGCGCGAGCCGACCGCCTCTTCCCTTGCGAGCAGCATCCCTTGTCTCCTCGACCACCGCATACCCTCGCGCGGCAGCGGCTCAATCACAAGGGACGACTACCTCGAGATTCGCGGGGCGTCTACGAGGGGTGAGCGACCGGACTCGAACCGGCGACCACCTGGACCACAACCAGGAGCTCTACCAACTGAGCTACGCCCACCGCGTGGCTTCAATCTAGCGTGAGCCGAGGCCTCTGAAGGCCAGAGCCGCCTCAGCTGCGCGGCGGCAGCATCTGCTGGAAGAAGGCGACCGCGTCCGGCTCCCCCGCCGTGACCACCCCGACGTGGTTGGCGCCCGGGTACTTGTTGTAGGTGACTTGGTCGCCGGCGTTGACGAGCTCGTCCTTGAGCTGGTCCGTGTAGACCGGGAAGACGGTCGTATCGGCGGTCCCTTGGGCGATCAGGATCGGCGCCGCCGTCTTGACCAGCGGGTTCATTCCGGCCAACACCGGGTTGACCGGACTCAGGTCGGACCCGGACCGCCTCAGGTGCGACGGCGGAATCCCGCCGAGTTCACTGGTCGTCGCGAGCTGCTCGAGACACTGGCTCTGCAGGAGCGGATAGAAGGCCAGCACCTCGTCCGAGAGGATCCTGTTGACGTCGATCGCGCTCGACTGCGTGGAGGCGCCGTCGAGGATCATCGTCGCCAGGGCGGTCAGCGGGCTGGGCGTGGTCAGGGCCGGAAGCAGCGGGACCTGCTCGAGGATGTGCGAAGCCGGCGCGAACGCCACGGTGCCGCGGAGGCGCAGCTTCGGCGTCCAGGTGCTTGCCTCGCCCGCGGCGAAGAGTGCGGACTGTCCACCCTGCGAGTGGCCCGAGATCAGGAAGCGCTTGCCGATCTTCGGGTCGAGCTGGCGAGCGGCGGAGACGATGTCGAGGACGCTTCGGCCCTCCGCCTCGCCGATCAGGTACGGGTGCTTGCCGGGCGTGCCGAGGCCCTGGTAGTCGGTCTGCACGACCGCATAGCCGGCACGCAGCCAGTCGTTCAGCTGAGGCTGGATGTAGGAGATCGAGGCTCGCGCGGGTGAGGTGACGCTGTTCCGCGACGGCGCGCAGGCATCGGCGACGCCGGTCGTCCCGTGGGCCCAGCTGATCACCGGCCAGCCGTGCTTCGGCGGCTTGCCCCGGGGAACGCTGACGGAACCCGAGACGGCGGTCTTGGCGCCCTGCGGCGTCCGCGAGGAGTAGAGGACGAGCTTCGTGTACCTGGCGTCCGCGAGCGGGACCAGCCCCGACGCCTTGCGGGCCCAGATCAGGTGCCCGTGCTGCTTCGGCAGCTTCTTCGGCGGCTTGTAGAACTTGAGACCCTTCGGGCCCTTCGTCACCTTCGCGTGGGCCTTGCCCTTCACCTTCGCGTCGGCGCGCTGGGCGCCCGCCGCGAGCAGCAGGAGGGCGGCCGCCCCGATGAGTGCGATGGCAAAGGCCTTCCGGACACGATCCGAAACCGCGTGGGCCTGCAAGTGCTTCTCCTCTCTCGAGCCGGGGCACCATCCCCGGCGTCCCGTCCCCAACCAGCTCCGGCAATCTAACCCACGCCGTCGCGGAGAGTTTCGGAGACACTCCACCGATGGAGACCACTCGCCTCCTGCTCAGCTGCCCGGACCGTCCCGGCATCGTGGCGCGGGTCGCGGGCTTCCTCGCCGCGGCCGACCGCAACATCATCGACGCGGATCAGCACTCGACGGACCGGGGGACGCTGTTCATGCGGCTGGTCTTCGAGGCGGCCCCCGAGGCCGAGCGCGATCCGCTCTACGCACAGTTCGCGACCGAGGTCGCTGAGCCGCTCTCGATGAAGCACCGCTTCGCGGAGGCCGGGCGGCTGCCGCGCGTCGCCGTGATGGCCTCGCAGGAGGACCACTGTCTGCTCGATCTGCTCTGGCGCTTTCGCTCGAGGGAGCTGCCGGGCGAGCCGGCGCTCGTGATCTCCAACCATCCGGATCACCAGGACGCCGTCCGCTCGTTCGGACTGCCCTACCACCACCTCGTGGTGACGCACGAGAGCAAACCGGATGCCGAGCGGGCCGCCCTCGAGCTGATGCGCGGCACGGTCGACCTTCTGGTCCTGGCCCGCTACATGCAGATCCTCTCCGGCGAGTTCCTCCAGAGCCTCGGCTCCCCCGCCATCAACATCCACCACAGCTTCCTGCCGGCGTTCGCGGGCGCCGATCCCTACCAGCGGGCCTGGGAGCGCGGGGTCAAGCTGATCGGGGCCACGGCTCACTACGTGACCGAGGATCTCGACGCCGGCCCGATCATCGAGCAGGACACCGCCAGGGTCTCTCACCGCGACGAGGTCGGCGACCTGGTCCGGATCGGGCGCGACCTCGAGCGGCTGGTGCTGGCCCGTGCCGTCCGCGCCCACCTCGAGGACCGCGTCCTGGTCGATGGCGAGCGGACGGTCGTCTTCTGATCGAGGAGCGCCCCCGGCAGGACTCGAACCTGCGACATCCGGCTTAGAAGGCCGGCGCTCTATCCAGCTGAGCTACGGGGGCCGGGCAGGCGGAGCGTAGCGCCGGGTCCCGCGGCGAACGAGCGCTGCGGCCTCGAGCACAAGCGGATTCACCCTCCCGAGCAACCGGACCCTCAGCAATATTCAGCAGCTTCGCATCCCCATTTTCAGGGAGGACAAAATTAGGTATGCTCCCGCCCAGCTTCGGATTTGTTCAGGGGTACACCAAAGCGGGACATCTGGAAGGGACCGGCGCGCGGAGTCGAACGGGAGTGGCTCCTCGGGTCGGTCCCTTCGTCATGCGACGCCCCTGTGTGCGCGGACGCCGAGGCCTCATAGCTCTTCCGCCAGACGCTCCACGAGCCAGAGATCACAGAGCCAGGCGCCCGAATCGCCCTTGCGGGTGACGACGATCCCGTCGGGCCCGCCTTGGACCGTGACGCCGTTCCAGCGCTCCGACGCCGGAAGGCCGCGGAGCACCGCCGCGGCGTTCCCGGCCCCGTCTTTCGCCGTGAAGCGACCACCCCGCGCCTTCGCCTCGAACTCCGGGACCGACGCGTGCAGGATCAGCTCGCTCAAGCCCTGCTCCTGGCGGAGCTCGACCCGGCGGCCTTGGCGCTCGCCGCTCATCACGGTCGGCCCGATCAACTTCGCGGAATAGCCCGGCATCGTCGGAGCGCGCGGAACCATCTTCACCCTGGGCCGCTCATCGAGTCCCAGGCCGAGCGGCCTCATTGCCTGGTCGAGCCGCTCGTAGCCCCGGTCGACGTCGCCGCCGGGACCGATTGCGCGGATCGCGCCGTAGATGGCTGCAATCGCGATCAGGGGGCCGCCGACGATCAGCGGCACGAAGCTCTCGGTCAGGTAGATCGCGGGAACGGTCAGGAAGATCAGGACGCAAATGACGGCGGCGAGCCCGATGCTGCGACGGCCGACGTCCCACATCTCCTTGCGCGCCTTGATCGCCTCGCTGTCGATCGGCCTGACGGCGAGAGCGGACCAGAGCTCGCCGTCCTCGAGCTTCGTCGGGTCGTCGATCGCCTGTTGGCCCTTGCCGAACCCGCGGGCGTCGCCACTCGCGGCCCGCCCTATGTCGCCGCGCTGGAGTACCAGGAGCATGGCGATGAAGGCGGCGATCACGCCGAAGATCAGACCGAGCTGCAGTTTGGGATTCGGGTCGGTACTGTCGGCCGAGAGCGCGATCGCGACCACGATCGCGGCGACGACGAAGACACCGATCAGGCCGAAGCGGCCGGAGCGCCGGAACTCCCTCACTGTCCCCTCACGATCCGGGCGAGCGTAACGTTCCGTGTCGATGCATTCGCGAGAGGTCACCTCCCTCGGACAGGCACGCCGGGAGTTTCTGCGCAAGGAGTCGCCCTGGGCGATCGGGGCCGGGGTCCTCGCGCTTGTGGTGATCCGGGTGCTCGTCGGCGATCCGAGCTGGAGGGACGCCGTCGCGGTCGCGGCGATGGTGGTGATCTATCCCTTCGGCGAGTGGGCGATCCACGTGTACCTGCTGCACGCGAAGCCGATCAGGGTCCGGGGCAGGAAGATCGACACGATGGCCGCTCGCGCGCATCGCGCGCACCATCAGGAGCCGAACGACCTCGACATGGTCCTCCTCTACTGGTGGCAGGCCGCGGCTCTGATGCTGCTCGCGGTGCCGTTCACCGTGGGCGTGGGGGCGGTGATCGTCACCTTGATCGGGGGACCGATTCCCCTGGGCGCTCTCGTCACCGCGGCGCTCACCGGCTACTGCATGATCTTCCTGTACGAGTGGACGCACTTCCTGATCCACACCGCCTACCGGCCGCGGACCCGCGTCTACAAGACCATCCACCGCAACCACCGCCTCCACCACTTCAAGAACGAGCACTTCTGGCACGGGGTCACCAACAACGTCAGCGACCGGGTGCTCGGCACCAACCCGGACCAGCACGACGTCGAGAAGTCGAAGACGGCTCGAACGCTCGCGACTGAATGAGCCTCGACGAGCGCTGGATCCGGTCGCTGCACGTCGAGGCGATGCGGCACGCGGACCTGCACGCCGGTCACGAGCCACACGTCCTCTTCCAGGCGTCGACGATCGGGGCGCTGCTGGAAGGCTCCTTCGAGGGGGACGTGACTTTCGCCGAGCTGGCGGAGCAGGGCGATCTCGGGCTCGGGACCGTCAACCATCTCGACGGCGAGATGATCGCGCTCAACCGACGCTTCTACCGCGCGGACGTCGACGGCCGGCTTCATGAACTGGCCGGATCGGAGCGCACGCCGTTCGCGGTCGTCGTCTCGTTCCGGCCGGAGCTCGAATTCGATCTGGAGGGATCGATCGACCACGATCGCCTGCTCGCCGAGATCGATCGGCGGATTCCGGCCGACGCCGCCTCTTGCGCCGTTCGGATCGACGGCCGCTTCGAATTGGTCCGGGCGCGGTCGGTTCCGAGGCAGGAACCGCCCTACCGGCCGCTCATCGAGGTGGTCGCCGAGCAGAGGGTGTTCGAGCTCGCCGCCGTCGACGGGACGATGCTCGGCTTCCGGTTTCCGACGTACGCCGAGGGGATTGAGGTGAGCGGCTGGCACCTCCACTTCATCAGTGAGGATCGCTCGCGCGGGGGGCACGTCCTCGACTCGCGATTGGAGACGGGCCACGTCGGACTGGACCGCTCGGGTGAGTTGCACGTCGAGCTCCCGCCCGGTGTGGAGCTCGCCGATCCGGACCAGGCGAAGAACACCCACGACGCGATCGATCGCGTGGAGCACTCGGGCTGAGCGAGAAGTCGGGGCGACTGGATTCGAACCAGCGAAACCTCCCGCCCCCAAAGCGGGCGCTCTGACCAGACTGAGCTACGCCCCGATCGAGGCGAGTCTAGCTTCAAAGACCCACTCTTCCTGCAGGCGATCCATCCAGCCCTGGAGCCTTGCGCGAAAGACCGTGTCGCTGGCCCGCACCGCGATCACGCCATAGCGGCTCCTCCACACGCGCCCGCTCAGCCGGCCACTATTCGACTTGCGCTGAAGGCGAATCTGGTCCGCCGAAATCTCGAGTGCCTCCGCCCAGTAGCGGGTCACCTCTTCGAGGTTCTGGTCCTCATGGAACTGAAGCGAGAAGACGAGTCGACGTGAGAACCGTCGCAGCCAGAGCGTCGCCACCTTCATCACAGCCGCATCCGAGTTGCAAATCGTGACGGTGTTCCGGTTGCGCTTGTATCCCTCGGCGATGTACAGCGCGACGAAATCGCGAAAGGTTGGATGCCTGAGCAGTCGCGAGAACTCCCAGTACCCCAGTTCGTAAGCCTCCTCGCGCAATCGCCGATGCTTGGCGAGCATTTTCCGCGCGCCGGGGTGAGGGTTGTCTCGCCGACGCCGGCCAAGGGGCATTCCCTTGATCCAGTAGTAGACCGTCGTCCTGGACAGTGCGAGCCGCTCGGCGATCTCGTCGATCGACAAGTGCTGCTTTCTGCGCAGCTCGCGTGCCTTCTCGCGAACGTATGCGGGATAGGCCATGCCCATAGTCGAACGGCAGTTCGTTCACGAGTGGCGCGCGGAGTGTGTCGAAGGTGTGCCGTCCCGAGGCTGGCTAGGGTTTCGCGCTCGTGGCCGAGGTCAGTCCAATTCAGGCGGTTCACTACGACCTCGGCAAGGTCGCGATCGACGACGTCGTCGCCCCCCCTTATGACGTGATCGACGAGGCCCAGCGGGGCGAGCTCGCCGGCCACTCGCCCTACAACGTCGTCGAGCTCGACCTGCCGCGCGATCCCGGCGGCGGCGATCCCTACGAGCACGCGGCCGAGCTGCTGACCGAGTGGACCGGCGAGGGGGTGCTGACCCGCGACGACAGGCCGACCATCTGGGCGCTCGAGCAGGACTACTCGGCACCCGACGGGTCGCGGCTCACCCGCCGCGGCTTCCTTGCCCGGGTCAAGTTGGCCCCCTACGGCGAGGGCATCCGCCCCCACGAGCGCACCCAGCCCGGCCCGAAGGAGGACCGGCTGAGGCTGACCCGCGCGACCCGCCATAACCTCTCCCCCATCTTCGCCCTGCACCCCGGCGACGCATGGCGCCACCTGCAGCCGGCCCTCGCCGATCCGTGGGGCGAGGTCACGGACAAAGACGGAACGACGCACCGCGTCTGGCGGATCGAGGACCCGGCCGTCCACGAGGCGATCGCGAGCGAGCTCGCGCCGGGCGAGCTCCTGATCGCGGACGGCCACCATCGCTATGAGACCTCACTGGCCTACCAGGCCGAGGTCGGCCCGGGCGGTCCCCAGGACTACGTGCTGATGGCTCTGGTCTCGCTGGAGGATCCCGGGCTCACGGTCTTCCCCACCCACAGGCTGATCTCCGGGCTCGCCGACGACCCGGCGAGACAGGAGGCACTCGGCACCGGGCTCCGCGAGCTCTTCGAGGTGGAGGAGGTCCCGGCCGACGAGCTCGACCCGGCCGGAATCGAGGGCGTCGGAGTCTTCGGCTACGTCGACTCGCACTTCAAGCGCGCCTACCGGCTGCGACTGGCCTCCAATCCGACGCTCGATCAGGCGCTCGCCGGGCGCTCCGAGGCCTACCGGACGCTCGACGCCGCGATCCTCGAGGAGCTCGTCCTGAAGGGAATCCTCGGGATGAGCACCGACGACATCGCCGCCAAGCGCGGCATCGGCTACACGCCCAGCATCGACGAGGCACTGGCGAAACTCGACGCGGGCGACTATCAGGCGGCCTTCCTGCTCCGTCCTACGCCCGTCGACCAGGTCCGCGAGGTCGCCGCCACCGGCGAGACGATGCCGCCGAAGTCCACCTACTTCTTCCCGAAACTCCTCACCGGGCTGGTCTTCAACCCCCTTGCCTAGCCCAATCAGGCGGGGCGATAAGGTCGCCCCAGTGGTCAAGATCTACACGCGCAAGGGCGACGACGGCACCACGAGCCTCTGGTACGGCGGGCGCGTGCCCAAGACGGACGTGCGCACCGAGGCCTACGGGTCGGTCGACGAGGCGAACTCCGCGCTCGGCGTCGCCCGATCCCTCTGCAAGTCAGACGACCATGCCGACCTGCACGACACGATCCTCACCCTGCAGCGAAACCTCTTCGTCGCGGGGGCCGAGCTGGCCACCGCGCCGGAGGCGGCCGAGCGGCTCGAGGGCGGCGTCAGCCGGATCACCGAGGAGATGGTGGAGTCGGCGGAGGCCGAGATCGACCGCTACATGGGCCAGGTGGACCTCCCGCCCCACTTCGTCATCCCGGGAGGTACGGAGCTGTCGGCCGCGCTCGACGTGGCCCGATCGGCGATCCGGCGCGCCGAGCGACGCGTCGTCGAGCTGCGCGACTCGGACGGCCTCGCCTCGGACGTCGTCCTCCGCTACATCAACCGGGCCTCCGACCTCGCCTTCGCCCTGGCGCGCTACGCCGATGAGCCCGACCCGGAGCTCTTCGAGGGCAGGAGCGGGAGTTGACGAAGCACGTCGTCGTCCGCCGGCGGAGCGGCTACGAGCACGAGATCGAGATCCGTGAGCATCGCCTGATCGCCGATGAGCCGGAGGCGAAGGGCGGCACCGATCAGGGCCCCGGACCTTCCGAGCTGCTCGCGGCCTCGCTGGGCAGCTGCACGGCGATCACCCTCGAGATGTACGCCGAGCGCAAGGAGTGGGGACTCGGCACCGTTGAAGTGAACGTCGACTACACCGAGGCGACCACGGATGACCCTCCCACCTTCGACGTGACGATCACGCTCGGCGCCGAGCTCAGCGAGGAGAGCCGCGACCGCCTGCTCACCATCGCCGGCAAGTGCCCGGTCCACAAGGCGCTCAAGGCCCAGGACGTGGCGATCCACGATTCCCTGGAGTTCATCGAGGAAGCCGAGGACGAGGACTGATCCGTGGACCTCGGCCTCAGCGGTCGCGCCTGCGTGGTGACCGGCGCCAGCCGAGGCATCGGGCGCGCCACCGGGCGGATGCTGTGCGCGGAGGGTGCGGACGTGCTCCTCGTCGCCCGCAGTGAGGGGCAGCTGATCGAGGCCGCGGACGAGTGTGCCGCCGCCGGTGAGGCGGCGGGCGGCCGCGCGGAATCCCTGGTCGCCGACGTGTCCGACCCCGATGCGGCGGAGCGGATCGTCGGCGAGGCCCACGGCCGTCTCGGACAGGTGGACGTTCTGGTCAACAACGCCGGCACCGCGCAGTGGCGCGACCTCGACGACGTGCCGGACGAGGACTGGTACGCGGCCTGGGAGCTGAACGTGATGGCGCCGATGCGCCTGATGCGGGCGGCCGCCCCATCGATGAGGGAACGGGGCTGGGGCCGGATCGTCAACGTCTCGAGCACCGCCGGCAAGCGCCCGTCGGCCTCCATGCCGGAGTACTCGGTCGCCAAGGCGGCCGAGCTCTCCCTCTCCCGCCTCTACGCCGACCGCTACGCGCCCCACGGAGTCCTGATCAACGCGATCTGCCCCGGCCCGGTCAAGTCCGAGCTCTGGATGGAGGAGGGTGGCCTCCTCGACCAGTCCAAGGAGCTCGGCGGACACGAGACCCGCGATCAGGCCCTCGAAACCGCCGGCTCGAAGCGCCCGATCGGGCGCCTCGCCGAACCGGAGGAGATCGCCGGCGCCATCGTCTTCCTCTGCTCCGAGCACGCCTCCTACACTTCCGGCGCCGCCTGGAGCGTCGATGGCGGAACGGTCCAGGTCATCATCTGATCTCGGGGAGCGGCTGCTCGATCCGGCCGAGGCCGCGAAGCTCGAGGCACACGGCCGCACCGAGGCGGCGGTACTCGTCCCGATGCACGGCTGGCCGGAGAACCCCGGCCTCGTCTTCACCGAGCGCCGCTCGGACCTGAGCCGGCACGCCGGCGAGATCTCCTTCCCGGGCGGGCGGCGCGACGGCGACGAGGAGCTGATGCGGACCGCCTTGCGCGAGGCAGAGGAGGAGATCGGCCTCTCCCCCGAACGCGTCGAGGTGGTCGGAGCCCTGCCGCCGATCGGCACCTTCGTCACCAACTACAAGGTCACCCCGTTCGTGGGCCTGATCGAGGGGGGGATGCGCTTCGAGCCCAATCCCACCGAGGTCGAGAGCGTCCTGGTCGCCTCGCTCGAGGACCTGGCGGCCGGCTACGAGAGGCGCCGGCTCGTGCGGCGCGGGGTGCCGATCAAGACGGACACCTACCTCGTCGGGGACAAGCTCATCTGGGGGGCGACGGCCCGCATCCTGGCAATGTTGTTCGAGCGCCTCGACGATCGAGATCCCAAACGGAGGTGAGCCGGATGTCAGAGGAGAACAAGCGCACGACGAGGCGGCTCCTGGAGGAGCTGTTCGAGAAGGGGAACATGGACGCCACCGACGAGCTGGTCCATCCCGACTTCGTCAACCACGAGGCGCCGCCGGACAATCCGCAGGGACCCGAGGGTCTGAAGGAGACCGTCAGCTGGCTGCGCGGTCTCTGGGGGCCGATGCACTTCGAGATCGAGGACGAGATCGCCGAGGGCGACAAGGTCGTAGCCAGGGTGGTTATGCACGGCAAACACGTGGGCGAGTTCCTGGGCCGGGAACCAACCGGCAAGGAGTTCGCCACCAAGCAGATCCACATCTGGCGGCTCGACGAGGGCCGGCTGATCGAGCACTGGTCCGTACGCGACGATCTCGGCCAGGCTCTGCAGCTCGGGCTGCTCGATTGACCGATGAGTTTCGAATGGAGAGGAGGTCTGTAGGGACATGAGCAAGGTGAGAGCGCACATCTCGGTTTCACTGGACGGCTACGTGGCCGGTCCGAATCAGAGCCATGAGACCCCCCTCGGCGAGGGCGGCGAGTCACTCCACGACTGGATGCTCGAGCTGAAGGAATGGCGCGACCCCCACGGCAGGGAGGGCGGCGAGGAGAACGCCAGCAGCGAGATCTTCAAGGAGGAGAGGGACAACGTCGGCGCCGAGATCATGGGGCGCGGCAAGTTCGGACCTCCCGAGGGCGGTTCTTGGGACGAGTCATGGCATGGCTGGTGGGGTGAGGACCCGCCATTCCACATGCCCGTCTTCGTCCTCACCCACCACGAGCGTGAGCCGTTGACGCTCTCCGACACCACCTTCACCTTCGTCACCGATGGGATCGAGTCGGCCCTCGCCCAGGCGCGTGAAGCGGCCGGTGACAAGGACGTCTTCCTCGGTGGCGGCGCCGACCTCATCAACCAGTACCTGGCGGCCGGGCTGGTCGACGAGCTCGAGCTGCACGTCGCCCCGATCCTCCTGGGCGGTGGCTCGCGGCTATTCGAGGGCGTGGGCCCGGACCTGAAGCTTGAAGAGCTCCGCGCGGTCGAGGCACCCGGGGTAGCGCACCTCAAGTACCGCGTCGTGAAGTGACCGGGGCGGCCGGCCTACCGACGCCGGCCGGCCGCCCCATCACTACTTTGATGCGAGCTCGCGCGTCAGCGCGACCCGTTTATCTCTGGCCCTTCTCGATCGGGACG
Source organism: Actinomycetota bacterium (assembly GCA_046732465.1). Classification (GTDB taxonomy): domain Bacteria; phylum Actinomycetota; class Thermoleophilia; order Solirubrobacterales; family 70-9; genus DASUPK01. Next base: position 38,931 of record JBKPND010000057.1, read on the forward strand.
TCGACGAGGTTCCCCCACTCCGTCCACGACCCGTCGTAGTTCTTCACGTCGCCCTGTCCGAGCAGCTCGTGTAGGACGAACCACGTGTGCGCCGAGCGTTCGCCGATCCGGCAGTAGGCGATGATCGGCGTGCCGTCCTCGACCACACCCTTCCCCTCGTAGAGCTCGCGCAGCTCGTCGGCGGACTTGAAGGTGCCGTCCTCGTTGACGGCCTGCGCCCAGGGGACCGACGCGGCGCCGGGGATGTGTCCGGCGCGCTGCGCTCCCTCCTGCTCGTAGCCGGCCATCGCGATCAGCTCGCCGGAGAACTCCTGGGGGCTGCGGACATCGACCAGCTTCGTGTCGCTGTCGAGCGAAGCGAGCACCTCGTCCCGCTTCGCGCGGATCGAGTCGTCTCCGGGCTTCGCCTCGAAGGTCGCCTCGGGATGGGAGGGAACCTCGGTGCTAGTCGGCCGGTCCTCGGCGATCCACTTCTCGCGCGGGCCGTTGATCAGCCTGACCTTGTCGTGGCCGTAGTAGCGGAAGTACCAGTAGGTGTAGGCGGCGAACCAGTTGTTGCGGTCCCCGTAGAGCAGGACCGTGTGGTCGTTGGAGATGCCGCGACTGCCCATCAGCTTCCCGAAATCCTCCGGCCCGAGGAAATCCCGCTTGACCTGATCCTGGAGGTCCTTCTTCCAGTCGAAGCCGATCGCTCCGGGGACGTGGGCCTCGGCGTAGAGGGCCGGGTTCTCGTCGACCTCGACGATCCGGATGTCTTCGTCATCGAGATGGTCGGCGACCCAGTCGGTCTCCACCAGCACGTCGTTTGCATAGTCGGCCATCGCTTGCCTCGCTCTCATACCGCGGAAAGTTAACTCAGTAATCCTGATCCGATTTTACCCACTTCCGCCGAGGGTCCGGGACCGGCGCGAGGCGGCGGTGCCGGCGCTATGGTTGCCCGCGGGTATGGCGGAGAGGCGCAAGTCGTCTGGCGACAAGCCCGTTCGCGGGACCGCCCCGAGCGCAGCCGACATCGAGAAGCTCGAGAAGTTCGAGCCCTCGGAGGAGGCAAAGCGCCACGTGCCCTCCGACGTCGACGCGATGGGCCAGGACAAGCGCCGAGAGGTCGTCGGCCACTCCTACGGCCCGTCAGCCCGGAGCCAGATCATGTTCTTCGTCGCGGTGGGGGCCGTGCTGGTGGTCATAGTCGGCGGCTGGCTGGGGCTGGTCGCGCTCTTCGACAAGCCGCCGACGCACTTCAAGGACAGCGCGCCGTGGTCGGCGACGCCGGCCAATGCGGCACAGGCCGCGCAGCAGAGTGCCAAGCCGGTCTCGCCCTCCACCCCGTGCGGCGAGCCCGGGAATCCCTATCCGGTCCCGCCACAGAGTCCCTGCGCCCCGCCCTCGAAGTCGAACGCCTTCCAGGGCAACTCAACCGGCGAGTAGGCCGGCGACTACCTCAGCGGCGCGCGGGGCCCACCCCGCGCGGCTCCGATCCTCGCTGAGCAGCGCCACCGGGATCCGCCACCTCTCCCCCGCTCGCTCCACGATTCGCGCCCCCTCGCCGAGGGTCGCCTCGGGCAGCGATCCCGCCGCCTCATAGACGAAGCGCCTGACGGGGCTGTCGACCAGCTTCTCCAGGAGGCTCTCCAGCCGAGGGCCGTGGACGGCCGCGGTCGCCTCCGATCCGCCGGCGGCCGAGCCCAGCAGCCAGATGACCACGGCGACGTCACCGCAGAGCTCGAGCACCGTCCCCGGGCGGTCCGGGTCCGCAGGCGCCGCCTCGAACCCCGCCTCGCCGATCGCCTCCAGGCCCTCCGGGCGCCGGCTCGTGCCGCGCACCTTCCAGCCGAGCCCCACCAGCTCTCCTCCCAGCTCGCGGCCGTGGCAGCCGCAGCCGACGATCAGCGCCCGGGCCAGAGCTAGTCGCTCCGGTCGCTCCGGGGATCGGGCTCCGGCCCGTCGTCCTCCGCGTTCGCGTCCTGGGCGAAGGGCCCGCGGCCGCGCGCCCGGATCGCCTGGTCCTCGCGGGCCTGGCGCTCGACGTCCTCCTCCGTGATCTCAGGGGCGCCGCGCTTGCGCCGGTACTCGTTCTGCGCCTCGATCATCTGGCGGACGTCATCGATCTCGTTCTGGGCCTCGACCTCCGGAGAGCGTGTCGGCTTCCAGTCGATGATGTCGGCCACGCTGTTCCGCTCGAAGGCGCGCGTCAGCGCGGCCATGATCAAGAAGAGCAGGACGAGAAGCCCGAGGGTGAGGGCTATGAGAACCATCTCCCGCCTGTGAGGCTACTCTCATCGGCCGTGGCCGAGGCACTGATCATCGATGCCCTGCGGACGCCGATGGGCGGCTACCGCGGGTCGCTCGCCGGGATCCGGCCCGATGACCTCGCGGCCCACGTGGTCTCGGCCGCCGTCGAGCGAAACGGGATCGATCCCGCCGCGATCGACGACGTCTACATGGGCGCCGCCAACCAGTCCGGCGAGGACAATCGCGACGTCGCCCGGATGGCCGCCCTGCTCGCCGGGCTTCCGGTCGACGTCCCGGGCGTGACAGTGAACCGGCTCTGCGCCTCCGGCCTGGAGGCCGTCAACCAGGCCTCGCGGGCCCTCCGGCTCGGCGAGGGGAGCCTCTACCTCGCCGGCGGGGTGGAGTCGATGAGCCGCGCGCCCTGGGTGCTGCCCAAGCCCGAGAACGGCCTGCCCCGCGGCGAGCAGACGCTCTACGACACGACCCTCGGCTGGCGGATGATCAATCCGCGGATGGCCGAGCGCCACTCGACGGAGTCGATGGGCGAGACCGGCGAGAACGTGGCCGAGAAGTACGGGGTCTCACGCGAAGAGCAGGACCGGTTCGCGCTGCAGAGCCACCAGCGAGCCGTGGCGGCCACGCGGGAGGGCCGCTTCGCCGAGCAGATCGTGCCGGTCGAGGTCCCGCCGCGGAGCAAGCGGGAGGAGCCGCGCACGCTCGAAGCCGACGAGGGGCCGCGCGAGGACACCTCGCTGGAGAAGCTCGCGAAGCTCAAGCCCGCGTTCCGTGACGGAGGCACGGTGACTCCGGGCAACGCCTCGACTCTGAACGACGGGGCGGCCTGCCTGGTGCTCGGGACCGAGGAGACGGCCCGCGAGCTGCGCAAGGAGCCGCTGGCGCGGATCGTCTCGATCGGGGTCGCCGGCGTCGACCCCGCCTATATGGGGATCGGGCCGATGGTCGCGATCCCCAAGGCCCTCGAGCGGGCGGGGCTGGAGCTCGACCAGATCGATCTGATCGAGCTCAACGAGGCCTTCGCCTCCCAGGTCCTGGCCTGCGCCGAGGGACTGGGCATCGACGAGGAGCGCCTCAATGTGAACGGCGGCGCGATCGCCCTCGGGCATCCGCTCGGCTGCTCCGGCGCCCGCCTGATGACCACGCTGGTCTGGGAGCTGCGGCGCCGTGGCGCTCGCTACGGGATCGCCACCCTCTGCGTCGGGGTGGGACAGGGTGTGGCGACTGTGGTCGAAGCGGTGTAGACGGCTTCGCCACAAACGACGGCCACAAACACCGCCGCCGGATCTACTTCGTGAACTGAGCAGAACTCAGCATCAGCTGAGCCATCTGGAGGTCGCCCTGACAGGACGAATCGCGAACGACGACCTCCGTCAGATAGGCGTTTCGCTTTCCGGTCCCCACGCTGAGCAGGACCTGGACGTTGTGGCCCTTCGGATCCTTGAACGTGATCGCGTCGGAGCGCGTCGGCACGCCGCCGATCTCGGAGTTGGTCGCGGGCCGCACCCTCGCGTTCTTGAACTGCCCGCGCAGGACGCTGATGCCGTCCTCGCGAAGGGCCTTGGCCCGGCCAGCCGCCACCGGGGCCGAGAGCTGCATCACCGCACAACTGTCCTTGCTCTCGATGTTGATCACCCCGGCCTTCTTGGTGACCCTCCAGCTCGCGGGCCGGCGCACCGAGATTCCCTCGTCCGGATTGACGACCGTGTGGTCGAGGAATCGGTTCTGGAGCCCGGCCAGGTCGGCGGCGCTCCGAGGAGCCGGGTCGCTGCCGCCGTCGTCTCCGGCGATCAGCAGGATCAGCCCCCCGATCAGGGCGATGGAGACGAGCACCACGCCGACCCCCACGCTCCGCCTGCCCCAAAGCTCCCGCGGGCGCACCAGCTTCGGGCGCCGCGGCGGCGGGGGCGGTTTCTCCGAGGAACGTGAGCGTGACGGAGCCGGGTGCCGCTCGGCGCCCGGTTCCGTCGCTCCTGTGCGGCGCCGGGAGGGGGGACGCCGTGTGGCGTCCCCCCCACCGGTTGCGCCGCTAGATCGTCTGGCGATGACGGCGTCCCGCCGTCGTGGTCAGGACGAGCCCTCCGAGGATGAGGGCACCCCCGACCAGACCGAGAGCCAGCAGGTCGGCGCCGGTGAAGGCCAGCTGGCCGTTCCCGGCCGCGGCCGCGCCGGCGGCCGCGCCGTTGCCGGCACCGCCTCCGCCACCAGTACCGTTGCCACCACCTGCGTTACCGCCATTG
>JBKPND010000058.1:0-18288 GCA_046732465.1 Actinomycetota bacterium
GCGGTGAAGTTCGTCGTCCACGCGTAGGACCAATTGCTGTGGCAATTGGGGGATTTGAAGCACTGGAGCCTGACTTCGAAGACCGTTGCGCTGTTTGCCGTCGCCGGCGTCCAGCAGCTGCTCGGTGTTTGGCAGGTTCCGAACACTGCGAACGGAGGCGCACCGTTGCTGAAGGAGGCAGCGGCGAAGCCGCCGTCGTTCCCGTAGTGCACAGTGGCACTCGCGGTGGTGAAGATGGTGCCGCTCGGCGCCGTGAAGCGCCACGCCAGCCCTGCTCCGTTCGCCGTCCAGCCTGTATCCGTGCCAGTGTCAAGCCGTAATCCGTAGAACGGCACACCGCCGCACTGGTTCCTGGCCCAGATGCTGTACGGCCCAAACGGGACTGCAGCGGCCTCTGTTGAAGCAACACCTGGGGGCGAGCACTGAACCACGCCGTAATCCGCGTGCGCCCGGGCAGGTGAGCCCACGGCGATCGCCAGAGCGACGAACAGGATCAGCGCGAAGATGCGCCACCTCGAGTTCCCCAAGACGCGACTGTCGCTCCCGACCTGACTCATCTCTCCTCCTCACCCGAAGTCATCGCCTCCCTAAGGCCGCTCAGCGCGAAAGTCATCCCCCGTCTCACCCCTCGATCCCGAACCCACCGCCGCCAGATCCACCGCCGCCGCCTGAACCGCCACCCCCGCCTCCGGAGGGACCACCGAACTCGTTCCCACTGCTGCTGCTCGATGACGAGGGGGCTGAGCTCGACTCGAAACTGAATTGCCGCGTCTTCTGCTCGACAGGGGTCGGCTCGTCGGCGGGTGGCGAGCTCTCCTCCTTCGATGAAGTCACCGGCTGAACAGGCGCCTGCGCCGCGGGATGATCATGCACCGCTGGAGCCGGCACCGGGTTCGCGGGTCGCTCGACAGCGGGCCGGTGATGATGCGCCCCACCACCGTCACTCACCGCACCCGGGTCCACCAATCCGGTGGCAACGCAAGTCGCCCCTCCGGCCGCCGTGGCGCCGCAGATCGCGAGCACCTTGGCCACCGCGGCGACACCCGCGCCACGAGTCCCGCCGGCCGTGGCGAGAGCTGTGGCCTCGCCGCCGCCGCCTCCGCCCCCGCGAGCCAGCAGCGAGTACCCCGTCTCGCGGATCTTGTCCACCGCGGCCACGGCCCGCTCGGCGATCCACTCGTGGGGTCGGCCGCCCATCGACTGGTCGAGAAGCGGGCCGGCGGGCATCAGGTCGAACACCTTGCCCGGGACCGCGCGATAGGCCCGGAGCTTCGCGCGGCACGCGGCGCAGCTTCGGAGGTGGAACTCGACTGCGTCCGTGGAGCCGTTGGCTCCCTCACCATCGGCCAGCTCGGATAGGGCGGCAGCGAGCTCCTCGCAGCGACGGCCCTGCTCGATGTCGGCGAAGACTTGGAGGAACCGCTTGCGGCCCTCTGCCATACATCGGTTGATCTTCGTATAGGACCAGCCCGTCATCTCGCCGATCTCCGCATACGAGTAGCCCTGCGCCTTCAGGGTCAGGGCACGAACCTCCTGGGGCTTCAGAGCGCGAAGTGCCTCCCCGCTTCGAGCGACCCGCTCCCGTCGGGCCAGCTGGTCATTCGGCCCAGGGCTATCCGAGGCGATCAATTCGAGCGGATCGCGCTCGTCCTCGGTCGGGGCTCGTGGCGAGCCGAGCAGGCGCTCGCGCTGGCGACGCACAGCCAACGCCTCACGTTTGGTGACCGTCTGCATCCACCGGACCAGCGAGTCGCCCTCGATGGGCGGCGCCTTCGTCAGCAGGATCTCGAGGGCGCGCTGGTAGGCGTCCTCGGCGTCTTCCGCGCAGATCGAATAGCGGCGAGCAGTGCGCCTGAAGACGGCGTCGTGGCTCTCAATCAGCTGAGAGGCGGCGTGGCGACGAACCTCCGCCATGTCCGTCGTGTCCCCGCGATCGTCCGCGGATCGCTCATCGACCCCAGGGTCAGCGGTTGTTCCTCCCCACACTCCCAGACGGCTCACCTCCGACACATCCAGGTGAGATGAAAACTGCCACGACTCGCCCCACGCCACCACGGGGCGTGTTCGCAATTTGCGTACGTCAGCGGCGAAAAGCTCCGCAAATTGCGCCGTGGCCGTTACTCAGTATCGGACGGATCGCGCCTTGTGGGAGCAACGGGGTCCTGCGATAGTCAGCCCGTGTCCATCGGGAGGGCAAAGATCGCGGCTGCCACATTGGTCTGCGCCGTCGGCTTCGCCGGCACCGCGACGGGTCCGGTGACGCAGGCGCTCGCGAAGAAGCGGACGAAGATCGTCTTCTTCAAGGCCCGGGTCGCCTCGGACGGCTTCCTCACCCCCGGCCAGCGCGAGACCGTCGGCGTCACCCACATGCCCCACAAGACCGACTTCGAGATGGGGATCGAGCCGCCGCCGACGACACTGCAGTGCGGCCAGCTCTACTTCTGCGACGTCGCGCCGGTCTTCCCCGCCCCCGAGACGCCGCCCTTCAGGACAAACAAGAGGGGGCAGGCGCTGGTCACCTTCGTCATGCCCACCACCTACAACATCGCCACCGACCCGTTCAACCCCGCCACCCGCCGGCCGGTCACCTGGGCAAACGGACAGCGGGTCCACATCGACGTCCAGGGAGTGAAGCGGAAGCACCGGGTGAAGAAGATCGGCTTCGGCTTCGGGCGGGCAGCGGTGGAGCTCTAGTAGCGGTCGGGTGAGCCCGTCGCCCAGCCCCTCGTAGTGGGTATTGCCCTCGGCCGGAGGTGATGCCATAGTCGCCCTGTGGGGTTGCCCGGGAGAGGGATCGGGGCGTTCACGACGATTTCGGCCGTCGTGATCGTCGTGCTCTGCACCGCCGCGCCGACACACGCGGGTGTCTTCTCTGACCTCGAGAAGGAGCTGCACAAAATCCACGGCAAAGTACACACCGACGGGATGCTGACCGTCGGGCAGCAGGAGACGATCTCCATCACCAAGCTCCCCGGGAAGTACCGGCTCGCGGCCTACATCTCTCCGCCCCCCACCGCCACCACCTGCTTCGACTTTGACGTCGACGGATACTGCTTCCCGCAGCCGCTGTTCAGGGTCGCGGGGACGCCGCGGTTCAAGAGCTCGGGCAAGGGCCGCGCCAGGCTCACCTTCGTGATGCCGCCGGGATACGAGTTCGTCAACTTCGCCGATCCGCTCGGGAGCCATCCGATCTATCTCGTCAACAACCAGACCGTTCACGTAGACGTCGAAACGACCGTGAAGCGGCGGGTGCGCAACGGCGTCTACAGCGTCACCGGCACCATCGCGAGCGCGATCGCCGTCGTCGAGGTCCCGCCCGCGCCGTAGCTGCGAGCCAACTGGCGTCGCGCCGCGGAATCCACGGGTATCCTCGCGCGGCCATGACCACCAGCATCGTCACCGGAGGGGCGGGTTTCCTGGGCTCGCATCTGTGCGAGCACCTGCTCGGCAAGGGCCACCGCGTCATCTGCATCGACAACCTCGACACCGGCTCGCTCGAGAACCTCGAGCACATCAAGGACGAGGACTTCGCCTTCATCAACCAGGACCTGACCGAGTTCGTCCAGATCGACGAGCCGGTCGACTTCATCTACCACCTCGCCTCGCCGGCGAGCCCGATCGACTACGCGCGGCTGCCGCTCCACACGCTCAAGGTCGGCTCCTACGGCACCCACCACATGCTCGGGGTGGCGAAGTTCAAGCGGGCGCGGATCCTGGTGGCCTCCACCTCCGAGGTCTATGGCGACCCCGAGATCCATCCCCAGCCCGAGGACTACTGGGGCAACGTCAACCCGATCGGCCCGCGCGGCGTCTATGACGAGGCCAAGCGCTACGCCGAGGCGATGACGATGGCCTACCACCGCCAGCAGGGCGTCAACACCTGCATCTCGAGGACGTTCAACACCTACGGCTCCCGGATGAGGGCCCACGACGGCCGCGCGATCCCGACCTTCCTCCGCCAGGCCCTCCAGGACAAGCCGCTCACCGTCTTCGGGGACGGCAGCCAGACGCGGAGCTTCTGCTTCGTCGACGACCAGATCCGCGGGCTCGTCGCCCTGGCGGAGTCCGACGTCCACCTGCCGGTGAACATCGGTAACCAAGACGAGTACACGCTGCTGCAGCTCGCCGAGACGGTGATCGAGGTGACCGGGTCGCGCTCGGAGATCGTCTTCGAGCCGCTACCGGTCGACGACCCGAAGATCCGCCAGCCCGACATCACCCGCGCCAAGGACCTGCTCGGCTGGGAGCCGCAGGTCTCCCTCGAGGAGGGGCTGAAGCGGACGATCGACCAGGCCGGCGTCGAGCGCCTCGTCGGTCAGCCGGGCTAGACGAATCACCGATTCGGATGCCGATGGCGACGGCTTCGGCGACGAGACTCAGGACGCCTGCCCCAGCAACGGCACTACCCACGGCGCCTGCCCGGTCACTCCCCCTCGACCCCTCCCACCCCCACTCCGCACAAGAAGAAGTGCAAGAAGAAGCACAAGAAACACTCGGCCTCGGCCGCCAAGAGGAAGAAGTGCAAGAAGAAGAAGCGGCGCTAGCAACCGCTTCCTCTCGGAACCCAGCTACGACGTCGGCAGAGGCCTTCCCGGGTAGTCGACCTGCTGCACCGACCACTTGTTGCCGTCCGGGTCGCTGAAGAAGACGAAGCGTCCCCATGGCATGTCCTGGACGGCGCTCACCTCGACGCCGCGCTCGGCGAGCTCGTCGTGGACAGCATGGGCGTCTTCGACGACGAGCTGCAGGCCGTCCAGGCTGCCCGGCTCCATCTCGTGCGCTCCGGTGGTGAAGGAGATCGAGCAACCCGAGCCGGGCGGAGTGAGCTGCACGAATCGGATCTCCTCGCTGAACTGGTGGTCGTGATCGTCATTGAAGCCGACCTTGTCGACATAGAAGGACTTGGCGCGGTCGATGTCCGAAACGGGGACCTGAATCAGTTCGAGCTTCATTTCCGTCTTTGCCATCTCGATCTCCTTTCGGTCGGCGGAGGGCTCTATGCTCCCTTTGCCAGTTAGTTACTTACTTGCTAAATATCTTAGTATATAAGGGATCATCGTGTCAACCGCCAGACAGCAAAAGAAGGAACTCATCGCGGAGCTGATCAGCGAGTTCCGGATCGCCGGCAACCAGGACAGCGCCTTCGACAACCTGGCGGCCGAGCGGCTCGGACTGAACCGGACCGACCTCCACTGCATCAACATCATCGAGAACAGCGGAGGGCTGACCGCGGGACAGCTGGCGGCGGAGGCGGGGCTGACCAGCGGAGCGGTCACCGGCGTCATCGACCGCCTCGAGCGGGCCGGCTACGCCCGCCGGGTCCCGGACCCGGCCGACCGCCGGCGCGTCAAGCTCGAGGTGACGCCGAAGTTCTACGCCCGCGCCGACAAGATCTGGGGGCCGGTGGCATCGGACTGGGCCTCGCGCCTCGGCGGCCGCTTCACCGCCGAGGAGCTCGAGCGGGTGATCGACTTCCTCCGTGCGACCAACGAGCTCTCCGGCGAACACCTGGAGCGTCTGCGCAAGATGAGGTGAACGCCCGGCCTGCTATGAAGACCGGGTGACGGTAACTCAGCAGGAGAAGGGCGAGAACTTCCGGGCGCTCCACCAGGGCGACCCCTTCGTCATCCCCAACCCCTGGGACGCGGGCAGCGCCAAGGTGCTGGCGGGGCTCGGCTTCAAGGCTCTGACCACGACGAGTGGGGGCCTCGCCTTCACCCGCGGACACCCCGACGGCACCGTGACGCTCGACGAGGTTGCCCAGCACGTCGCCGAGGTGGTCCGGGCGACCGATCTGCCGGTCGCCGTCGACCTCGAGAACGGCTACGGGCCGGCGCCGGAGGACGCGGCGACGGCGATCACCAGGTCCGTGGAGGCCGGCGCCGTCGGAGGCTCGATCGAGGACTATGACCGAGACGAGAAGCGTCTCTACGAGATTGATGAAGCGGTCGAGCGGATCGCGGCCGCCGCCGAGGCCGCGCGAGCGCTCGATTTCCCGTTCATGCTGGTCGGCCGCGCCGAGAACCACCTTCGCGGCAACCCCGACCTGGACGACACAATCGCCCGGCTGAACGCCTACGGCGAGGCCGGCGCCGACGTGCTCTACGCCCCGGCGCTGCTCACCGCGGAGGACATCAAGGCGGTCTGCGATGCGGTCTCGAAGCCGGTCAACGTGCTCTCCTTCAAACAGCTGGGATTGAGCTTCACCGAGATCACCGAGGCCGGAGCCCAGCGGGTCAGCGTGGGCAGCGGGCTCACCTGGACCGCGACGAATGCGGTGATCGAGGCCGCCGAGAAGATGCTCATTGACGGTGATCTCTCGGGGCTTGCAATCCCCGACAAGCGCATCAAGGACTGGCTCGCCTCCTAGGCCCTCAGCTGAGGGGCGTCACCCAGAGCTTTCGCTGCGAGAACGTCGCGTCGGTGCCCGCGCAGCCGCAGAACGCGTAGCGGAGCTCGTAGGTATGGCTGCCGGGCGTGGTCACGAAGAGGACCGGTGCGGCGGGCCCGGTGCTTCCGCAGTTGCCCGTGACCACGAGCGAGGCCGGGGTGCTCCAGGTGCCCGACAGCCCGTCGGTGGAAGTGAACAGCGCCGGGCCGGGCGTGCCGACGACCTGGTCGCAGACGTCGCTCTGCCCCGGCATCGAGGAGCCGTCCTGGAAGAGCGCGACCGCCCCCGCGTCGTCGTTGATGTGCGACTGGGCGGCGACCTCGATCAGACCGGTTCCCTGCGGGGCGTTGGCCGCCTGCGGGACGGTGACGGTCACAGACGGACCGCCGAGGGAGACGTAATCGGAGGTGCTGCTGGTGGCCGCCGCGTCGGCCACCTGGGCGAAGGCGGGAGCGGGAGCGCCGCCGGTCTGGGGGCGCTGGCGGGCGAGCTTGAGCGCGCGGTTCGCCCGCTTCTTCGCCTTGCGCGCGACGCCGAGGGCGTGATGGGCCTTTACCCGCGAGGCAGTCGCGATCCGGCTCACGTCGAGGAGCGGCTTCGACTGGCCGCCGTCCCCCGCCAGGGCGGGCACGGCGATGGCGATGATCGCCACCAGGGCGAGGCCAACGAGCATCCAACGTCGCTTCATCCGGATCCATCCCCCTCGGGTCGATTGCCTCGCCGACGGTAAAACCGGACGCGGTCGGAAGCCGTCGTGTGGACGAAGGTTGGGGCCGCCGCTACTCGGAGGGCACGTCGGTCGGCATCTTCATCTGCCGGGCGGCGAGCTTTGAGAAGGTCCGGTCGGGCAGGGTGCCCTTGAGGCGGGCGCCGATCTTGGCGTCGGTGCCGACCAGATAGCGATGCTTGGGGTTGTCCGAGGCGATCGCCTTGTGGACGACCTCGGCCACCTTCTCCGGTGGGATACCGCGGCTGGCGGTCTCGTTGAGCACCTCGCCGAAGCGGGTGATCTGGCGGCCGTAGAGGCGGCGAGCGTCCTCCGGCATCTCCTCGACCTGCTCGCGAACCTGCTCGCTCCCCTTCGCCCAGATCTGGGTGTCGATCGAGCCCGGCTCGACGACGACCACCTCGATCCCCCAGGGCCGCAGCTCGTGGCGCAGGGACTCCCCGAGCGCCTCGATCGCGAACTTCGAGGTGTTGTAGGGCGACATGAACGGGCTCGCGACCCGGCCGCCGATCGAGGCGATGAAGACGATCGTCCCCCTCCCCCTGCGGATCAGAGGGATGAAGGCCTGGGTGACGGCCACCTGCCCGATCAGGTTCACCTCGAGGGTGGAGCGCAGCTCATCGAGCGGCATGAACTCGATCGGCCCGCCCCCGCCGACGCCGGCGTTGTTGACGAGCCCCGCAACTCCCTGCTCTCCCACCGCCTCGGCGACCTCCTGCCTCGCCGACTCGATCTGGCCCGCATCGGTGACGTCGATCGTGAGCGGCGTGAGCCGGTCCGAGCCGTCCTTGGCGAGCTCCCTGGCGTCCTCCTCCTTGCGGACGCCGGCGAAGACGCGGTAGCCCTTCGCGTCGAGAAGCAGGGCGGTGGCGCGGCCGATGCCGGTCGAGGCACCGGTGACGACGACGGCGCCGCTTGCTTTGCCGGCCATGAGACGACCCTACACCGGCGGGTGTCCGGCCCGCCAGCGCCGTCCCCGCTAGCTTGCCGCGCTGTGACTGCCTCCGTACTCGCGGTCGTGGGGGCGCGACCGAACTTCGTCAAGGCGGCGCCCGTGATCGCGGCGCTGGAAGGCTCCGAGGGGACCTCGGTCCGTGTCCTGCACACAGGACAGCATTACGATCGGGCTCTCTCGGGCGGCTTCATCGAGCGGCTGGGGATGCGCGAGCCGGACGCGAACCTCGAGGTCGGCTCCGGCAGCCACGGCGAACAGACCGCCGGCGTGCTCACCGGCGTCGAGCAGGACCTGCTCGCCCACCCGGCCGACCTGGTCCTGGTGCCCGGTGACGTCAACTCGACGATGGGCGCCGCTCTCGCCGCGAGCAAGCTGCACGTGCCCGTCGCCCACATCGAGTCGGGGCTGCGGTCCGGCGACTGGGCGATGCCGGAAGAAGTGAACCGGGTCGTCACCGACCGGGTCTCGGAGCTCCTGCTCTGCACCTCACAGGACGCGGTCGACAATCTCGCCGCCGAGGGGATCAGCGGCGACGGGGTGCAGCTCGTCGGCAACACGATGATCGACAGCCTCTACCGGCTGCTGGAGGGGGTGGACCGCCCGGCGCTGCTCGAGAGCAAGGGGCTCCAGGCTCGGGGCTTCGTCCTGGTCACACTCCACCGACCCGCGCTGGTCGACGACCCGGCGCTGCTCGGGCCGACGATGCAGGTGCTCGCCGGGATCGCCGAGTCCCTACCGGTGGTCTTCCCCGTCCACCCCAGGACCAGGGCGCGCCTCGACGCGACCACCCTCACGGGCCTGGGCGGGGTGACCCTTGCCGACCCGATGGACTACACCGACTTCATCGGCCTGGAGTCCGAGGCCCGGTTGGTGATCACCGACTCGGGCGGGGTCCAGGAGGAGACGAGCGTACTCGGCGTCCCCTGCCTCACCTATCGCACCACCACCGAGCGGCCGATCACGATCGAGCTCGGCACCAACGAGCTGGTCGGCGTCGACCCCGGGGCCCTGCGGGAGGCCGCCGAGCGGGTGCTCGCCGCGGATCCGCCGGCCGATCCTCCGAAGATCCCGCTCTGGGACGGGCATGCCGGGCCGCGCGCGGCCGCAGCCGTCGAGGGATATCTCGCCCAAAACGGATAAGCGGCAGGAGCGCGCCCCGGTTGAGCGAAAGGCCGGGGCATGAAGAGCGCAAGCAGAACGCTGGTCAAGTCACCCCCCGAGCTCTGGGAGCTGCTCGACCAGCCCGACCGCATGCAGGGGCTGATGTGCGGCCTGCTCGGACGCGCGACCGAGGTGTCAGTCGAGGAGAGAGAGCCCGAGTCGCTGCTCCGCTGGGAGGCCTCCGATGACGGCGCCGATGCCTGGATCGAGGTCCAGCTCGCCGAAAAGGGCTGGGGCACGAACGTGAAGGTCAAGGCCGAGAACGGCGGCGAGACAACCAAGCTCGAGGGCTGGCTCGACGCCGTCCTCGAGGAGCTGGCGACCCCGCAGAAGCGCCCCTTCGAGGGCATGGGCGATGGGCCCCCACCCGAGCCTCCCGTCGCGGAGACGCCCGAGCCGGAGTCGCCCGAGCCGGGGACGCCGGAGCCTGAGACGGACGATTCGCCGCCGCAGCCCGAACCGGGCAGAGTGCGCCGCTTCCTCGGCCTCTGAGCTCCGCCTCTTATCCTGTCCGCATGGCCACCCGGCCAAAGGACGAGGCGAAGACCGAGGGGGCGAACGGCACGGCGTCGGACGGCGCGGCCGATGCCGAGCGGCAGCAGGCCGCCGTCGACGAGGACCTGGATCGCTACATCGCCCCGGTGGTCGGCCCCGAGGACGAGCGGCGGATCACCGATTCCGGGATCGAGATCAAGCGCCTCTACGAGGAGGGCGACGTCGCGCCCGGCCTCCAGGAGCGACTCGGCGAGCCCGGCGAGTACCCCTTCACCCGCGGCATCCACCCCGGCATGTACCGGGACCGGCTCTGGACGATGCGCCAGTACGCTGGCTTTGCCAGCCCGGAGGACACCAACGAGCGGTATCGCTACCTGACCGAGCACGGCTCGACCGGCCTCTCGATGGCCTTCGACCTACCCACCCAGCTCGGCCGCGACTCCGACGATCCGCTCTGCGCGGGCGAGGTCGGTCGCACCGGCGTCCCCATCGACACCGTCGAGGACATGCGGATCTGCTTCGACCAGATCGACCTCGGCGAGGTCTCCACCTCGATGACGATCAACGCCCCGGCGGCGATCCTGCTCCTGCTCTACGAGCTGGTCGGCGAGGAGCAGGGCGTGCCGTCGAAAGAGCTGCGGGGGACCGTGCAGAACGACGTGCTCAAGGAGTACGTCTCGCGCGGCAACTACATCTACCCGCCCGAGCCGACGATGCGGCTGACGACCGACATCTTCGCCTACTGCGACGAGAACGTCCCGAAGTGGAACACGATCTCGATCTCCGGCTACCACATGCGCGAGAAGGGCTGCTCGGCGGTCCAGGAGGTCGCCTTCACGCTCTCGAACGCGATCGCCTACGTCCAGGCCGGGATCGACGCCGGGCTCGACGTGAACGCGTTCGGCAAGCGGCTGGCCTTCTTCTTCAACGGCCACAACAACGTCTTCCAGGAGATCGCCAAGTTCCGGGCCGTACGCCGGATGTGGGCCAAGATCATGCGCGAGCGGTTCGACGCCACCGACGAGAAGGCGCAGATGATCCGCTTCCACACCCAGACCGGCGGGGTCACGCTCCAGGCTCAGCAACCCGAGGTGAACATCATCCGGGTGGCGCTCCAGGGCTTCGCCGCGGTCGCCGGCGGCACCCAGTCACTTCACACCAACGGCTTCGACGAGGCGCTCGCCCTGCCGACCGAACGCTCAGCCCGGATCGCGCTCCGCACGCAGCAGGTGCTCGCCCACGAGTCGGGCGTCGCCGACACCGTCGATCCCTTCGCCGGCTCCTACTTCATCGAGTCGCTCACCGACGAGATCGAGGAGCGCTCCTGGGAGCTGATGAAGAAGGTCGAGGATCTCGGCGGGTCGGTGAACGCGCTCGAGTTCATCCAGAAGGAGATCGAGGAGTCGGCGATCTCCTACCAGGAGCGCTACCGAACCGGCCAGGACATCATCGTCGGCGTCAACAAGTACGTGACCGACCAGGTCGACGACGTCGACATCCTCAAGGTCGACCCCGAGTCCGAGAGGCGCCAGCTCGAGCGGTTGAAGAAGTGGAAGGAGAACCGCGACCAGCCGGCGGTCGACTCCAAGCTCGAGGAGCTCCGCGAGGTCGCACGCGGGGACGGCAACCTGCTGCCCCCGATCAAGGAGGCGCTGCGCGCCGGCGGCTCGATCGGCGAGGTCTGCAACGCGATGCGCGACGTCTTCGGCGAGTACCGCGGCGGCGCGTTTTTCTAATGGCCGCCCGGGTACCGGGCCGTCCATGACCATCCTCGACGACCACCTCAGCGAAGACCGACTGCGGCTGGTCGACGTCGGGGCCCGGGGAGGCATCGCCTCGCGGTGGGAGCGATTCACGAGCGTGCTGGACGTGACGGCCTTCGAGCCGGAGCGGGATGAGTGCGACCGGCTGAATCGCGAGGCCGATTCGCTCCCCTATCCGATCCGATACCTGCCCGCCGCGCTGGGGCGGGAATCTGCCGAGGCAGTCCCCCTTCACATCACGAACTGGCCGGTCGCCTCCAGCATCTACAAGCCGAACCAGGACTTCCTTCGCTCGTTCCCGGAGGCGGCGAAGCTCTTTGCCGTCCGAAGCGCCGAGACGGTCTCTGTCACGACGCTCGACGAGGTGGCGCGGCGAGAGGGCGTCACGGCCGACTGTCTCAAGATCGACGTTGAGGGCGCGGCCCTGGACGTCCTCGTCGGCGCCGAATCGACGCTCGGCGGCACGCTGATCCTCGAGGTGGAGGCGGAGCTCAACCCGCTGTTCGAGGGCGAGCCCCTGTTCCCGGAGATCGACTCGCACCTACGCGAGCGCGGCTGGGCGCTGCTCGGGCTTCGGAGGACCAGCTGGAGGCGCGGGACTCGGCGGATTTCGGATGCCAGCGGCCTCGGTGGCCAAATCGTTGCTGTGGACGCCCTCTACTGGAACGACCCGCTCATCCGCCAGGGCCTCTCCCTCGCGCGTGAGCTGAAGCTGCTCGTCTGCCTCGCCGCTTACCTGCAGATGGATGCAGTGCTCGCCCGCCTCGACGAATCCGCACTCCTCGCCTCCGAGCTATCGCCCGCCGAGATCACGGAGCTTCGACTCCTGCTGGTTCCCGTGCGAGGAGGGCTCCGGCGCCTCACGGGCCGGCTCTTCGCCCGCTACGGGTCGGCGGAGCGGCGCGCATTCGCCGACCGCCTGCAGCGGGGGGACGCCACGGTCTGGGAGGACCCCCACTTCTTCTGACACCCACTTCTCGACTGAAGCGAAAGGGGGGCGACGCCGAAGCGCCGCCCCTCCATCACTCGATTCAGATCCCTAGCCCGGCAGGCAGGTGGCCCAGGGAAACAGGCTCGCGGTAGATCCGCTCGTGTTCCGGCCGGTGACGACCCAGTTCGACCACTGGCCCACGCCATTCGGAGCGTTCTCCGTGACCGTCAGGCCGGGCGCGCTGCTCGTCCAGGCGTAGCCTCCGGCGATCAGGGCGGCTCCGGTCCCGCAGTTGACCGCGGCGCTGCCCTTCGCGTTGTTAGCGATCTCCACTCCGGTGCCCACGACCGAGTACAGGTTCTACAGCTCGTTATCGCCGACGCTGCCGGGGCCGAGCTCATTGGCGGTGACGGTCTCCGGCGTGATCTCGGACGAGCCGAGCAGGCTGTCGTCGATTACGTGCCCGCCGTTGAGCGAGTCTGCTGCGATCTTTCGGCCCGGTCACCGTGCCCAGGCCGATCGTCGGGTAGGTCCCGGCCAGGTCCCCACCGGCGGGCCCGATCGGCGCTGCCGTGGTGTTGGTCGTGTTGTTGGTCGTCGTGTTACCGGTCTGCCGGCCCTCCAGCGCCGCCACCCGCTTCTTCAGGCTCTTCACTTGCTTGACGAGGCTGGCGCTCTTCGTGGCCACCGGTCCGCTCGCCCCATTCGCCCACGCGATCGGCATCACGACCAGCACTGCGACGGTCGCGGCAGCCATGGCGAAGCTCAGACGAGATGTGGTGCTCTTTCGATCGTTCATTGGTTTCTCCCCTCATGCGGAGTTGATTGCTTGCGGGGCGAGAACCCTGGCTTTGCGGCGCCCCCGACACCACCGCTGAACTGCCGTATTTCGCCCGAGCGTTGCCCTAACGCGAGTACGGCGGCCGCGTCGCTAGCGCTCGTTGGGGAGGCGCCACTGCGCCCGCTGCTCGGGCGCCTCGAAGGGCTCGGCGTAATAGCGCGTCTCGCGCTTGATCTTGCCGTCCGCGAACTCGAGGATCAGGCAGACGCTGAAGCTCCCGCCGCGCTCCTCGCCGTAGTCCGACTCCAGCTCTGCCACCCAGACGTCTTCCTGGCCGGCGAGCCGCTTCAGGTTCATGGCGGGAGGGCCGCCGGGGAAGTTCCGCTGCACCTCCCGCATCCCGTCGCGGTCGAAACGCTCTCGGGATTGCGGGATGTCGATCCGGCAGTCCGGATGCCTGAGCTCGTACTCCCGCTCCGGATCTGGGTCGGCCGTGATCTCGCCGATCAGTGCGCGGACTTCCTCCTCGGTCACGCGCCGCAGCCTATTTCTTCCGCTTCCCCTTCTTCTTGGACTTCTTCTTCTTGGCGGCGGCGCAACCACAACATCCAGCTACGGGCGTTCGGCCGGGCCTCCTCCCTAGAATCGCCCGCCAGTGCGAGAGAAAAACCCGGTCACCCACGAGGAGAAGCTCGCCTACCTCCGCGAGCTGCGCGAGGAGGCGGTCCACGCCGGCTCCGAGGAGGCCGTCCAGAAGCAGCACGACAAGGGCAAGCTCACCGCGAGGGAGCGGATCGAGAAGCTGCTCGACCCCGGCTCCTTCGAGGAGCTCGACACCTTCGTCCGCCACCGCACCTACGAGTTCGAGATGCAGAAGCGCCGCCCCTACGGCGACGCGGTGGTGACCGGCTACGGCACCATCGACGGTCGCACGGTCTTCGTCTTCTCGCAGGACTTCACCGTCTTCGGCGGCTCGCTCGGCGAGGTGATGGCCGAGAAGATGGTCAAGGTCATGGACCTCGCCGCCAAGGTCGGGGCTCCGGTGATCGGCATCAACGACTCCGGTGGAGCGCGCATCCAGGAGGGTGTCGTCTCGCTCGGGGCCTACGGCGACGTCTTCGTCCGGAACGTGCAGTGCTCGGGCGTGATCCCGCAGATCAGCCTGATCATGGGCCCCTGCGCGGGCGGCGCGGTGTACTCGCCGGCGATGACCGACTTCATCTTCATGGTGAAGGGGACCTCGCACATGTTCATCACCGGCCCCGAGGTGATCAAGACCGTGACGGGCGAGGAGGTGGAGTTCGAGGAGCTCGGCGGGGCGATGAGCCACAACACCAAGTCGGGCGTGGCCCACTTCGCGGCCGACGACGAGGAACAGTGCCTCGAGGACGTCCGCTACCTGATGAGCTTCCTGCCGCTCAACAACCTCGAGCTGCCGCCCCGCGTCGAACCCACCGACGACCCCGACCGCGAGGACCCGGAGCTCGACACGATCGTCCCGGACGACCCTCAGAAGCCGTACGACATGCGCGACGTGATCGCGCGGATCGTCGACGACGGTGAGTTCTTCGAGGTCCACGAGCACTTCGCGCAGAACATCGTGGTCGGCTTCTCCCGCCTCGACGGGCACCCGATCGGCGTGGTGGGCAACCAGCCCAAGCACCTCGCCGGCGTGCTCGACATCAACTCATCCGAGAAGGCGGCCCGCTTCGTCCGCACCTGCGACGCCTTCAACGTCCCGCTCCTCACCTTCACCGACGTCCCCGGCTTCCTGCCTGGCACCTCGCAGGAGTGGGGCGGGATCATCCGCCACGGCGCGAAGCTCCTCTACGCCTTCACCGAAGCGACCGTCCCCAAGCTGACCGTCGTCACCCGCAAGGCCTACGGCGGCGCGTACGACGTCATGAACTCGAAGCACATGCTGGCCGACTTCAACTTCGCCTGGCCGACGGCGGAGGTGGCGGTGATGGGGCCGGAGGGCGCGGTCAACATCATCTACCGCCGCGACCTGCAGAAGTCGCCGACGCCCGACGAGCGCCGCTCCAAGCTGATCGACGACTACAAGGCCCACTTCGCCAACCCGTACTCGGCGGCCGAGCGCGGCTACATCGACGACGTGATCGCGCCGCACACGACGCGTCCCAAGCTGATCCGCGCCCTGCGCACCCTGCAGACCAAGCGGGTCGAGGGCCCGAAGCGCAAGCACGGCAACATCCCGCTTTAACTCAGTTCCGGTTCCCGCCTTAACACAGTTCCGGTTTCCGCCCGCGGCCACCGGGTACCAAAAGCAAGAGTCGGGGAGTGTCGCTGGAAGCGACGCTCGCCCTCTCTGGATAGCGGGACTCAGGGACTTCAATCAGGAGTCACTCCCGGAATGGACGACCGGGAGGTCGATCAGGCCCCGCTGACTCATGCGCGGATGCTTCCTCCTGGACTAATCAGCTAGGAGATCAAGATGGAAGCATCTCAACGACCGGACCAGGAGACGGGTCAGGCACAGCAGGTCGCGGACCAGGCCCGTGAGAAGGTCGGCGAGGCGACGGATCAGGCGAAGGAGACCGCCCACAACGTCGCATCGCAGGCCCAGAATCGAATCCGCGAACAGGTGGACCAGCGCTCCACCGAGGTCGGCGAGCGCGTGGGCAACACCGCCCAGGACATCCGCTCCGTCGGCGAGGAGCTTCACAACCAGGGCAAGGAGGGGCCGGCGAAGGTCGCGGACCAGGCGGCCGACCGGATCGAGCGCGCGGGCAGCTACCTGCGGGATTCCGATTCCGACCGGATCCTCAACGACATCGAGGACTTCGGCCGCCAGCGCCCATGGGCGGTGCTTGCCGGAGCGGTCGTCGTCGGTGTCGCCGCGGCGCGGTTCCTCAAGGCATCGAGCCGGCGGCGCTACTCCGGCCGGCAGCGGACCGACCTCCTTCAGGGTGGCGGCCACCAGCTCTCGGCACCGCAGACTCCGGCGAGGGAGACAGTGAACGCCCCGTCGACTCCGGAGACGGCGCCCGTCGGGGCCCGGTGATCGCATGGCCCAGACGAATGGCGAGAGCACTGGCGAGCTCCTGAAGCAGTTCTCCCAGGACGCCACCACGCTCATACGCAAGGAGGTGGAGCTCGCCAAGGCGGAGCTCACCGAGAAGGGAAAACAAGCAGGAAAGGGAGCGGGGATGTTCGGCGGCGCGGGGCTCTTCGGCCTCGGCGCCTTCGGCGCGCTGACCGCGTTCCTGATCCTCGTCCTCGCAGAGGCGATGGACGCATGGATCGCAGCGCTGATCGTGACCGCCGTCTACGGCGCGGTCGCGGGCGTGCTGGCTCTCCAGGGCAAGCACAAGGTGGAGGAAGCCGCTCCGCCCCAACCGGAACAAACCGTCGAGACCTTGAAGGAGGACGTCGAATGGGCGAAGAGACAGCCCGAATCCGTGAGGAGATAGAGGACACGCGTGACCGGATGAGCGACACCGTCGATCAGCTGGCTCACAAGGCCAACGTGCCGGGTCGTGTCAAGGAGTCGATCGCAGACAAGCGCGACCGGCTGAAGGAGCAGATGCAGGGCACGGGGTCGCGCATGAGCGATGCCACGCCGGACGCGTCTGATGTCAAGCAGGGCGCCCGGCAGGCAGTCGGCGTGGCCGAGGAGAACCCGCTCGGGCTCGCCGTCGGCGGCGTGGCCGCTGGGTTCCTGATCGGGATGCTGATCCCCTCGACCCGGATCGAGGACGAGAAGATCGGGCCTATGGCCGATGACGTGAAGCAGCGAGCCGCGGAGACCGGCCAGGAGGCCCTTGAGCGCGGCAAGCAGGTGGCTCAGGACGCCGCGCAGGCGGCGACTGACTCGGCGCAGGACGCCGCTCAGAACGTCAAGGAGACGGCTCAGGAGAGCGGCCGCGAGCAGGCCGAGGAGTTCCGCGACTCTGGCGAGCAGCAGGCTCGGGGCGTCACCTCCTCGAGCTGACGACGTGAGTGCCGGCGGCCCGGATTCGGGTCGCCGGCGCCCCCGCCGCGCCTAGACTGCGGCCGTGGCCCGAAACGGCAAGCAGCGCCCCCCGCGGCCGGAGATTCAGATTCAGAGTTCGGCGGCGTCTCCCGAGGAGGCCGCGGCCATCGCCGCGGGGCTCGAGCGCTTCCTCCGGGAGACGGCCCCGGCTCCGCAGGCGGCCCCTCGGAGCCGCTGGCAGGAGGCGGCCCTGCGGGAAGGAGTCTCCGTGCGCGGCCAGCTGGCGGGGGGCTGGGGCTAGTGCCGGTACGCAATTTGCGGGGTTGCCCTGCGCGTCCGATTCGAATAGAACACCGGCCACAAACCCCATCGCGCTCGGAAGAGGAGGGCACGTGGCCGTCGTAAAGATCATCGAGCTGGTCGGAAGCTCCAAGAAGTCTTCGGATGACGCGGCGCAGCAGGCGCTCAAGCAGGCGCAGGGCTCGCTGCGGAACATCCGGGCGGTCGACGTGGTCTCCACCGGACTGCGCGGCGAGAACCTCGACGAGTGGCGCGCGCACGTGCGGGTCGCGTTCCTGGTCGAGGGCACAGACGTCGACTAGAGCTTGGGAGGAGAGGTGGCGGCGGGCGGACGCCTGCGAGGGCAAAGCCCGCCGCCGCTTGATCGACCCGGTCAGAGCGTGACGACGGGCGCCTCGACCTCTCCGCTCCGCCAGCGCTCGTAGACCGCGCGGCAGATCGCCAGGTCCTGGATCGCGAGGCCTGTCGAGTCGAAGAGCGTGATCTCGTCCGTGGCGGTGCGGCCCGGCGCGCCGTTGAGTACGTCGCCGAGCTGGGTGACGTCCTCGCGCCTGGCCAGCCCGGCGTCGACCGCGTTGGCGAGCTCGCCACCGGCGCTCGCCTGCTCCCACTCGTCGCAGAAGAGGCGGCAGCGCTCGATCGCCGCCAGGTCGACCTCCTGCTTGCCGTGGGCATCGGCGCCGAGCACGGCGTAGTGCTGGCCCGCCCGGACGTCGGATTCGAGGACCACCAGCTCCTCACCGGGGGTCACCGTGACCACGACGTCCTGGGCCGCGGCCTCGGCGCGGTCGCCGGCCCGCCAGCCGAGCTCGTCCGCGAGCGCCTCGGCGGGATCGACCCGCGGATC
>JBKPND010000059.1:0-6639 GCA_046732465.1 Actinomycetota bacterium
CGGTAATAGAGGCTGAGCAGTGTCAGCGAGGCGGCGACGAGCAGCAACAGCACCGCCCGTCGACGGCGCACCTGCTTGCGGTACATGTCTGACTAGCCCTCACAGCTCAAAGTCGGTTCAACTCACGGTCGATTCGCCCCCGCCCAGCGCTCGCGCGGTGCCCGAGAGTAGCGCCTACCTTCAATAAGACCTGAAACTCTGACCCCGTTAAACGGGTGGCTGCTAGCGCAGCCCCCTCGCATAACGTGCATGGATCGCCTGCAGCAGCCCGAGCGCCAGGAATGTCCCGAGCACCGAGGAGCCGCCGTAGCTGATCAGCGGGAGCGTGATCCCGGTCACCGGCATCAGCCCCACGTTCATGCCCACGTTGACGATCGCCTGGAAGGCGAGCATCGCGACGATGCCGCCGGCGATCATCACCCCGTAATAGCTCGTGGCTATTCGCATCACCCGGATCGCGCGCCAGAAGAGCAGGGCGTAGAGGAAGACCAGGAACGCGGCGCCCAGGAACCCGAAGCGCTCGCCGATCACGGCGAAGATGAAGTCCGTGTGCCGCTCCGGGAGGAAGAGGAGCTCCGTCTGGGTCGCGTTGTCGCCGCGGCCCGACGTCTCCCCCGATCCGATCGCGATCTTGGACTGGGTCACCTGATAGCTGGCGTCCTTCGGATCGTCGCTGGGGTGAAGGAAGGAGGTCAGCCGGTCCTGCTGATAGCCCGCCAGGGGATCGGCGCCGACGGCGGAGCCGGCGAGATACGCGCCGCCGGCGAGCAGCGCGGCCGCGGCGCCGACCGCGGCGAAGTGCTGCCACGGGATCCCCGAGACGAAGAGGATCGTCAAGGTGATCGCCACCAGGACGATGCCCGTGCCCAGATCGGGTTGGAGGAAGACCAGCCCGGCCGGCACGAGGCCCAGGACCAGCAGGGCGACCGTCGCGCCCAACCCGAACGGGCGCCGGACGCGCTCGTAGACGAACGCCGAGAGGGAGACGCAGAGCAGGACCTTGGCGAGCTCTGAGGGCTGGAACTGGAACAGGGGCAGCTCGATCCAGCGGTTCGAGCCGCGGATCGCGGTGCCGACCAGCAGGACGAACGCGATCGAGCCGACCATCAGCGCGTAGATGCTCACCCGCAGCTCCCTGAGGCGGGTGTAGTCGAGGTGGCTCACGGCGATCATCAGCCCGATGCCGATCACGCCGTAGAGGGACTGACGCACGACGAAGTAGAGGGGGTCGGCCGCGACCTCGTGCCGGCTGGCCGACTCCAGCGTGAAGACGCTGAACGCGATCAGGCCGACGGAGGCGGCGAGCATGATCCCGTCGAGGTTGCGGAGGTTGAGCACCTCGAGGATCCGGGAGCGCTGCGGGGCGAAGGTGAGTGAGGGCTTTGCGGCTTCCATCAGCCCGGTCCCGCCGCGTGTGCCCCTGAGGTGTCGATGCCACCGCCGTGCTCGTTGAAGTACTGCTCGAGGATCGTGCGGGCGATCGGCGCCGCGGTCTCTGCGCCGAACCCGCCGCGCTCCACGGTCACCGTGACCACGATCTGCGGGTTGGGGTACGGCGCGATCACGCTGTACCAGGACTGGTCCTCCTGGCCCTCTCGCTCGGCCGTGCCCGTCTTGCCCGCCACCGGGATGGGGAAGCTGCCCATGACCGGATAGGAGGTGCCGCCGGGTTCGTCGGCGGCGCGATGCAGGCCCTCGAGGATCACGTTCCGCGTCTCAGCGGAGATGCGGAGGTGGCGCTGAGGGGCCGGATGGATCTTCCTGACGGTCTTGCCTTCGATGTTCACGACGCTGCTGCCGACGTGCGGGCGGACGAGGGCGCCGCCGTTCGCGAGCGCGGCATAGGCCCGGGCCAGCTGGAGGGGGGTCACCTGAACGTCGCCCTGGCCGACGGCGAGGTTGACGTTGTCGCCCTGGTTCCAGGGCCGGTCGATGTAGGGGTTCTTGTGGCCGTGGAAGACACGGTTGCGCCACGCCGGCGTGGGGATCAGGCCGGAGGTGGCGTCCGGGACGTCGACCTGCGGCTTGCGGCCGAGGCCGTACTTGAATGCCCAGTCCTGGATCTGGCCGCCGTTGCCGCTCGCCTCCGCGTGCAGCCCGAGGTTGAAGAAGTAGACGTCCGAGGAGACCTGGAGGGCGGTGCTCATGTCGATCGGCCCGTTCGCCGCCCCGCCGGCGTTGTGGACGACCAGGCCGCCGATGTCGAGCGAGCCCGTGTCGTCGAAGATCGTGCTCGGAGTGATCAGGCCGTCCTCGAGCGCGGCGGTGGCGGTGATCGGCTTGAACGCCGACCCCGTCGGGTAGCCGCCCTGGTCGGCGCGGTCCACCAGCGGATCGCCCGGCTGGTTGCCGAAGGCGTCGTACTGAGCCTTCGTGTGAGGCTGCGTATAGAAGGACGGGTCGAAGGTGGGGAAGGACCCCATTCCCAGGATCGCGCCGGTGTGGACGTTCATGGCGACGAACGCCCCGGGCAGGCCCTTGCCGCGGAGCGCGGCCTCACCGGTCTCCTGGAGGCCCGAATCGAGGGTCATTCTGAGGTTGTCGCCCGCTTCGGCGGGCCGGTGGCCGAGGGTGCCCCGGGGGCGCCCGAGCGCGTCGACCTGAATGCGCTCGGCCCCGGCGGTGCCGCGCAGGAACTTGTCGTAGGTGTACTCGACGCCCGCCTGGCCGATGACGTCGCCCGGCTTGAGCGTCTTGTATTGCGGCCTGGTCAGCTGGTGCGGGCTGATCTGGCCGACCTGGCCGAGGATGTGGGCCGCAAGCGTGCCGTCCGGGTACTTGCGGACGTAGGTCCGCTCGACGCTCACGCCCGGGAAGCTCTCCTTGTTCTCGAGGAGATAGAAGAGCAGCCGCCGGTCGAGCCCCTGCTTGAGGACGACCGGGTAGCCGGCGTACTGCGGGGTGGCCCGGACCCGGCGCCGGATCTCGCGCTGTGAGAGGCCGAGGAGATCGCCGAGCTTGGCCAGCTCCCGCGTCCGCTCGCTCTTGTCCGCCGGCAGGTCCGAGGGGCGCAGCTGCAATGCCATCACGGTGCGGTTCTCGACCAGGACCTTCCCGTTTCGGTCGAGGATCTCGCCACGAGGCGGATGGACGCGGACGTCGAGGATGCCGTGGTCGTTGGCGAGGGCGCGGTAATGCTGTCCGTCGAGGATCTGGAGCGACCAGAGCCGCAGGACCACCGTCGCGATGGCCGCGACCACGACCGCGCCCAGAATCGCGATGCGCAGGTTGAGCCGACTGGTCAGCCGCGGCGGGATGTCCTCGGGACGGTCAAGGAGATACATGGCCGCGTCTTCCTCTCAGCCCCGGGCGCTCAGTAGCGCCTCCGGACGCGGGAGTTCTTGAGCGCTCTCTTGATCGCCTCGAACTCCTCCAGGGCCTGCCCCGATCCCGTCGCCACGCAGGTGAGGGGCGACTCGGCGAGCCTCGCCGGCATCTGACACTCGTCGCTCATCCGATCGGCGAAGCCCTGCAGCAGGGCACCCCCGCCAGCGAGGGTCATGCCGCGCTCCATCAGGTCGCCGGCCAGCTCGGGCGGCGTCCGGTCGAGGGTGTCGCGGACCGCGGCGATGATCTGCTGGATCGGGTCGTCGAGCGCCTTGCGGATGTCCTCCGAGTTGAGCTTCACGGCACGCGGCAGCCCGGAGCCGAGGTCGCGGCCGCGGATCTCGATCTCGATCTCGTGGCCGAGCGGGTTCGCGGAGCCGGCCTCGTGCTTGATGTCCTCGGCCGTCTGGTGGCCGATCAGAAGCTGGTGCTCCCGCTTGCAGAAGTTCATGATCGCCTCGTCCATCTCATCGCCGCCGACACGGACTGATTGGGATACGACGATGTCGCCCAGCGAGATGACCGCGACCTCGGTGGTGCCGCCGCCGATGTCGACGACGAGGCTTCCGGTGGGCTCGCTGACCGGGAGACCGGAGCCGATCGCGGCCGCCATCGGCTCCTCGATCAGATAGGCCTCACGGGCACCGGCGCCGAGGCAGGCCTCTTCGACCGCTCGCTTCTCCACCCCGGTCACCCCTGAAGGAACGCACACCACGACCCGCGGATGGGTGAAGCGGCTGTGATTGGCCCGCTTGATGAAGTAGCGGAGCATCGACTCGGTGATCTCGAAGTCGGCGATCACGCCGTCCTTGAGGGGTCGCATCGCGTTGATGGTCGACGGGGTGCGCCCGAGCATCTGCTTCGCCTCGGCGCCGACGGCGTGGACCTCGCCGGTCGCGGTGTCGACGGCGACCACGGACGGCTCCGAGAGAACGATGCCGCGACCGCGCACGTAAACGAGCGTGTTTGCCGTGCCGAGATCGACGGCCATGTCGCGGGCGGGGCTGATCGTGCTGAGAACGCTCACAGGTGGGGACGATTAGCGAATGCTCATAAAGGAGGACGGCCTAGCGAAGTTCGTCGGAGCCTAGCGGCTTGCGTTAAATGCCCAAAGTCCGGAAGTTTTCGGCGTTGGACGAATTGCGGTGCGGGTTAGCCCGGAGCGAATTCGGAAGAGGTCACCTACGGCCCCCCACCAGTTCCGGTGCCAGCCGCAGGAGCAGACCGACGGGCAGGCCGATGACGTTGGAGACGTCGCCGCGGACGATGTCCACCAGCGCCGAGCCGAGGCCCTGGATCGCGTACGACCCGGCCCGGCCGCGCCACTCGCCGGAGGCCAGGTAGGCATCGAGCAGTGAGTCATCGAGCACCCGGAACGCGACGGTCGAGACGTCGACGCCGGTGCGCGGCTCGTGGTCACCGGGGCCGACCAGCGCCAGCCCGCCGAGGACGTGGTGCTCGCTTCCCGAGAGCCGCTCCAGGTGGGCGCGAGCCTCGGCCTCGGTCCTCGGCTGGCCGAGGACCTCTCCGTCGATCACCACCTCGGTGTCCCCGGCGATCACCAGCGCGCCGGAGTGATCGGTCGCGACCTTCTCGGCCTTGCGCAGAGCGTTCCGGACGACCAGATCCCGGGGCTCGCCGTCCGCCTCCTCGGCCACCGACGGATCCTGGACTTCGAACTCGACGCCAAGGGCGTCCAGGAGGGCGCGGCGCTGGGGTGATTTCGAGGCTAGGACGATCGGCGGCGAGGACACTGCCCCAGCCTAGGCCGGTCGGGTCAGAGTTCCGGGAACCAGAGGGCGATCTCGCGCTCGGCCGACTCGTGTGAGTCGGAGCCATGCACGAGGTTGAAGGTGACCTCAGTGGCGAACTCGCCGCGGATCGAGCCGGCGTCGGCCTCGAGCGGATTGGTCGCGCCGATCAGTTGGCGCGCCGCCACTACCGCGCTCTCCCCCTCCAGCACCATCGCGACCAGCGGCCCGCGGGTGATGAAGGAAACCAGCTCGCCGAAGAACGGCTTCTCCTTGTGCTCCTCGTAATGCGTGTTGGCGAGCTCCTCGTGAGCCTGCATGAGCTTCATCGCGACGAGCTTCAGGCCCTTGCGCTCGAACCGCGCGGTGATCTCACCGGTGAGGCCACGCTCGAAGGCGTCTGGCTTGACGAGGATCAGTGTGCGTTCGGTCGCCATCGGCGCGGGAACCTACACGTAAGCGGCGGGACGGGGCAGTGCCGGCACGAACACCGGCGATGAATGGGGGCGGGCGGGACGAACACCGACAGTGAAAGGGGGGTGAAATCGGCGGGGTTGTCGCCTTGTTCCCGGACGTGCGGGAAGAAGGCGACAAATCAGACGCTGACAAAGCCGTAGCCCGTGTCGCCGCCAGGCAGCATGGCGTGATTTCCGCCGCGCAATTGCGATCAGCCGGCCTGTCCTCCAGCACAATTCACCGGCGCGTCATCGGCGCCCGCCTCCACCCTCTTCATCGTGGTGTTTACGCCGTCGGACACACTCGGCTCAGCGACGAAGGCAGGTGGATGGCGGCCGTCCTGGCCTGCTGTGAAGGCGCCGTCCTGAGCCACACGAGCGCCGCGGAGCTCTGGGGAATCCGTCGTCGCATTCGCCGGCGATCGAAGGCCGGCGAACGCGACTCCGTGCACGTCACCGTCCCGAGCACGGCTGGCGTCAGGAGGCGCGACGGCATCATCCTCCACCGCTCCACCACCCTCATCGCCCGTCATTGCACCCGCCGAGATGGCATCCCGGTCACGAGTCCGGCCCGAACGCTCTCGGATCTGCGTCCCCTCCTTTCCTCAGCGCAGTTCGCGGCGGCGCTGCGCGAGGCGGAGTTCCTTCAGCTCCCGATCGACCATCCGATCGAGCCTGACCGGGCACACAGCGAGCTCGAACAGGCCATGCTCGCGCTCTGTCGGCGCCACCGACTTTCCCCGCCCGAGGTGAACGTCAGGGTGGATCGATACGAGGTCGACTTTCTCTGGCGCGTCCCACGGCTCGTCGTCGAAGTCGACGGCTGGGACTCGCACCGCTCCCGATCCGCCTTCGAGCAGGACCGCTCCAGGGACGCGCGCCTCGCCGTCCTCGGCTACGAGGTCGTCCGGTTCACCTGGCGGCAGGTGACCGAGGACGCGCGGGCTGTCGCCCAGACCATCCGTCTGCTTCTTCGAGCGCGAGCGGCCTAACGGCTCGAGCGGCTGGAGCGGCTCGGCCGCTCCTCGCTCGCCGCGACCGGCCGCGGCTGGCGCCGGGTCTGTCCGTCGCTGCGGTCGCGCTCCCGGTCGCGGTCGCTGCGGTCG
>JBKPND010000060.1:0-11291 GCA_046732465.1 Actinomycetota bacterium
CGCGAGCGCGGCCCGGAGCCGATCGTCCGCAGGGGACATCACCCCACAGCCAGGCACGTCTAGCCCCGTCCCCGCGCCGGCGTTCGACAGCCGGTCGAGCGGGCATCGGCGATCTTTCGACATCGGTCCAAGGACGATCCCGCCCCGGCGACCGACAATTTCCCTGCATGCAGCCGATGAGACAGGTGGTGGCGTTCGGCGGCGGCGGTTTCTCGCAGGAGTCGGGGAACCCGCTGCTCGACGACTACGTCCTCGGCCTCACCGCGACGGCCAACCCGCGCGTCTGCTTCCTGCCGACGGCGAGCGGCGACGCCGACCACTACATCGTCCGTTTCTACAACGCCTTCCGCGACCGCGCCCGACCTTCGCACATCAGCCTCTTTCGCCGGGAGCGCGGCGTCTCCGACATTCGCTCGCACCTTCTGGCCCAGGACCTGATCTACGTTGGCGGAGGCAGCCTGATCTCCCTGCTGGGCGTCTGGCGCGCCCACGGCATCGACTCGATGCTCCGGGAGGCCTATGAGGCCGGGGTGATCCTCTGCGGCCTTAGCGCCGGCTCGCTCTGCTGGTTCGCCGAGGCGGTGAGCGGCTATCACGACGAGGTCAATCGGGTGCCGGCCCTCGGCTTCGTCAGGCACTCGAATGCCGTCCACTACGCCGCCGGCAACCGCCGCGCGGCGTTCCACCGCCACCTGCTGGACGGGATGCCGGCCGGATACGCGGCCGACGACGGGGCTGCGCTCCGCTTCGTCGGCGACGAGCTGGTGGAGGTGGTCGGCTCGCGGCCCGAGGCGCGCGCCTACAAGCTGGAGCGCCGGGGGAGCCGGGTCCTGGAGACGAGGCTGGCCACGCGCTACCTGGGCGCGGAGGCTCCGCGTACCGTCATCCCGCTGGTGAGTCGGGCAGCCTAGGCTTGCCCAGGTGACTACCCGCCGCATTCTGGCCCTCGGCGGCCACGACTTCGACCGGCGGGTCGGCAACGACGCGATCTCAGACCTGATCGTCGAGCTCGCCGGCCCCTCCAGGCCGCGAATCTGCCTCCTGCCGACCGCGAGTGGCGACCCCGACGATCAGATCGCACGGTTCCGGCGGGCGTTCGCCGAGCGCGACTGCATTCCCGAGGCGATCTCGCTGTTCCGGCTGGGGGAGAACCCCATCGATCTGCGAGAGGAGCTGCTCGGTCAGGACGTGATCTATGCGGGCGGCGGCAGCATGCTGAACCTGGTCGCGATCTGGCGGGCCCATGGCCTCGACGAGATCCTGCGGGAGTGCTGGCAGGAGGGCATTCTGATCTGCGGCCAGAGCGCCGGAGCGATGATCTGGTTCCAGGGCGGGATCACGAGCTCACAGGGGGAGCCGGCGGTCGCGTTGGGGCTGGGGCTGCTCCCCGGCAGCGCCTGCGTGCACTACCTCAGCGAGCCGGTGCGCCGCCGCCACTTCCTGCGGGCCATCACAGCCGGCGAGCTCGAGCCGGGACTCGGCCTCGAGGATCAGACGGGGGCGCTCTTCGAGGACACCGAGTTGGTCGAGACCATCAGCGCACGGGACGGCGCCGATGTCTGGGAGGTATCAGTTGACGGCGGTGGCGTGGTCGAGACCGAGCTTCACTCGCGCCATCTCGAGGACACCCGCCCGCCGATCAATGAGACGCGCTCCGAGATCCTGGAGCTGCGTCAGACGCTCGCCTCGCGCCCGGCCAAGCGACGCGCCGGGCATCGCAGACCGGGAAGGTTCTAGAGGGCGCCGCCGGCGGCGGGCGGCATCGAGGGGTCGTCGCCCTCGTCGCCGATCTGCTCCCGCACCAGGAAGTCCTCGATCAGCAGAGGGCTGTCCTCCGCACGCTCGCAGACGTTGAGCAGGTCGGTCATCGAGGAGACCTCCTCAACCTGCTCCTTGACGAACCAGGAGAGGAACTGCTCGGCCCGGTAGTCGCCCTGCTCACGGGCGAGCTTGAAGAGGGCGAAGATCTCGTCCGACACCCGCTTCTCCTGTTCGAGTGCCATGCGGACGGGTCCGGCGACGTCGTCGTAGGTGGTCTGCTGCGACTTGATGTCCGGGATCCGGACCTCCTCGTCGGTGTCGAGCAGGTACTGGACCATGATCATCGCGTGGTTCCGCTCCTCGACCGCCTGGCGATAGAAGAAGGCGGCGAGGCGGGGCAGCGTCTCCGCGTCGTAGTAGACGGCCGCGCCCACGTACTGCTGCGAGGCGGCGAACTCGTTCGAGATCTGCTCGTTGAGTGCGTCGGCGAAGCTCTGATCGGCCATGGCCTGAACCCTACCCGTCGTCCCGACGAAAGCCGATCGGCGCCGGCTTCGGATCGAGCGGGCTGGTCTCGAGCCCGGGCTTCGTCGCCTTCTCAGGGTCGTTGTACCCGCTCGGCGCCGTGTCGTTGGGCGTGTCCGGATGGAAGACCGAGGCCAGGTACTGGATCTGGCCGCGGCCGGGGCCAAGCTCGGTCTGGCCGCCGCCGTAGGCGCCGATTCCGTTCTCCTCGCAGTAGTCGTAACCGGCGAAGAGGGCGCTGATCGGGCCAAAGCGCGAGGGCTTGATGTTGACCATCTTCGGCGGCCAGGGCTGGTTTTGGATGTCATCGACCGAGTGGATCACGGCGTCCCAGGTGACGCGATCGGCGACTGGGTCGAGGAGTGGCTTGGTCCCGTCGGTGACGTCAGGATCCTCGAGCCAGGCGTCCGGGAAGGCCTCGATCAGCTTGCGGTAGAGGTCCGGATCGGTTTCGACGTCGACCGGCGTCCCCTTGTACTGGCCCTTGAGGTCGAGCGATTCAACTGCCCCCGTCTCGACCAGCTCGGCGATCAGCTCGTCGGTCCAATCGTTGGTGGGGTCGAGCTTGAAGCGCAAGTCAGGGTAGTGCTCGAGGCGGGCCTTGAGCGGCCGGATCGATGAGGGCTCGACGTTGCCGCCCTCGGGGTCAAACGGCGCCAGGCGCATCGAGCAGACAAAGGTGACTGGCTTCGGTTCACGCTCGAGTACCTGGTGCAGCGGCTTGCCCGCCTGGCGCAGCGCAAGGTCGAGAGCGGCCGACTCGAACGCCCAGCGGCGGTAGTTGACCGAGACCTCGCGCTCGGGCGGCTCGGGAAACAGGGGCAGCTCGCCAAGCTTCTTCGAGAACTCGTCGAAGGTGTAGTTCCCGACGAGGTCGAGCACTGGCCCCGCGTCGCGGAGCGCGATGTGATCGAGCGCGTCATAGACGACGTCCTCGCCCACGCCCTCCTCGCCGCCGCCTTGGAGGTGGATGATGGTCGTCAGCCGCTCGAACTGCTCGCTGAACTTGAGCTCGCGCCCCTCGAGCTCATAGGAGTCGATCCGCAGCGGCAGGTCCTTGATCTTGTCGTAGCTCGCCACGGCGGAGGACACTACCGACCACCCGATCCCGGCTCACGACCCCGGCGTAACGCCGGTCGCTTCAGCGGGACGGAGGACCGTCGTCCGACAACTCAGAAGGAGGAGAAGGAATGGCCGACTCACTCGGCGCCGATGCCGGCGCCGGCCTGAAGGCGCTGGGCATCAACTGCACGCTGAAGAAGTCCCCCGAGCGATCCCATACGGAGGCGCTGATGGAGCGCGTCCTGGGAATCCTGAAGGAGCACGGGACCGAGACCGAGCTGCTGCGACCCGTCGACTACGACGTCAAGTTCGGAGTCACCTCCGACGAGGGCGAGGGAGACGAGTGGCCGCAGATCCTCGAGAGGATCAAGGCCGCCGACATCCTGTTGATTGGGATGTCGATCTGGTTCGGCGTTCGCTCCTCGGTCTGCCAGATGGTGATCGAGCGCCTCGACGGGACCTACAACGAGCGCAACGAGGTCGGCCAGTACCCGCTCTACAACAAGGTCGCCGGCGTCGTTGTGACCGGGAACGAGGACGGGGCCCATGCTTGCGCCGAGACAACGCTCTTCAACATGACCCACCTCGGCTGCGTCGTGCCGCCCAACGCCGACACCTATTGGGTCGGCGACGCGGGTCCCGGCCCTTCATACCTAGACGCCGGGGGCCACATGCACCAGTACACGCTGCGGACGAGCTCCTGGTGCGCCCACAACCTGCTGCACATGGCGCGGATCATGCGCGACAACCCGATCCCCCCGATCGGCAACACGCTCGAGGAGCACGGCGGCGACGCGGTGCACGCCGGGTAGGTATTAGGCGACGACGAGGCCGGGGCCGGGAACGGCCTCGGCGTCGCGCGCGCCGACCTCCTCGCCGCACTTCGAGCAGCGCAGCTCGAGGGTCGGCTCGCCGCCGCAGCCCCGGTGGCGGATCTGGGCGGGCGGGCCGTCCCGCAGCCAGCGATCGCCCCAGTCGCGCAGCGCCATCAGCACCGGATAGAGGTCGAGCCCCATCTCGGTGAGCCGGTAGCGGTCGCGGGTGCGGACCGAGTCCTTGTAGGGCTCGCGGCGCAGGACGCCGGCCTCGACGAGCCGGTTGAGCCGCTCGGAGAGCAGGGAGCGGGAGATCCCGAGGGTCTCCTGGAAGTCCTCGAAGCGCTTGATGCCGTTGAACGACTGACGCAGGATGACCAGCGTCCACCGGTCCCCGAGCAGGGATGCCGGCCGTGCGATCGAGCAGTCCTGTTCCGCAAGTTCCGAGGCGCGCATGGCGAGCCAGCATAGCGACACTGCGTTCGGAATCCGAACCCTATATTCTGCGTTCGCTTTCTGGACCTAGCCCGAACGACTCGAGGAGGTTGCGATGCCCAGGCTCGATCTCACCGTTCCCGTCGACACGCTCACCGACGAGGGGAAGCAGGAGCTCCTCCGGGACCTGGGTGCGACGCTGCTTCGCGCAGAGGGCGCGCCGAACACCGAGTTCTTCCGCTCGATCACCTGGACCCATCTCCACGAGCTTCCCGCCGAGGCGATCCAGACGCCGGACGGCGTTGCCGAGCCGCACGCCCTCATCGACGTCAGCGTCCCGGAGGGGGCTCTCAACGACGAGCGCAAGGCGCGCCTCGTGGAGGAGGCGACCAAGCTCGTCCTCGACGCGACCGGCTGGGGGCCGGGGGCCGGCGTTCGCGTCTGGACGCTGATCCGCGACGTGCCCGAGGGCAACTGGGGCGCGGCCGGCCAGATCGTCCACTTCGAGCAGCTCCGCGCGGCCGCCAAGGCCGAGCGCGAGCAGGAGGGGTCAGGAAAGGAGAAGGTCCCTGGCGCCGGCGGCGAGCAGGTGCCGGCATGAGGCAGCTCACCTTCGTCGAGAAGGCGAAGCTGGAATGGCGGGACGCCCCCGACGCAAAGCTGGAGGGCGACGGGCAGGCGCTCGTGCGCCCGGTGGCCCTGGCCACGTGCGACATCGACACGGCCTTCGTCCAGGGTCGGTTCCCCGTGGCGGGTCCGTTCTCCTTCGGCCACGAGTGCGTCGGCGAGGTCACCGAGGTCGGGGATTCGGTCGAGTCGGTCAAGCCCGGCGACCTGGTCAGCATCCCCTTCCAGATCTCGTGTGGGGAGTGCGCACGCTGCCGCGCCGGAGAGCCGGGCAACTGCGAATCGGTCCCGAGGCTGTCGACGTACGGCCTGCCCATCGGGCCCCAGTCCTATGGCGGCTTCGCGAGCGACGCGGTGAACGTCCCCTACGCGGACGCGATGCTAGTCCCGATCCCCGACGGCGTGGAGCCGTCCGCCGTGGCCAGCCTCTCGGACAACATCCCGGACGCCTGGCGGTGCGTGGCCCCTCCGCTCGAGGCCCATCCCGGAGCGCCGGTGCTGATCGCGATGGGAGCCGGGTCGATCGCGCTCTACTCGGTCGCGATCGCCCTCGCCCTGGGTGCCGAGCGGGTTGACGTCGTCGGTGGTCGCCCGCGCGACCGGGAGCTTGCCGAGGAGCTCGGCGCGAACGTGCTCGACGATGGGTTCCCGGACCGCGCCGGCTTCTACCC
Source organism: Actinomycetota bacterium (assembly GCA_046732465.1). GTDB lineage: Bacteria > Actinomycetota > Thermoleophilia > Solirubrobacterales > 70-9 > DASUPK01. The sequence continues at coordinate 5,897 of JBKPND010000060.1, forward strand.
GATCACGGTCGACGCGAGCGCCGACCCGGCGGGTATCTCGTGCTCGCTGAAGTCAACGGACGCGGACGGCATCTGCACGAGCATCGGCATCTACATCGAGCCGACGCCACTGCCTCTGCTCGACATGTTCACCCAGGGGGTCACCTTCGTCACCGGCCGTCCGCACGTGCGCACGCTGATGCCGGACGTGCTCGAGCTGGTCCGCCAGGGCAGGTTCGATCCGGACCCGGTCACGGCGAACAAGGTCGACTGGGAGGACGCCCCCGAGGCCCTGTCGGACCTGCGGGCGAAGACGGTGGTTACGCGCGGCTAGCCCACCCCGGGGTCAGCCTGGACTGCCGACCCCGCCGGTGTTCGCCGAGCCAGCCGTCTGCGGCCGAAGCGCGGCGATCTGAGGCTGCTGGAAGAGCACCCTCATCGCGTCGTCGGAGGCGAAGAAGAAGAAGGCTCCGATGCCCTGCTTCATCGCGGGGCGCAAGCAGGCGGCGGCGAGAGCGGGGGGGGTACGGAGCAGCGCCATGCCGGAGCTCGGATCCGGCGTGTCGGTGAAGGAGATCTGCATCGCGGTGTTGCTGAGCAGCGGCTTGCCCTTCTTCTTGATGGGCATCCGGAAGGTCCTCTTCACCTTCTTGATCTTGCCCTTGACCTTCTTCTTCACCTTCTTGGTGACGAACTTGAACGTGTAGTGCAGCCGCAGCTGCTTGGCGCGCGCCGCGAAGCCCGCCGTGCCGGCGTCGGCGCAGGCGTCCTGGGTCTGAACGCTCATCGGGCCGAGCTTGCGGTCACCGAGCCGGGCGTTCTGCTTGTTCAGGTTCTGCGCAACCTGCCCGTAGTTCCAATCGGCCACGTCCTGGGGGGCGAGTCCGGTCCGCTTGCCGGCGCCGACAGGGTTTGTCACCACCGTTGACATGAAGCCGAAGTTCCACCCGCGCAGCAGCGGGAACGCCTTCGCGAAGTTGGTGGTCCACGGCGGCCGAGCGGGATCGGTGGCCCGCCCGGAATTCCAGTCGGCCTGCTCGTAGTCAGTCAGCAGCGTGAAGATGTTCGGGTCGCCGATCCCCGTGAACGCATAGCCGGCCGCGTTCGGGTCGAAGCTCATCCCGTTGAGGGCGATGATCCGGTTGCAGGGGAAGGACTCGCGCAGTTCGGCCGCGAGAATGGCGGCCACCCCCGAGGTCATCGCCGGAAACTGGCCGCTGCCCGTGAAGCGCGTGTTGAGGACGAAGATGTCCTGGGGTTGGATGCGACTGCCCATTCCCCGCTCGGGCTTCGTATAGGTGTCGACGTTCCCCTGGGTGTTGATCCGGATCATCATCGTGAAGCTCCCCGGCCCCGTGGTGGCGGGGCTGAGGCCGTGGGGCGGTGAGCAGCTGACCTGGGCCTGGGCGGCGGTCGGAGCGCCCGAGCGTCCGCCGACCAGCAGCAACGTGAGCAGGGCCGCTCCGATCGCGACTGCGACCGCTCGGCGAGCGCGTCGAGGCGAGCGCCCGATCGGGTGTGATGCGACTCCTGCCATTCAGCGAATTCGGACGAGGGCGCCAACCTAGCGGCGCCTCCCCCCACAACACGCGAATCAGCTTGCAGTTGTGATGCGGGTGTCGACGAGGGACCCGAAGGTCTCGATCGCAGCGACCAGATCGGGCTCGGGGGTGTCCTCCTCCGGCGCGTGGCTGACGCCGGCGATCGAGGGGGAGAAGACCATCGCCGTGGGCACCCGCGGCGCCATCGAGGCCGCGTCGTGCAGGGCGCCGCTGGGCAGCTCGTAGGCCGTGCCGGTCACCTGCTCGCAGGCCTCGCGGGCGCTGGCCACGAGCTCGGGGTTGAAGGCGATCGGCTCGATCCTCCAGATGGGCTCCTCGGAGACCTCGCAGCCGCGCTCCGCGGCGGCGGCTGCCACCGCCTCGCGCGTCGCTTGGAGCATCCGCGCGAGCGCCTCGGTGCTTTGGTTCCGCAGGTCGACGACGATCGAGGCGCGACCCGGCACCGCCGTCGGGATGCCCGGCTCGTAGCTCATCTCGCCGACCGTCCCGACGCCCCCCTCCGCCACGGCGATCTCCTCCACCAGCAGGGCCGCCGCGGCGGCCGCGAGGCCCGCGTCGTGGCGCGCATCCATCGGCGTCGTCCCTGCGTGTGAGACGCGGCCTCCGATCCGGAAGCGGACTCGCTCCACTCCCACGCAGCCGCTCACCGCTGCCGCCTTGATTCCCTCCGCCTCGAGGACAGGGCCCTGCTCGATGTGGAGCTCGAGATAGGCGCCCAGCCGCTCGAGCCTGGAGCGGGAATCGGTCGCTCTCTCCAGGTCGACGCCGTTCTCCGCCAGCACATCCCGCGCGCCGCGGCCGTCGGCGTCCCGGGCATCGGCGAGCTCGGCCGGATCGAAGGTGCCGGCCGCGGCCGAGCTGCCGAACAGGCTGCGACCAAAGCGGGCGCCCTCCTCGTCCGCCCAATCCACCAGGGCGAGCGTGCGCGGCGGTCGAATATCCGCCTGGACCCAGGCGCGAAGCACGCCGAGCGCCCCCATCACGCCGAGAGCCCCGTCGAGCCAGCCGCCGTTGGGCACCGAGTCGACGTGGGATCCCACCGCCAGGGCCGGCTCCTCCTCGCCGGGCAGATAGGCCCAGGCGTTGCCCGCCTCGTCGATCTCGGGCTCGAGCCCGATCTCGGCCAGCAGCTCACTCAGGAATCCCCGCGCCACTCGCCAGCCCTCTCCCCAGCACAGCCTCTGCGCCCCGGCGTCGTCACTCGTCCGGCGCGCCAGCTCGCGCAGGTCGGCGACCACCCTCCCAGCGTCGATCGCCGCTCCCTCGCTCAACCGACGCGCTCCCGCCGCAGCGCTTGTCCCAGGCAGTGGGCGCCCCCACCGCCCAGGGTGAACATCGAGACGTCGACCTCGATCACCGTGATCCCGCGTGCCCGCAGCTCGTCGTTGAGCTCCTGCGCACCGCTGGCGGAGATCACGCGCTCTTCGCCCAGCGAGATCGCGTTCACGCCGAGCGTGAACGCCTGCTCGGCGCTCACGTCGATCAGGTCGAAGCCTTTGTCGCGCAGCCACTGCACGGCCCCGGCGGGGAGCGCCTCGGTGCACACGGCGGCGAGCTTCTCGGCGAGGACTGCCACCAGCACATCGATGTGCACGTAGCGCTCGGGGATGGGCTGCACCCGCGCCTCCCAGCCGTCCTCCCCGAACCAGTCGGCTAGCTGGCGCGCGGCCACCTCCTGCGTGCGGGTCTCGCCGCTGCCGATCAGCACGGTGCCCGGCTCGACGATCATCACGTCGCCGCCCTCCAGGGAGCCCGCCGTGACCATTCCCCGGATCGGGATTCCGATCTCCTGGTGGAAGCGGATCGCGGGCGCGTACTCGCCCCGCCGCCACCACTGGTTGAGCTGGGTGATGAAGGTGCCGTTCGGCCCCATCGCGCTCGAGTCTCGTGCGAAGACCTGGTACGGCAGGGCCGGGTCCGGTTCCAGGAAGTGGCAGTGCACGCCGGCGTCCTCGTAGGCGGAGACCATCTCGGCGTGCTGGGACGCCGCGAGGCCGCGGTCATAGGTGTGGCCGGCGTCGAGCGTGGCGCGGCTGATCGCGCTGGTCGGCAGCCAGCGGAAGTTCTCGGGCCTGCCGAGCAGGACGTCGTGGAGCGTGCCGTACTCCGAGTCCACGCCCCAGGGCACCTCGGTGCTCATTCCCTCACCACCCGGATCGTTCGCAGCGTGCGATCGCTCGCCCCGCGGACCAGGCCGCCATGCGCGAGCGAGTCCGCGATGTAGGCGATGGTGGGGCCGGTGAGGCGCTCGCCGGGCAGGACGTTGGGAACACCCGGTGGATAGGCGGCCAGGGACTCGGCGGCGATTCGGCCCTCCGCGTCCTCGAACGGAACGACCTCCTGCGGGCCGAGGAAGGCGTCGCGGGGAGCGAGCTCGAGGGGCCCCCACGGCGGAGGCTCCGCGAAGGCGCGGCGGTCCTCCACGTCTGCGGGGCCGATCTGCTCGACCGCGTGGCGCAGGCCCTCGACCAGCCGGTCGGCCGGCGCCGTGGGCGCCTCGGCGATGCCGAAGACAGCGACGATCACGTTCTCGGAGAAGAGCTCGAGGATGATGTCGTCGCGCTCCCGCATCAGCTGCGCGATGCGGTGGCCGGTGGCTCCCGTGCCCCGCACGTCCACCGAGAGTCGCAGCGGGTCCCACGCCGCGACACTGGAGCGTCCCGCCAGGCGCTCGTCGAGCACGTCCAGGCCGGGGATATCGCGGACGCGCTCCCGCGTCCTGGCCAGCGTCGCGAGGGTGTCGTCGAGCAGCGTGTGGCCCTCGGTCACCGCGTAGCGCCTCGCCGCGTCGAGGGAGGCGGTGAGCAGCGCGTCGGGGCTGGTCGACTCGACCAAGGTCACGGAGCGATCGATCACGTCCTGGTCGAGCCGTCCGTCGCGGCCGAGGTGCAGGATCGCCGACTGGGTCATGCTGCCGACGATCTTGTGCGTGCTCGTGAGCACCAGGTCGGCGTCGCCTCGCAGGGCGCCCGAGGGGAGCCCCTCGTGGAAGTAGAGGTGTGAGCCCCAGGCCTCGTCGACGACCAGGGGGATGTCGCGCCGATGGGCCACCTCGGCGAGCTCCTCGATGCGCGCCACCGCCCCGAAGTAGGTGGGCGAGACCAACATCACCGCCTCCGCGTCGGGCTCCGCGTCGAGCGCCGCCGCCAGCGCCTCTGGGGTGACGCAGTGGGCGATGCCGAGCTCCGGATCGATCTCGGGTGAGACGAAGGTGGGGCGCAGACCCGAGAGGACCAGCCCGTCGATGATCGAGGAGTGGACGTTGCGCTGGACGACCACCGGCCCGCGATCGGGGGGTCCGGTCCTGAGCTTCCCGCTGGCGTGCGCGAGCGTCATGCAGATCGCGTGGTTTCCGCCGGACGCGCCGTTGACCAGGAACCAGCTGCGCTGGGCGCCCCAGGCGTCAGCGGCGAGGTGCTGCGCGCGCTGGAAGGGGGTCGGCTCGGGGCCGACGTCGATCCCCTCGATGCTGGGGGGAACGTCGTGGAGGATGGCGGCCTCGCCGAGCGCGGAGGTCAGGCCGGGATCGGCGCGGCTGCCCTTGTGCCCCGGGATGTGGAACCGCCCCGGGTTGCGGGCGACGTAGGCGACGAGCGCGTCGAGATAGGGGGCTTCGCTTTGATCGGCCATCCTGGCCGGCCGAGTCTATTTAGGGCTCGCGATCGGGCCCGTGAGGCGGCTCACCGCCGGCGAACTCGCGGCCGGATCCTAATCCGGACAAGGCGGGGTAGGACGGCCAGGGGGAGAAGGAAACCGGCCGCCCTATCCGCCCGCCTGCGCCGAGGCTGAAACCCGGCGGAGGCGAGGCATCTGAATATGTGGGCGGGCGCCGGAGTAGGGGGTCTCCGAACGCC
>JBKPND010000061.1:0-9808 GCA_046732465.1 Actinomycetota bacterium
GTCCCCGCTGCGCCAGGCGAGGGCTATGCCCATGGTCGGCTCCGGAGGGGCGAAGCGACGGTAGATCGCGCCGGGGATCCTAAGGCTGCGCGAGCGCTCGAGCATGATGAAGGAGATGCCGGCACCCTCGGCGACCGCTGAGACGATCCGCTCCTCCTCCGGCTCGATGCGATCGATCGGCGGCCAGGGCGGATCTCCATAGACCTCGCGCCTGACCTCCCGCCAAGCGCCGGGCCCGTGGTGCTCAGGCCACCAGACGAGCGGCTCGTCGCGCAGGTCGGCAGACCGCACCCGGCCGCGCTTCGCCAGGGGGTGGCCCTTGGGCAGCACGCAGACCATCGGCTCACGGCCGAGGACCAGCTCGTCCAGCCCGGGCTGCTCGAGCGGCGGCCGGACGAAGCCCGCGTCGATGTCCCCCTCCAGCAGCTGCTCGACGTGGAGCATCGTGTTGCCGACGCTCAGCTCCAGCTCCACCTCCGGATAGCGCTGGCGGTAGGCGGCGACGATCGCACCGGCGATCCCCCCGGTGAGCGAGCGGGTGAGGCTCAGCCGGAGCCGGCCCCGCTCGCCGATGCCGGTCGAGCGCGCGATGGCGGCGGCCCCCTCGGCGCGGGCGAGAAGATCGCGCGCCTCCGGCAGCAGGGCATCGCCGGCGGCGGTCAGGGCGGCGCCGCGGCGGTTGCGCTCGAAGAGGCGCACCCCGAGCTCGGCCTCCAGCCCCCGAATGTGCTGGCTGACGCTGGGCTGGGCCAAGTGGAGTCGCTCCGCGGCGCGCCGGAAGTGGAGCTCCTCGGCGACGGCGACGAAGGACGTGAGCTGTCGCAACTCCACGGGCTCATGATAGGCGTTGCCTCTCACAGGCACAGGGATCGGGACTTGATCGGCTCCTCGCCGGAGGCGTAACGTGACCGGACGGAGAGCACGGAGGAGGAGGTCACGAGATGTCCGCTACCCGGACCGGCGTCCGGGGCTTTCTGAGCCCCTTCGAGGTCCCCGCGCCGCAGGGCTGCGAGGGCTGGGAGTCGATGTACCCGTACTACTCGCTGTTCAGCGAGGAGCGCAGGGAAAGCGAGGAGGTGCGGGGCTGGTTCCGCGACGGCATGCACTTCCCGGAGCCGATGTTCCCGTTCGACTTCGTCACTGCCGACTCCCCCTACCTCTCGCTCGGCCAAGCGAACTCGCGCATCTTCCTGGTCCCGCCCGCCCTCGGCATCGACCATCGGGTGCTCTACGGCTGGGTCTACATGAGCGCGAACCCGGTCACCGACGAGGAGGAGATCGGCCGTCGGGCGCAGGAGTTCCAGAAGCGCGCCGGCCACTACTTTCAGAACTGGGGCGAGCTCTATGGCCGCTGGCAGGAGAAGGTCGAGAAGGAAATCCGCGGGATCGAGTCCCTCGAGGTCCCCGATCTGCCCGAGGTCGAGGACGAGGCGGTCGTCACCGAGGGCCGCGGCGTCGGATCGAGCCACACCCTGCTGCTCGCCTACGACCGGCTGCTCGAGAGCGTGGACCGCATCTGGCAGTACCACTTCGAATTCCTGAACCTCGGCTACGCGGCCTACCTCGTCTTCTACCAGCTGTGCAAGGAGGCCTTCCCCGACATCTCCGACCAGATCATCGCCGGGATGGTCTCGGGCGTCGACGTGATCCTGTTCCGCCCGGACGAGGAGCTCAAGCGCCTGGCGCGGAAGGCCGTAGAGACCGGCCTGGCCGACGCGGTCCGGTCGGCGGACGACGAGGATTCGCTTCGCAAGGCGCTCTCGGCAAGCGCCGAGGGGGAGGCATGGCTCGCCGACTGGGAGGAGACCAAGCAGCCGTGGTTCAACTATTCGAACGGCAACGGCTTCTACCACCACCACCGCTCGTGGATCGACGACCCGGCGATCCCGATCGCCGGCGTCCGCGACTACGTCGCGAAGATCGAGGCCGGGGAGGAGATTTCCCGGCCGCTCGACAAGGTGGTCGCCGAGCGCGACCGGGTGACGTCCGAGTACCGTGAGCTGCTCCCCGACGACGAGGCGCGACAGGCCTTCGATGAGGCACTCGGGCTCTCACGCGTCGTCTTCCCCTATGTCGAGAGCCACAACTTCTACGTCGAGCACTGGTACCACACGCTCTTCTGGAACAAGGTGCGGGAGTTCGGGGAACTGCTGGCGCGAAACGACTTCCTCGACGGTCCCGAGGACGTCTTCTACCTCCAGCGGCACGAGGTCTCAGACGCGCTGGTCGACTTGCGGCTCGCGTGGGCGGCCGGATCGGTCGGCCGCGGGCCCGGCTACTGGCCGCCGATCGTCGCCGAGCGCAAGCGGATCATGAAGGCGATGCGCGCGTGGTCGCCGCCTCCGGCCCTCGGCGCCGTGCCCCAAGCGATCACCGAGCCCCTGACGATCATGCTCTGGGGCATCACCACGGAGCGGGTGAACGAGTGGGCGGGCGAGGGGGACGGGAACGGAGATCTGACCGGCTTCGCCGGTTCCCCCGGCGTGGTCGAGGGCACGGCTCGAGTGATCCTCGACGTCCGCGACATCGGAAAGCTCGAGGAGGGCGAGATCCTGGTCGCGCCGGTGACCTCGCCCAGCTGGACCCCGGTGTTCGGCAAGGTGGCCGCGGCCGTCTCCGACATCGGCGGGATCATGTCCCACGCCGCGATCGTGGCCCGCGAATACGGCATGCCGGCCGTCGTCGGCACCGGCAGCGCGACCGCGCGGATCAAGACGGGCGATCGCGTCCGCGTCGACGGCGACTCCGGCGTCGTCACCGTCCTCCCTTGAGCGACGCCCGCTATGACGCCGTCGTCATCGGCGGCGGCCATCACGGCACGATCATGGCGTGCTACCTGGCTCGGGCGGGGATGAGCGTTTGCGTCCTCGAGCGGACGGAGCACTTCGGCGGGGGCGCTTGCTCCAGCGAGGGGCCCGCGCCCGGATACCTGATGAACCACTGCAGCCACTGGACCCGGTTCTACGGCCACCCCGCATACCGGGACTTCGACCTGGCCTCCGAGGGACTCCGCTACGTCTTCCCCGAGCAGAACGAAGGCATGATCTTCGACGATGGCTCGTCGCTGATCGGCTACTCCGCCTCGCGGGTGGTCGATCCGGGCACGGGCCACCAGGAGCGCTCCGACGAGAACGTGCAGCGCACCTTCGAGCAGCTCGCCCTGGTCTCGGCCCGAGACGCCGACACGTACCTCTCGCTGCTGGACGCCTACGAGACTCACTGGAAGCGCGCCTTCCGCCGCCACCGCTTCAGCCCGCCGCCGCCGTGGGGCACCCCGGATCCGCTCGAGGATCTGGTCGATGTGCCCGGCAGCATGATCGAGCCGGTCCACCAGTACATGACCCTGCGGCAGCTCGCGTACGACTTCTTCGAGAGCACTGAGCTGCGGATCCTGTTCATGCGAGCCGCCACCACCTCGACCGGGTGCTATCCCGACGACGTGCCCGGCCTCCAGGGCCTGCTTCACGTCCTGCCGCTCACCCTGTCCTTCGAGCCGGCGGCGATCGCGGTCGGGGGCAGCCAGGCGATCACCGACGCGCTGATGTCAGCCGGCCGGAAGATGGGCGTGAGCTATGAGAACTCCGCCGAGGTCGACCGAATCGTGACCGAGGGCGGGAGAGCGACGGCGGTCGAGCTGGCCGACGGCTCGCGACTCGAGGCTGGTCTCGTGGTCAGCGGGCTCGGGCTGCCCCAGACGGTGCTGCGCCTGCTCCGTGACACCGACGTCGACGAAAGCCTTTCCCGGCGGATCCGGAACATCCACTACGACCGCGGTCAGCTGCTCTGGGCGAACCTCGCGATCGCCGAGCCGCCACGCTACGTGGCCGAGGAGGCCAATCCCGGTGTGGCGGAGCAGCCGCGCCTGTATTGGGGTCCCAAGGACCTCGACTACCTGACCCTCAGCTATCAGCCCGAGATCTTCACCGATGGGTTCGCGCGGCGGCCCTACGTCCTCTGCTCGGTCGACAGCTTCTGGGACGAAACGCGGGCCCCGCCGGGGGGCCACATCGTCGGGGTCGAGGAGTTCTCGGCGCCACGGCGCATGTTCTCGCGGCCCGAGTGGCGCCAGATCAAGGAGCGGTTCATGGAGAACCTGCTGCGGGAGTGGCAGCGCTACGCCCCCAACATGACCGGCGAGAACGTGCTCGCCGAGCGCGTCTACTGCCCCGACGACATCGAGCGCCAGCGCCCGGACATGGCGGAGGGCGGCTACTCGGCGGGCAGCACGATCTCCTCGCAGCTCGGCCGCTTTCGACCGATTGCCGGGATCGACGGCTACCGGCTGCTGTTCGACAACCTCTACAACTGCTCGTCGAACCTCCACTCGGGACCCGGGATCGGCCGCGGCTCCAGTTGGAACTGCTTCCAGGAGATCGCCCGCGACCTCGCCCTGGAGGCGCCCGTCCTCGCGGCGTGATGGAGGTCGAGGGCAAGCGCGTGCTCGTCACCGGCGCGGCCCGCGGCATCGGGCTCGCGCTGGCACTCCACCTTGCCGATCTCGGGGCGACGGTCCTCGGCGCCGACCTGACGCCCGAGTCCGCCGAGCTGGAGGAAGCGCGAGTCCGGCTCATCCGCGCGGACGTCAGCTCCGAGGAGGACACCGCCGCGATGGCGGCCGCCGCACGAGACTCGCTCGGCGGGCTCGACGCCCTGGTCAACAACGCCGGGTTGGTGGACCTCGAGCGGCGGCCCTTCTGGGAGATCCCGGCCCGGGAATGGGACAGCGTCCTCGCCGTCAACGTGGTCGGCCCGTGGCTCTGCGCGAAGGCGGCGCTGCCCCTGCTTCGGGAGGCGGGCGGCGGGGCGATCGTCAACTTGGCCTCCGAGGTGGCGTTCACCGGCTCTCCCGGCCTTGCCCACTATGTCTCCTCGAAGGGCGCCCTGGTCTCCCTCACGCGGCTGATGGCGCGCGAGCTCGGCCCCGACGGCATCCGGGTGAACGCGGTGGCGCCCGGGTACATCCCAACCGAGGGCGCGCGCGACCTGGCGCCTGAAGGGAGCTATGACGCGAGCGCCATCCCGCTCGGCAGGGTCGGGGAACCAGAGGACCTGATGGGTGGCCTCACCTTCCTGCTCTCCGACGACAGCGCCTTCGTCACCGGCCAGACGCTGCTGGTCAACGGTGGCCGTTTGATGCGCTGATCGGTCCAGCCGGCCGGCGCTAGGACGACGGAGGTGGGACTGGAACACCGAGCTCGGACTGCAGCGCGATGCCGAGGCCGAGCACGTCCCAATCGCTCCCTGCGGGGCCGATCAAGGACACCCCCACCGGCAGGCCGCTGCGCGAGCCCAACCCCGCCGGCAGGGCGACCGCCGGGAAGCCGGTCCAATCCCAGTAGTGGGTGAGCGCGATCAGCTCGGCGTCCGATCCAGCCCGCTCGTAGCCGTCGCCGCGCTGCCAGGCGACCACGGGAACGGTGGGCTCGAGCACGGCCGCGATCCGGTTCTCCGCAAGCCAATCGCTCCAGGCCGCGATCGACTCCGCGCGTCGGTAGTGAGCCGCCGCGAGGTCGATGGCGGAGTCCTCACGCCCCTCCCCCTGCTCGACCCATTCCCTGAGGGCCGGCCGGTAGAGGTCGCGGCGGTGGGCGAAGCGTTGGTGCCAGGCGGCCAGCTCGGCGTAGAGGATGCGGAGGAAGTCTTCGCCGACATCGAGCTCCGTCAAAGGGGGAGGGACATCAACGAACTTCGCCCCGAGCGTCCTGCATCCCTCCAGCGCCCGATCGAGGCCGTCCGCAACGTCCGGATCGAGCTCGACCGACGACAGCCGCGGCGAGACGGCCAGGCGTACGCCGTCCAGGTCGGAGCGGACCGGCTCTCGATCGGATCCGGTAATCACGGCGAGCAGCGCGGCGCAGTCCTCGAGCGTCCGCGCCATCGGCCCAGCGTGGTCGAAGCTCGGGGCGAGCGGAACCACGCCGCGAAAGGAGGTGGTGCCATAGGTCGGCTTGATGGTCGAGGTGCCGCAGAGCGCCGAGGGGATGCGCAGGGAGCCGGCGGTGTCGCTGCCGGTCGCGGCAGGCGTCATTCGCGCGGCGAGGGCGGCCGCTGAGCCGCCACTCGATCCGCCCGCCGTCCGGTCGAGCGACCAGGGGTTGCCGACCTGGTCGGTCGTGCCGCCGACGGCGAACTCGTGGGTGTGGAGGTGACCGAGCAGGATCATCCCTGCCTCGCGCAGGCGAACCCAGACGTCGCTGTCCCGCTCGGGCACGTCTTCCAGGACGCGGCTCGAAGCCGTAAGCGGCTTGCCGGCCACGGCATAGAGGTCCTTGAGCCCGACCGGAACGCCGTGGAGCGGCGGGCGCCGCTCGCCGTCGCGGCCCTCGTCAGCACGCTGCGCGGCCTCGATGGCCTCCTCCTCGTAGACCCGGACCCAGGCGTTGATCGATGCCGGGTCGCCGTCGTGGCTATGCGTTCCGTCGCGCTCGGCGATCCTGCGCAGGCAGGCCTCAACGAACTCGAGCGAAGAGAGCGACCCATCACGGAGCAGGGCGACGGCTTCGGTGACACCCAGATCGGCGGGGTCGGTCTTTGTCACGGCCATCGCTACCGGCCCGCTTGGGTGATGGGAGCGGCCGCTGTCCCTCGATCTTCGGTCACGAACTCGGCGACCCGCTCGCCGATCAGGACCGCGGGGGCGTTCGTGTTGCCCGAGGTCACCACGGGCATGATCGACGCATCGGCAACCCGCAGGCCCTCGACGCCGTGAACGCTGAGGCGGGGATCGACTACGGCCTCGTCGTCGACGCCCATCTTGCAGGTCCCGACCTGATGGTGGTAGGTGATGGCCGAACGGCGGATCCAGTCCCGGATTGCGTCCTCGGACGTCACCTCGGGACCGGGATACAGCTCTCGAGCCCCCCAATCCTCGAGCGCGGGGGCCGCGCCCATCCGCCTGCAGAGCACAACCGCGGCCGCGAGGCTCTCGAGATCAGCCGGGACCGAGAGGATCTGCGGGTCGATCGCGAGCTCGTCATCCAGCTCCGGCCCCGTGAGCCGAATCGACCCCCGGCTCTCGGGCCGGATCATCCCCGCCATCAGCGAGAAGGCGTTCTCGGGACCCTCCATCCACTCCTCGTACAGGGGAACCATGAAGTGGATCGGCTGGATGTCCGGGCCGGGCAGCTCCGGCCGGCTGCGGGCCCAGAGGTGACTCTGGGCTGCGAACAGCCCGGGGGTCGGCGGGCCGATCTCACGCTCGGCGCTGAAGATCACCGGTGAGAGGAGATGGTCGTGGAGGTTCCTGCCGACACCCGGCAGATCGACCGCGACGTCGATGCCGATCTCGCGCAGATGGTCCGCCGGGCCGATTCCCGACCGCAGCAGCAGCGGGGGCGACTCGATCGTGCCACAGGCGAGGATCACCTCCGAGGCGAAACCGGTTTCGATCTGGCCGCCCCGCACCCATTCGACTCCGGCGCATCGGGTGCCGTCGAGCACCACCCTTCGCGCGTGCGCGTCGGTGAGGACACGCAGGTTCGGATTGTCGGCGAGCGGCTTCAGGTAGGAGGTCGCGGTGCTCTGCCGGACTCCGTCCCTGATGGAGAGCTGCATGTAGGAGACCCCCTCGATCTCGGGACCGTTGTGATCCGGGTTGAACGGGATCTCGACCTCCTGGGCCGCCGCCACGATCGCCTGCTGGATGGGAGCGGGCTCGTAGTCGGAGATCACATGCACCGGGCCGCCCTCGCCGTGCAGCTCCGAGGCGCCACGGTCGAAGTCCTCGATGCGTCGGAAGATGGGCAGGACGTCGTCCCAGGACCAGCCCTCGCTTCCCAGCTCGGCCCACCCGTCCCAGTCCGCCCGGGTCCCCCGCACCCAGATCATCCCGTTCAGGCTGCTCGACCCGCCGAGGACCTTCCCCCGGGGCCAGTGCAGGCGCCGGTCGGCCGCATGCGGCTGGGGCGTGGTTCGGTAGGCCCAGTCCTCGTCCGCGAACCAGAGCTCATGCGCGCGGGTGGGATCGTGGATCGCGGGGTTGGTGTCCGCTCCACCCGCCTCGAGCAGAAGGACCTTCGTGTCGCGATCCACCAGACGCCTTGCCGCGGCGGCGCCGGCGGAGCCCCCTCCGACGACGATCACATCCGGCTCGAATCCGTCGCTCATAGCCAGGGCAGCATCTCCTCGACCCCGTCGATAACCGCATCCGGGCGGCGCTCCTCGAGGATCCCGTCCAGATCGAGCGAGCCGCTCATGCCACTCCGGACGAGGATCGTGCGAGACCCACCAAGGTGGCCGAGTGCGATGTCCATGTTGATGTCGTCCCCGATCACCGCGTGCTGCTCCGACGGCACGCCCAGCCGCTCGCTCGTCGCCTCAACCGCGACCTCCGAGGGCTTGCCGACCACGATCGGCTCGACCTCGGTGACCTTTGCGATCGCCGCCGCAGTCATCGCTCCGCGACTGAAAATCAGGCCGTTGGCTCCCCAGTAGCCCGGGCCGTAGTTGGCCGTCAGCAGCGGCGCGCCGTTCATCACCGCGCGGGCGGCGGTCTCGAGCTCGTCCATGTCGACCTGGGGAACGTGGGCGACGAAGACCGCCCCGGCGTCGTCGGACTGGGTCAGCGTGACGCCCTCGTTCTCCATCCGACGCTTGATCTGATCCGAGCCGAAGACCATCGCCGAGCCGCCCGGCAGATGCTGGCGCAGGTAGGAGGTCGCGCTCACCACCGGCGTCAGCAGCTCCTCGTCCCGCACCGGCAGTCCGTCCTCCCGCAGGGCGGCGGCGAAGGTCTCGGGGTCGAGGTGGCTCCCGTTGGTGAAGAGGACCAGCGGGCGGCCGGAGGCGCGGATTGCCTCGATCACCTGAACGGCGCCCGGCAGGGGCTCCGATCGAAAGTCGGCGCCGCGGTGGACGAGGGACCCGTCGACGTCGAAGACGAAGCCCCTGACCTCGTCCAGCCTCATCGGTGCGCGGCGACCTCGGCGACCATCGCGTCGACCTGCTCTGCGGGCATCGTCAGGCGGAGGAGAAGCTCCTCGTCTGAGATGCCCTCGCCGAAGCGGTCTCGTGCGCCCTCCAGGCTGAGCGGCTCGAGCCCGCCGAGCTTCTCCGCCCTGGCGCCCGAGAGGACCTTTTCGGCGACCTCGGGGTCGACGGGCGCGGCGGGCTCGAAGAAGTGGCCGTGGAAGTACCGGACCATCTCGTTCGAGACCCGGCTCCAGCGCTCCTTCGAAATCACATTCATCACCGCCTGGGTGGCGACGAACTGAGAGACCGGCGTGACCATGATCGGATAGCCCATCTCGGCCCGGACGCGCGTCACCTCCTCGAGGGTCGCGTCGAAGAGCTCGGGCTTGCCGATCTCCGCCAGGTGCCGCTTGGTGGTGGTGACCATCCCCCCCGGCATCTGATGGTGGTAGTAGGCGGCGTCGTACTCGACGGGCGCTCCGAGCGGCAGGTCCTTCCTCTCGGCCAGCTCCCGGAAGTGATTCGAGACCTCCGCCAGGGCGTCGGTGTCGAGGCCGTGCGAGAAGCCCTCAGCCTCGAGATTGCGCAGCGTGTTCTCGCATGACGGGTTCGAGGTCCCGTTGGCGACCGGGGCGACGGCGGTGTGGAGCGTGCGGGTACCGGCCTTCAGACCCTCCACGTAGGCCAGCGGACCCAGGCTGATCGTGCAATGGCTGTGCAGCTCGACGGGGCGCGGGGCAACGGCCTCGATGAACCCCGGGATCAGCTCGTGGACAGCCTCCGCGGTGAGCAGCCCACCGGGGTCCTTGAGGTAGAGGCGGTCGATGTGCTCAGAAGCGGCCACGGCCCGGGCGCGCTCGAGGTAGTACTGATGCGTGTGGACCGGGCTGATCGAGTA
>JBKPND010000062.1:0-16322 GCA_046732465.1 Actinomycetota bacterium
CTTCTGCGAGGCACGAAGCGCGAGGAGATCGAGCGCGGCCAGGTGCTGTCCAAGCCCGGCTCGATCACGCCACATACGAAGTACAAGGCGGAGGTCTACTGCCTGAAGAAGGAGGAGGGCGGCCGTCACACGCCGTTCGTCTCCGGCTATCGGCCGCAGTTCTACTTCCGCACGACTGACGTCACCGGCGTCGTCAAGCTCCCCGAGGGCCGCGAGTTCGTCGCCCCCGGTGAGAACGCCGAGATGGAGGTCGAGCTGATCCAGCCGATCGCCATGGACCAGGGCCTCCGGTTCGCCATCCGAGAGGGCGGTCGAACCGTCGGCTCGGGTGTCGTCACCGAGGTAGTCGAATAGCTGTGAAACGGGCCCCCTCGGGGGCCCGTTGTTGGTGCGGCCCTCCCACCAGGGCAAAGGGCCAGGACAACTGCAAGACATACGACCCAGGGCGCGGCCCTTATTTACCGGGGCGGCGCCCTAACTGCGCGAAAGACCAGACCAAAAGTGGCTTCACTGACATCAGGAAAGATCAGGATCCGGCTGAAGGCGTACGACCACGACGCCATAGATCGGGCTGCCCAGGAGATCGTGGGCACCGCCGAGCGCACCGGCGCGACGGTCGCCGGCCCGATCCCGCTGCCCACCGACAAGCACGTCTACGTCGTGATCCGCTCGCCGTTCAAGGACAAGGACTCGCGCGAGCACTTCGAGATTCGGACCCACAAGCGGCTGATCGACATCCACCAGCCCACCCCCAAGACCGTCGACGAGCTCCAGCGCATGGAGACCTTGCCGGCGGGCGTCGACGTGGAGATCAGGCTGTGAGCGCGATCGTCGGCAAGAAGCTCGGCATGACCCGGGTCTTCACCGAGGACGGCAGCTCCATCCCGGTGACGGTGATCGAGGCTCAGCCGAACAAGGTCACGGCCATTCGCCGTGCCGATCGCGACGGCTACGAAGCGGTTCAGCTCGCGGCCGATCCGGTGACGCCGGAGGACAAGCTCACCAAGGGCGAGCTCGGCCATCTCAAGAAGGCCGGCGCCCCTGCGATGCGCACGCTGGTCGAGTTCCGCGGCGTTGAGGTCGGCGGCTCCGCCGGCGCCGGTGAGGCCGAAGAGGGTGAGAGAGAGGCCACGGAGGGTGAGGAGAGCGGTTCCGCGGCTGACGTGAAGGTAGGGGATGACGTCACCGTCGCGAGCTTCGAGCCCGGCCAGCGCGTGAAGGTCTCGGCGGTCTCTGTCGGCAAGGGCTTTCAGGGCACGATCAAGCGCCACAACTTCGGCCGCGGGCCCGTGACCCACGGCTCCCACAACGTCCGGGCGCCCGGTTCGATCGGCGCCAGCGCCGATCCCGCCCGGGTCTTCAAGGGCATGGGAATGCCCGGCCAGATGGGCGCGCGGCGGGTCACCCAGCGCGGCGCGACGGTCGCCGAGGTCGATGCCGAGCGCAACCTGCTCCTGATCCGGGGCTCGGTGCCGGGCGGCAAGAACGCCACGGTGGAGGTGCGAAGCGATGGCTGAGACCGCCACGAAGACCACGTCCACGAGGTCGAGCGCCGCCCTCAAGGCGACGACCCTCGGCAAGCAGGCGAAGTCGGACCTGCCGAAGGAGATCTTCAGCGAGCCGTTCCACGAGTCGCTCGTCCACGAGGCGGCACGCGCCGACCTGGCCGCGCGGCGTCGCGGAACCCACTCGAGCCTCACCCGGGGAGAGGTGTCGATGACCACCGCCAAGGCCTGGCGGCAGAAGGGGACCGGCCGCGCCCGCGCCGGCGCGCTCAGCGTCCCCCACCGCTACGGCGGCGGTGCCGCCTTCGGGCCGAAGCCCCGGCACTACACGGTCAAGGTCAATCGCAAGGCGCGCAGGAAGGCCCTCCGCGCGGCGTTCTCCGTTCACGCGGAGCGCGACTCCGTCGCGGTCCTCGACGGTTCGACCTTCTCCGAGCCGGCGACCAAGAAGGCTGCCGACGCCCTGAAGAAGTGGGGCGCCGATCTCCCGACCCTGATCGTGATCGGATCGGACGAGGATGCGGTGGCGAAGAGTTTCCGCAACATCGAGGGCGTCAGCGTGGCGCTCGCCGATGCCGCCGGGGTCGCGGACGTGATCGGGGCGACCTCGCTGGTCGTGACCGAGGCCGCGCTCGAGCAGCTCAAGGGGAGGGCCGCCTGATGGATCCGCGCCAGGTGATCGTCCGCCCCGTGGTCTCGGAAAAGAGCTATGCCCTGATGGGAGAGGGCAAGTACACCTTCCGCGTCCACGACCGGGCACACAAGCTGCAGATCGCGCAGGCGGTCGAGGAGATCTTCGGCGTCACGGTGCGGGCGGTCCGCACCTCCAAGGTGAAGTCCAAGCCCAAGCGGCGCGGGCTCCACTCGGGGCGCTCGCGCTCCTGGAAGAAGGCCGTCGTGCAGCTCGCCCCCGGCGAGCGGATCGAGCTCTTCGAGGGCGCGGCGGTGGAGGGCTAACGATGCCGAATCGCAAGACCAGACCCACCAGCCCCGGCAGGCGCTTCGGCACCTACCCGATCCGCGAGGAGCTCAGCGGGGCGGAGCCGAACAAGAAGCTCACCAAGGGCAAGGGATCGTCCGGCGGTCGCAACGCGGGCGGCCGGGTCACCGCACGCCATCGCGGCGGGGGCGCCAAGCGCCGTTACCGGCAGATCGACTTCAAGCGCACCAAGGACGGGATCCCCGCGAAGGTGGCCTCGATCGAATACGACCCGAACCGCTCGGCGAGCATCGCCCTCCTCAACTACGCGGACGGCGAGAAGCGCTACATCCTCGCCCCGCAGGGCCTGAGGGTGGGCGCGGAGGTCGTCTCGGGGGAGGGCGCGGACATCGCGCCGGGCAACTCTCTGTCGCTGGCGCGCATCCCGACCGGCACCGTCGTGCACAACGTCGAGCTGATCCCCGGCCAGGGCGGCAAGCTCGGCCGCTCGGCCGGCACCGCGATCCAGGTGGTCGCCAAGGAAGGCCCGATGGTCAGCCTGCGGCTGCCCTCCTCGGAGGTGCGGATGGTTCGCGGCGAGTGCCGTGCGACCGTCGGCACGCTCTCGAACGCCGAGCACCAGAACGTGAAGGTGGGCAAGGCCGGCCGCAACCGGCACAAGGGCAAGCGCCCGCAGACGCGCGGCGTCGCGATGAACCCCGTCGACCACCCGCACGGCGGCGGCGAGGCGCATCACACCCCCGGCGGCCATCCGGTCACCCCGTGGGGCAAGCCGACGCTCGGCTACAGGACCCGTAAGAAGGGCAAGCGCTCGGACGCGCTGATCGTGCGCGGCCGCAGGCGAGGAAAGAGGAAGTAGAGGACTTAGACGATGGGACGTTCGACGAAGAAGGGCCCGTGGGCGGAGGAGCGCCTGATGAAGCGCGTGAACGCGATGAACGAGTCGGGTCAGAAGCAGATGCTGAAGACCTGGTCACGCCACTCGACGATCTTCCCCGAGATGGTCGGCCACACGATCGCCGTCCACGACGGCCGCAAGCACGTGCCGGTCTACATCTCGGAGTCGATGGTCGGCCACAAGCTCGGCGAGTTCGCGCCGACCCGCACCTTCCGCGCCCACTCGGGTGCCGGCACCGCTTCGGAGAGAGAGTGATGGCCGAGGAGAAGAAGGACACCGAGAAGCAACAGCGCAAGCCGGCGAGGAAGCCCGCTGCGAAGAAGCCTGCTGCAAAGAAGCCGGCTGCGAAGAAACCTGCCGCAAAAAAGCCGGCCCGCAAGACGGCTGCCAAGGAGACGGCCGAAAAGAAGCCGCCGGCTAAGAAGCCTGCCGCGAAGCCGAAGACCGAGGCGAAGCCCAAGGCCGAGACCAAGAAGGCTCCCGCGCGCAAGACGGCTGCGAAGAGGGAGGCGCCCGAGCGGCCCGTGGTCAACGCCCGGGCCCGCTTCGTGCGCGTGGCTCCCCGCAAGGCCCGCCTGGTCGCCGACCAGATCCGCGGCCTGCCGCTCGAGGACGCCCTTCCCCTGCTGCGCTTCTCCACCCGCAGCGCGGCGCAGGACATCCGCAAGCTGCTCGAGTCGGCCGCCGCCAACGCGGAGACCAACCACGACCTGGTCGCGGACGACCTGCTGATCAAGGACATCCACGTCGACGAGGGACCCACGCTGCGGCGTTACCGGCCGCGCGCTCTCGGCCGTGCGACGCGGATCAACAAACGAACCAGCCACATCGCCGTGGCCCTGACTCCGGAGGACTGAGGAACAACATGGGACAGAAGATCCATCCGGAGGGCTTCCGGGTCGGCTACATCCACGACTGGAAGTCGAACTGGTTCAACGAGCGCGACTTCGCGGACTACCTGAACGAGGACCTCGCGATCCGCTCGCACATCGAGAACAAGCTTTCGCATGCCGGTCTGTCCGAGATCACGATCAAGAAGGGCTCGGGAGAGGTCGAGGTGGATATCTCCACGGCCCGGCCGGGCATCGTGATCGGCAAGTCGGGCACCGAGGTGGACGCGCTACGTCGCGAGCTCCACAAGCTCACCGGCAAGCCCGTCAAGGTCAACATCAAGGAGATCAAGCGCCCCGAGCTGGACGCGAAGCTGGTCGCGCAGTCGATCGCGGAGCAGCTCCAGAACAGGGTCGCGTTCCGCCGCGCGATGAAGCGCGCACTGACCTCCGCCATGCGCTCCGGCGCCAAGGGCGTCAAGGTCCAGGTCTCCGGCCGGCTCGGCGGTGCCGAGATGGCTCGCACCGAGGGTTACTCCGACGGTCGGGTCCCGCTCCACACCCTGCGAGCCGACATCGACTACGGCTTCATCGAGGCGAAGACCACGACCGGACGGATCGGGGTCAAGTGCTGGATCAACAAGGGCGAGGTCATGCCCGAGGGCTTCCGCTCGGACAAGTCCGATGAGGACGGGGGCGGTCGTTAGCCATGTTGATGCCGAAGCGGGTTCGTTACCGCAAGCAGCAGCGCGGCCGGCGCCGGGGCTACTCGAAGGGCGGCACCAGCGTCGCCTTCGGCGAGTACGGGCTCAAGGCCCTCGACCGCGGCTGGATCACCAACCGCCAGATCGAGGCCGCTCGAGTCGCGATGACGCGCAAGATCAAGCGCGGCGGCAAGGTCTGGATCAACGTCTTCCCCGACAAGCCGATCACCAAGAAGCCCGCCGAGACCCGGATGGGGTCCGGCAAGGGCAACCCCGAGGGCTGGGTCGCGGTCGTGAAGCCCGGGAAGGTGATGTTCGAGCTCGCCGGCGTCCCGGAGGATCTCGCCAAGGACGCGATGCGCCTGGCCGGGAACAAGCTTCCGATCAAGACCAAGTTCGTTCGCCGCGAGGGCGCGGAGCAATCGTCATGAAGGCCTCCGAGGCGCACAACATGAAGGACGACGAGCTGGTGGAACGGATCCGCCAGACCCGCGAGGAGCAGTTCGCGCTGCGGCTCCAGCACGCCACCGGCGAGCTCGAGAACACGTCGCGGATCACCGAGGTGCGCCGAGATGTGGCACGCCTTCTGACCGTCGCCAAGGAGCGCGGTATCGATCTTGAACACGAGCTGAGGGCCTGATGGCAGAAGAAGAGAAGAACGAGAAGAACGAAGAGCAGCAGGAAGAACAGGCGCCCGAGGAGACTCCCGAGGAGACGCCGGTGGAGGAGCCCCAGGCTGAGGAGGCCCCTGCCGAGGAGGAGGCTCCCGCGGAGGAGGCTCCGGCTGAGGAGGAGGCCCCCGCTGAGGCACCTGTTGAGGAAGGCGATGACGAACTGGAGGGCCTGGACTGGAAGGCGCGTCGTCGTCTCGAGCGCTCCCGCCGTCCGGCCGAGTCGCGGCCCCAGCAGAGCCCAGAGGAGCGCGCAGCGTCGCGTGGCGACGCCCGCAAGCAGGCCGGCCGCCGCCGCTCCGCCTACCGGGCCAAGCGCCGCACCAAGGGCGAGCCGGGCACGGGCACCCAGCCCGCGGAGCGCCGCTCGGCGGGCCGCAAGACCAGGCAGGGCCGGGTCGTCTCCAGTAAGCCGGACAAGACCATCACCGTCGCGATCGAGATCGCTCGGCGTCACCCGCAGTACGAGAAGATCGTGCGCCGCTCGCGCACCCTGCACGCCCACGACGCCCGCAACGAGGCCGGGGAGGGCGATCTGGTCAGGGTCGTCGAGACCCGTCCGCTGTCCCGGACCAAGCGCTGGCGCCTGGTCGAGATCCTGGAGAAGGCCAAGTGATCCAGCAGGAATCCAAGCTCAGGGTCGCCGACAACTCCGGCGCCCGGGAGATCCTCTGCATCCGGGTCAAGGGCGGATCGGATCGCCGCTACGCGCGCATCGGCGACGTGATCACCGCGACCGTCAAGCAGGCCACCCCGCACGGGGGTGTCCGCAAGGGCGAGGTCGTCGAGGCGGTGGTCGTGCGGACCCGCAAGCAGCTCGGCCGCGGCGACGGCACCTACATCGCCTTCGACGAGAACGCCGCGGTGCTGATCGACACCACCGGCGCCCCGCGCGGCACGCGCATCTTCGGCCCGGTGGCCCGCGAGCTGCGCGAGAGGAACTTCATGCGAATCGTCTCCCTGGCTCCGGAGGTTCTCTGATGGCGAAGATGCGAGTCCGCAAGGACGACGACGTGATCGTGATCGGCGGCAAGGACCGCGGCAAGCAAGGCCGCGTGATCCGCACCGACCCGAAGAAGGGCTTCATCTTCATCGAGGGCCTCAACATGGTGAAGCGCCACCAGCGCCCGCGCTCCGTCAAGGACGCGTCCAAGGGCGGCGAGGTCGGCGGCATCATCGAGAAGGAAGGCCCGATCCACGTCTCCAACGTGATGCTGCTGGACCCCGAGGACAACAAGCCGACCCGCGTCCGGGTCGAGCGATCCGGAGGCAAGCGCAAGCGGATCGCCGCCCGGACCGGAAGGGACCTCGACTAAGCGATGGAAGCCGCGACCGAACAGCAGACCCAGGCCGCGCCGCCGCCCCGGCTGCGCGAGCTCTACGAGAGCGAGGTCAAGCCCGCGCTGATCCAGCGCTTCGGCTACTCGACCCCGATGGCCGTACCGACCTTGGAGAAGATCACGCTGAACATGGGCCTGGGCGAGGCGAAGCAGAACACCCAGATGCTGGAGGCGGCGCAGGAACAGCTCGCCACGATCGCCGGCCAGGCCCCGAGCGTGCGCAGGGCGAAGAAGTCGGTCGCCTCGTTCAAGGTGCGGGAGGGGATGCCGGTGGGTGTCGCGGTGACCCTCCGCCGGGCCCGCATGTGGGAGTTCCTGGACCGGCTCACCTCGATCGCGGTGCCCCGGATCCGCGACTTCCGCGGGCTCAGCGCCCGCTCCTTCGACGGCCGCGGCAACTACTCGATGGGCGTCCGCGAGCAGATCATCTTCCCCGAGATCGACTACGACTCGATCGACGAGGTCCGCGGTCTCGACGTGACGATCACCACCACGGCACAGAGCGACGAGGAGGCCTTCGCGCTGCTCGACGGCCTGGGCATGCCCTTCTCCCCGGAGGGTCGCCCGGGCGAGGCTGACGCGGAGGCCGAGGCCGAGGAGGAGCGCCGCAAGGAGGAGGCCCGCGAACGGGCGGAGGCGGAGGCAGCCGCGCTCGAGCAGCTCAAGGAAGAGAACCCGGAGGCCTACGAGAAGCCGGTCCGGCCCGAGGAGGGCGAGGAAGGCGAGGAGGGCGCCGAGGGCGAGACCAAGGCCGAGGATGGCGGCGAGACCAAGGCCGAGGGCGGGGAAGACAAGACTTCAAGCGACAAGGAAGAGAGCTGATGGCGAAGACATCACAGAGGGTTCGGCAGCGCCGCGAGCCCAAGTTCAAGACCCGTGGGTACAACCGCTGCCGCCGCTGTGGCCGGCCGCGGGCGTACTTCCGCAAGTTCGGCCTCTGCCGGATCTGCCTGCGCGATGCCGCGCACAACGGCTACGTCCCGGGCATGACCAAGTCCAGCTGGTAACCATGCTCACCGATCCAATCACCGACTACCTGAACCGGATTCGCAACGCGCTCATCGCGGAGCACGAGGAGGTGGAGATCCCCGCCTCCCGGCTGAAGCGCGAGATGACCCGCATCCTCAAGGAGCAGGGCTACATCACGGACTTCAACGTCGAGCCCGGGGGCGTCGGCGAGGTGATCAAGGTGCGCCTGCGCTACACCGAGAACCGGGACCCGGTGATCAGCGGCATGGAGCGGGTCTCGCGGCCCGGCCGGCGCCGCTACGTTCCCAAGGACGACGTCCCCCGCGTCTTCGGAGGCATGGGCACCACGATCATGTCGACCTCGCGAGGGGTCATGACCGGTCACGAGGCGCGGCAGCGCGGCGTCGGCGGCGAGGTCGTCGCACACGTCTGGTGATGGAGCAGCGATGAGTCGAATCGGAAGAAAGCCAATCGAGATCCCGGATGGCGTCGAGATCGACGTCAAGCCCGGCGCTGTCAGCGTCAAGGGCCCCAAGGGCGAGCTCAACCAAGGTGTCAGCCGCGACATGACGGTCTCGGTCGACGACGGCACCCTGACCGTCACCCGGCCCACGGACCGCGGTGAGCACCGCGCCCTGCACGGCCTCACGCGCAGCCTGATCGCGAACATGGTCGAGGGCGTCACCGACGGCTTCGAGCGGCGCCTGGAGATCCAGGGCGTCGGCTATCGCGCCAACCTGAGGGGCAAGAACCTCGAGATGTCCCTGGGCTACTCGCATCCGGTCTCGATCGAGGCCCCCGAGGGGATCGAGTTCGAGGTCCCCCAGCCCACCGAGGTCGTCGTCCGCGGCATCGACAAGCAGCTGGTCGGCGAGACGGCCGCGCGCATCCGCAAGTCACGCCCGCCCGAGCCCTACAAGGGCAAGGGAGTGCGCTACCAGGGGGAGCACGTCGCCCGCAAGGTCGGGAAGAGGGCGTAGTCATGGCCGTTCTCACCAAGCCGCAACAGAGGCTGCGCCGCCGCCGTCGCGTGCGGGCGCGGATCCGGGGCAACGCGGAGCGCCCGCGACTCTCCGTCTACCGCTCGAACCGCGGCGTCTTCGTCCAGCTGATCGACGACGACACCGGCCGCACTCTGGCGGCCGCCTCCTGGACCGAGCCCGAGCTCCGCAAGCTCGACTCGATGGAGCAGGCGAAGCGGGCCGGGGCGTTGCTCGCCGAGCGCGCCAAGGCGGCGGGCGTCGAGACCTGCGTCTTCGACCGGGGCGGATACCGCTTCCACGGTCGCGTCGCGGCGATCGCCGAGGGCGCCCGCGAGGGAGGCCTGAAGTTCTGATGACCGAGCTCTCACGTCCTCTACCCTCACCCGTTCCATGGCTGTAGAGAGCGTTTCTCCCAAGGGGCTCGACCTGCAGGAGCGGGTGATCGAGATCAACCGCGTCGCCAAGGTGGTCAAGGGCGGCCGTCGCTTCTCGTTCACCGCCCTGGTTGCGGTCGGCGACGAGGACTCCGTGGTCGGGATCGGCTACGGGAAAGCCCGCGAGGTCCCGCTGGCGATCCAGAAGGCCGTCGAGGACGCCCGCAAGAACCTGATCCGTGTCCCCAAGTACGGGCAGACGATCACCCATCGCGTGATTGGCCGCTTCGGCGCCGGGCACGTCGTGCTGCGACCGGCCAGCCCCGGTACCGGCGTGATCGCCGGCGGCGGCGTGCGCGCCGTGCTCGAGCTGGGCGGTGTGCGCGACGTGCTCACCAAGAGCATCGGAACGCAGAACCCGATCAACCTGGTGAAGGCGACCATGGAGGGCCTCTACAGCCTTCGCAGGCCCGAGGACGTCGCGAAACTGCGCGGCATCTCCGTCCGCGAGGTGCTCGGCGTCGGTGACGGCGCCGCGCCCGAAACCGAGACGAACGGCAAGGCTGAGGAGGAGAAGGCCGAGGAACCCGCTGCGCCGGAAGCGGTCGCGGCGGAGGCTCCCGCTGAGGAGGCTCCAGCCGCTGAGGAGCCTTCGAGTGGCTGACGTCGAGCTCAAGCAGGTCCGGTCCTCCAACGGCGCGTCCGAGACGCAGCGCGCGACTCTTCGCTCGCTCAAGCTCGGCCGGATCGGCACCGAGTCCAAGCACCCTGACACGCCGCAGCTGCGCGGGATGATCCGCAAGGTCGAGCACCTGGTGGAGGTGGGAGATGGCTGACGAGAAGAAGGTCGGCCTCCACACGCTGAAGCCAGCCCCAGGCTCGCGCCGCCCCCGCAAGCGGCTCGGCCGCGGCGTGGGGACCGGGCACGGCAAGACCTCTGGCCGCGGCCACAAGGGTGCCGGCGCGCGCTCGGGCAACAAACGCAAGGTCGCGTACGAGGGTGGCCAGAACCCGGTCCACATGCGGATGCGCAAGCTGCGAGGGCCGAACAAGAAGATGTCGATGCCGTTCGAGAAGTTCCGGACCCAGAGCCAGCCGGTGAACCTCTCCGACATCGACGCACGGTTCAAGGCGAACGACGAGGTGACGCCCGACTCGCTCCGTGAGAAGGGCCTGGCGAAGCGGCGGCACCCGGTGAAGATCCTGGCGCGGGGCGAGATCTCCAAGAAGCTCACCGTGAAGGCGCACGCCTTCAGCGCGCAGGCGAAGGAGAAGATCGAGGCCGCCGGTGGCTCGACGGAGGTCATCTCCTGATGCTGCAGACGATCCTCAACTCGTTCTCGGTCCCCGACATCCGCAAGAAGCTGATGTTCACGGCGGCGATCCTGGCCCTCTACCGGCTGGGCGCCTACATCCCATCTCCGGGGGTGGACGCGAGCGCGGTGAAGGACGGGCTCGACAACGTCGGCGGTTCGAACATCCTCGGCTTCCTCAACCTCTTCTCGGGCGGAAGCCTCTCCCGGCTCTCCCTTTTCGCGCTCGGGATCATGCCCTACATCACGGCCTCGATCATCCTGCAGCTCCTCACGGTGGTCGTGCCCTCGCTGGAGCGCCTCCAGAAGGAGGGAGAGGTCGGCCAGCAGAAGATCACCCAGTACACGCGCTACCTGACCGTCGCGCTCGCCTTCGCTCAGTCGCTGGGCTATGTCTTTCTGTTCACCTCGGGGACCTTCAGCGCCGGCGGCGCGAGCGTGATCGGCGAGCGGACCTTCCCGAAGGTCTTCCTGATCGTGATCACGCTGACCGCCGGCTGCACGGTGCTGATGTGGATGGGCGAGCTCATCACACAGCGCGGGATCGGCAACGGGATCTCCCTGATGATCTTCGCCTCGATCGTCTCCCGGATCCCGGAGGGCATCACCAAGTGGTGGAACAACCCCGATCAGGTCTTCGTAGTGATGATGCCCTTCATCGCACTGGCGGTGATCGTGGCGATCGTCTTCGTCCAAGAGGGGCAGCGCCGGATCCCTGTGCAGTACGCCAAACGCGTGGTGGGCCGGCGGATGACCGCCGGCGGATCGACCTATCTACCGTTGCGCGTGAACATGGCCGGCGTCATCCCGGTGATCTTCGCCGCCTCGATCATGGCATTCCCGCCGACGATCGGCCAGTTGCTCGGCGGCACCGGCGACAACTTCTGGAACGACTTCGCGAACTTCTTCAGTCCCAACAGCTGGCACTACGTGGTGGGAGAGATCTTCTTCATCGTGATCTTCACCTACTTCTACACGGCGGTCACCTTCAACCCGGTTGACCAGGCGGACAACCTGAAGAAATACGGCGGGTTCATCCCCGGCGTAAGACCCGGACGACCTACCGCCGAATACCTGGACCGAATCCTTTCCAGGCTCACCTTCCCCGGCGCCCTCTACCTGGGCGCGGTCGCGGCGCTGCCGACGATCCTGATCTCACAGACGTCGGCCAACTTCTTCTTCGGCGGGACCTCGATCCTGATCGTCGTGGGCGTGGCCCTCGACACGGTCAAGCAGCTCGAGGCCCAGCTGATGATGCGCAACTACGAGGGCTTCCTGAAGTGACGCGCGCCGCGGGGTCCCCGGCTTGCCAGAGCTGAACGTGATCCTCCTCGGGCCGCCCGGCAGCGGCAAGGGGACACAGGGCGAGCGCCTCCAGGAGGACTTCCGGCTGCCCTACTACGCGACCGGCGACATCCTGCGGGCCGCGGTCAAGGATGGAACCGAGGTCGGGAAGCAGGCCAAGGAGTACATGGATCGGGGCGACCTGGTCCCGGACGAGGTCATCATCGGCGTGATCGCCGAGCGCCTCCAGGGGGAGGAGGCCTCCGACGGCTTCATCCTCGATGGCTTCCCACGCACGGTTCCGCAGGCCGAGGCCCTCGACGCGAAGATGTCCGAGCTGCGTCGCCAGATCACCGGGGTGCTTCTGATCGACGTCCCGGAGGAGGAGATCCT
The DNA here is from genome assembly GCA_046732465.1 of Actinomycetota bacterium. Taxonomy (GTDB): domain Bacteria; phylum Actinomycetota; class Thermoleophilia; order Solirubrobacterales; family 70-9; genus DASUPK01. The sequence goes on from JBKPND010000062.1 coordinate 12,205, forward strand.
CCGCCGCCTCGGGGGCCGTCGCACCTGTGAGGAGAACCCGAGTCATATCTACCACGTCGAGTTCGACCCGCCCAAGCAGGAGGGGGTCTGCGACATCGACGGGGGGAAGCTGATCGTCCGCGATGACGACAAGCCAGACGTGATCAAGAACCGCCTCGCCACCTACCGCGAGAAGACCGAGCCCCTGGTCGACTACTACGACGAACGTGGCATCCTGAACCATGTGGACGGCGAGCAGTCACCGGACGAGGTCGAGGAGCGAATCAACGGGATAATCGCCACCCTCCGCCGAGAGGAAGAGGAGGGCATGTGAGATGTACCGCGGCATGATCATCCGCAAGACGTCCGCTCAGATCGACGAGATGGCGGAGGCCGGCAGGATCCAGGCGCGCTGCCTGCGGATGCTCCGTTCGAAGGCGCGGCCCGGCGTGACCACCAAGGAGCTCGACGAGGCCGCCGAGAAATTCATTCGCTCGCAGGGCGCCGTGCCCTCGTTCAAGGGCTACCGAGGCTTCCCCGGATCGATCTGCACCTCGCCGAACTCGATGGTGGTCCACGGGATCCCGGGCCCCTACGAGCTGCGCCGAGGCGACATCCTCTCGATCGACGTCGGCGTCACGCACGAGGGCTGGGTGGCGGATGCGGCGATCACCGTGCCGATCGGCGAGGCGCCCGAGGATGCCGAGCCCCTGCTCGACACGACCCGCGACGCGCTCTTCGAGGGCGTCGCGCAGGCGAAGCCGGGCAACCACCTCAGCGACATCTCACATGCGATCCAGACTCGCGTTGAGCGCGACGGTCTCTCGATCATCCGCAGCCTCGTCGGGCACGGGGTCGGCCGCGACATGCACGAGGACCCGCAGATCCCGAACTTCGGCGATCCGGGCAAGGGCCCGACCCTCGAGCAGGGCATGGTCCTCGCGATCGAGCCGATGGTGAACGCCGGCGTGGCCGAGGTCCGGATGGGAACGGACGGCTGGGCCGTCTACTCGGCCGACGATTCGCTGGCCGCGCACTTCGAGTTCACCGTGGCCGTCACCGGCGACGGACCGCGCATCCTCACCCCCTGGCACCTCGAGAACTAACGGCGGCGCAGGAACCGCCGAGTCAGCCCCGCATCTCCGCCAGGGAGGCGGAGGGGTTGGCGCGAACGCGCGCCCGCGCCTCGCGGAAGTGGACTGCCTCGTAGGCGATCAGGATCGCCAGCACGGCCGCCACCGCCGCCAGGGCGACCAGCGCGTCGGCCCCGAGGGCGAGCGGGATCAGGGCGAGCAGCGCGACCGCCGCCAGGGCGCGGTGCGGGCTGAAGCTGCCGAGGGTCCGCTCGCGGAAGGCGATCTGACCGAGCAGGTAGAGGGCGGGGCCCCCGCAGAGCGCGAGCGCGGGCACCGTCTCGAGCGCCTCGCCGGTCAGCGCGAGGGTCTCCTTGAGGCCGAGCGCCAGGAGCACGATCCCGGCGATCAGCGGGAAGTGCAGGTAGCTGTAGGCATCTCGCGCCAGGGGGGCCTGCTCGCCCGGCGGCCCCTCGGCCAGCCGACGCTCGGCGACGATCGCGACCACGTCGAAGTACGCCCACCAGAGCGCGGCGACCGCTGCGATGCCGAACAGGGCGGCGAACACCTGGCCGGCGGTCAGGGTGAATTCGGCGGCGGCGCCGACCGCGAGGATCGATTCCCCCAGCGCGATCATCACGATCAGCCCGTGGCGCTCGGCGAAATGCGCCGGATCGAGGTGGAACTCCTCTGTGCCGAAGAGCAGTGGGGTGGACCAGTCGACCAGGATCGCCAGGATCCACACCGACGCGCGCCCGCCCCCGTCGAGCAGCCCGGCCGCGATGAGCAGTGCCGAGCCGAGCAGGAATCCCGGCGCGAGCCTGAGAATCGCCTGCAAATCACCACCTTCTGAGGCGCCGGGAGTGTTGCGAACGTAGAGCACGAGCTGCATGGCTCGCACGAAGAAATAGGCGCAGCCGAAGAGCACGCCGCGATCGCCGAAGGCGTCCGGAATGGTGAGCGAGACGATCAGCATCCCTCCCATCGCCGCGAACATGCAGACCCGGTTGAGGTTCTCGTCCGGGTCGATGCTGTTCGTGAGCCAGCCGTAAGCGCACCAGGCCCACCAGACGGCCGCGAGGATCAGCAGTCCCTCGCCGAGGCTCTCCCAGCCGGGGTTCTCCGCCATCTTCAGCGTGACCTGGGTGAACGAGAGGACGAAGACCAGGTCGAAGAAGAGCTCGAGCGGCGTGACGCGCTCCTCGCCGGCCCTCTGGGCCCCGATCTCCCTCGTTTCCGTCGCCACGCGATGCTTCTACCACGCGATACCGTGCCACGCACGGCTTACGCACGCACGCTGCTAGACTTTCACGCGTCGGTTCACGCCTGGCGTGGCCGGCGTTTCTTCTGCCTATCGGCCCGACTCCTGGGGCCGAGGGGCCTACTCCCAGTCCGATACGACCCCACGAAAGAAGGGGAATGAAGGTCCGAGCTTCAGTAAAGCCGATGTGTGAGAAGTGCAAGGTGATCCGCCGTGGCGGAGCCGTTCTCGTGATCTGTCCCAACCCGCGCCACAAGCAGAGGCAGGGCTGATGGCGCGCATCGCCGGAGTCAACATCCCCCTCAACAAGCGGGCCGAGATCGGCCTCACCTACGTCTTCGGGATCGGCCGCTCCACGGCCAACGAGATCCTCAAGGAGACCGGCGTCGATCCGAACACGCCGATCAAGGACCTCACCGAGGACGAGGTGGTCAAGCTTCGCGAGGCCGTCGAGAACCGCGAGGTCGAGGGTGACCTCCGCCGCGAGCGCTCGCAGGACATCAAGCGTCTCCAGGAGATCGGCTCCTACCGGGGCCTGCGCCATCGCCGTGGACTGCCGGTTCGCGGCCAGCGCACGAAGACCAACGCGCGGGGCCGCAAGGGCCCGCGCCGGATGAGCGTTGCGGGCCGCAAGAAGGCGCCGCAGCCCAAGTGAGCCGGAGAGGGACCGACTAGATGCCACGTGCGCAGAAGGGTCGCTCGCGACGCCGCGTCCGCAAGAACGTCACCTACGGGCAGGCCCACATCAAGACTTCGTTCAACAACACCATCGTCACCCTCACCGACACCGAGGGGAACGTGATCGCCTGGGAGTCCGCCGGATCCGCCGGCTTCAAGGGCTCTCGCAAGTCGACCCCGTTCGCCGCGCAGGTGACCGCCGACTCCGCCGCCAAGAAGGGCATGGAGCACGGCCTCGAGAAGGTCGAGGTGTTCGCCAAGGGCGCCGGCTCCGGCCGGGAGACGGCGATCCGCTCGCTGCAGGCCGCCGGGCTCGACGTGACGACGGTCAAGGACGTGACGCCCCAGGCCCACAACGGCTGTCGCCCCCGCAAGCGGAGGCGTGTCTGATGGCCCGCGACACAGGTGCTCAGTGCAAGCAGTGCCGCCGCGAGGGGCAGAAGCTGTTCCTCAAGGGCGCCCGCTGCTTCACGGACAAGTGCGGCGTCGAGCGCCGCTCCTATCCGCCGGGCGAGCACGGCCGCGGCCGGATGCGCCAGTCCGAGTACCGGGCGCAGCTCCGCGAGAAGCAGAAGGCGAAGCGCTACTACCAGGTGCTCGAGAAGCAGTTCGCCGGCTACTACGACAAGGCGAGCCGCCAGGAGGGCGTCACCGGCGAGAACCTGCTGCGGCTGCTCGAGTGCCGCCTGGACAACGTCCTCGTGCGCCTTGGCTTCGCGGCCTCCCGTCGCCAGGCCAGGCAGCTGATCAGCCACGGCCACTGGACGGTGAACGGCCGCCGCGTCGACATCCCCAGCTATCAGGTGAAGCCGGACGACGTGATCACCATCAAGTCGAGCAGCGGGGCCACCGACGTGGTTCGCGACGCGACCGAGCTCACGTCCGGAGTGCCGGCCTGGCTCCAGGCCGACCACGACTCACTTAACGCCAAGGTGCTGAGGCTCCCTGAGAGAACCGAGATCTCCGCACCGGTCGAGGAACAGCTCATCGTCGAGCTGTACTCGAAGTAACCCCCACCAGGAAGAAAGAGAAGTGATGGAAGCAATGACCACCCTGCCAGATTTCCAAGTCCCGAAGATCGCGGGCGAGGATGCCGAGGAGAACAAGGGCACCTTCACGATCGAGCC